>JADGPO010000035.1 GCA_017882405.1 Solirubrobacteraceae bacterium | reverse complement strand
GCGCCGCCGGCCAGGTAGGACCAGCCGGTGGTGATGGAGCCGGCGGCCAGCTCGATCACGCCGAGCAGGCCGAACGCCGGCAGGCCGAGCCACACCATCACGCGCCTGGTCGAGGCGCTCAGCCGCAGGCGCACGGGATCGGCGGCCACCAGCGGCCACCAGAAGAACAGCCCGCAGAACAGGAAGTACTGATGGACGATGAAGTGCAGGTCGGTGCTCTGCTCGCTCCACGTGTGCAGCGGGGTGAGCTGGTAGACGTACATCGTCAGGTAGTAGTCGAGCGTCAGCATCAGCGGCGCCCGCGGTCCCGACAGCATCGCGAACGAGGGATCGTCCAGCAGCCGCACGATCGCCGGGCGCCGCCGCGGAGCCAGGGTGCGCAACAGCAGCGTGATCGGCGCCCCCAGCACCAGCAACGGCGGAGCGGCCATCATCGTCAGCAGGTGCTGGACGACGTGGACCGCCGGCTGGTCCTCGTAGACCTCCAGGCCCGAGCCGTAGATCAGCGCCAGCAGCGCCAGCCCGGTCATGAACGCGGCGGTGCGCGCCGCCGGCCAGCGACGGCCACGCGGCGAGCGGCGCCGGGCGGCGATCCCGTAGGCGATGGCCAGCGCGAGCAGCACCGCGTAGAGGACAATCGCGCCCGCGTCGCCCTTCCAGGTGGTGAAGATCATCTGCAGGTCGACGTGGGTCACGGCGCTGACCGCGAGATGTCTACCCGGTCCGCTCAGGCAGCGCGGCGCCGGTGGTCGGGGCCGAGTCCACCTCGCCGCGCCGGGTGACCAACCTCGCCAGCCGGCGGACGAGCAACCCGATCAGGACGCACAGAGGCACGGGACACGAGCGTACCTGACCCGCGGGCGCCGGTCGGAGCTCGCGGCCCTTACAGCGCGGTCTCGAAGTCGACGTACAGCTAGCGGTGGCGTTCGTGGTCGCCGTGCTGCGGATGCCACGCGGACGGGCCGGACCCTTAGCGCGAGCGCAGACGGGTCACCGTTGCAGCAGGGTCAGCATCCGGGTCGGGTCGGGATACAGCCGGCTGAGAGTCGCGTAGGGCTCGAGCGTCGGCCGGGCAGCGCGGTAGCGGACCACCACATAGGAATTGGTGCGGGTCACGGGCCCAGCCGTGAATCCCGGCAGCGCCGCCGGCGTCAAGGGGCCGATCGGCCCCCACCGCGCGGGTCGCTGCAGCCAGATGAGGTCGACATCCCGGACGGGCGCCCCGGCCGCTGGGAACGCGCCCAGCCCCCGCAGGTAGGGCTCGAGCGGGACCTCGCTGTGGAGGTCGGAGACGATTGCCCGGGGCTGGGTCGCCGGCCCGAGCACATGCGCCGCGCCGCGCCAGTTCTGACGCTGGTACAGGGGGTTGAGCTCGACGTTGAAGATGCAGAACAGCCCCACGGCGACGATCATCGCCGTCCCCAGCGCGCCGAGCCGTCCCGCGCCCGAGGCGCCCAGTCCGAGCGCCACCACGACCAGCAGCGCCGGCCAGGTGGGCAGCAGGTTGCGGGTGTTGAAGTAATCGGTGCCGATCTTCGCGATCACGATCGCCAGCAGGATCCCGCCGACGCCCACGACCAGCGGCGTCACCGCGGACGAGCGCTCCTCGCGGCGCGAGCGCGTCAACAGCAGGGCCAGTCCCAGCACCACGGCGACGGAGCAGATGGCCGTCAGCAGGCCCTTGGCCGGCTGGCCCTCGCCGATCAGGTCCTGCTTGAACAGCTGCACCACGCGATAGGGCAGCGAGCCGCTGTTGGCGATGTAGCTGGCGCGGCCGTCGTTCTGATGGATCATCAGCGGCAGCTGGGCTCCCCCCACCACGATGATCGGGGCAAGCCCGAGGACCACCCGCTCGAGGTTCAGCAGGCCGCGCCGCCGCAGCACGATCGCCAGCCACAACGCCTCGGGCACGATCACCACCGCCGCGTAGTAGTGCGCGGCCAGCGCCAGGGCGCAGCTGACCCCCCACGCCAGCACGCGTCGCGGGCTGGGCGACGCCAGCACGCGCACGAGTGCCAGCAGCGACACCGCGCTCATCGCCAGCAGCAGCGAGTAGGCCCTGGCCTCCTGTGAGTACCAGACCAGGAACGGGTTGGTGGCGGTCAGCAGCGCGGCGATCAGCCCGGCTCGCGGGGAGGCCAGCCGCCGGCCAATCGCCCAGACCACAGCGATCGTTGCCGTACCGCACAGCGCCGAGAACGACCGCAGGCCCGCCTCGCTCAGTCCGAACACGCGCGACCACAGCCACAGCAGCACGTAGTACAGCGGGGGCGTGGACTCGGTCCGGGGGACCTGGGAGAAGACGTGCCCCAGGCCGTGGGAAACGATCTGCCAGGTCGTCGCCTCGTCGAACCAGAAGCTCTGCACCCCGAGGGTCGTGAAGCGCAGCAGCGCGCCCACGAGGATGATCCCAGCGAGCAGCCACGCCTCGGAGCGGTGCTCGAAGAGAGCGCTCCGGGGGCGCTCAGCACGCTGGCGCGGACTGGCGACGACGGCCATCGCGCGAACAGGTTACGCGCTCGCCGGGGGCGCGCGTCAGCCCTGGTGGCGCGGAACGAGCAGCCCGGGCCCAGCTAAAGCTAGAACTGAGCGGACGTCCCGGGCGCCGGCGACGACTTGTCGGCGTCGGCGGGGAAGCGGCTGACCGCCTCGTCCACCAGCCCCGCCAACCGCTCCGATACGGCCCGCGTGTCCTCCAGCAGCCGGTCGCGCTCGCGCCACACCGAGTCGGTCTCGTCGTCGAGCTCACGCAGGCGCTCCTTGGCCTCGGCGGTGATCGCCACCGCGTTGGCGGCCGCGTCGGCGATGCACCGCTCGGCCTGCTCCTGGGCCCGTTGGGTCGTCTCGTGCGCCTGGTCGTGGGCGACCACCAGGATCGAGGCGGTCTGCTCGCCGATCCGCTCGATCTCCTCGGTGATCGACATCGGCGGCTTCTCCTGCTTGCGCAGCTCCTCCACTTCGCCCTCGCGGTCGGCCAGCTCGCGCTCCAGCTCGCTCAGCCTGCGGTCGACCTCGGCCTGGCTGTAGCCATAGCGAACGAGGGGGAAGCGCGGCGGCGGACCGGACGCCTCGGGCTCCCGCTCGGTCTCGGGCTGCGGCTCCCAGGCGCTCGGGTCGCCGAGCACGTCGTGCTCGACCGTCTCCCCGTCGAGCGGCTCGGGCTCCAGCCCCTGCATCCAGCGGCTGAACCGGCCGGCCAACTCGCCGAACGGGCTGCGCGGCGCCGGGGCCGGTTGCACCGCGCCGTCGTGGTACAGCAGCTCGTCGGGTTCGGTGCCGGTCCGGACCTGCTCGTCGAGCCCGGCACCCGGCTTGCGGAAGTAGCTCATCTCGTGACTCCTTGGGGCTGGCGAACAACCAGGCTGTTCGCCAGCCCGCCGCGCATCCCTTGTCACTGCAAGCGCGCCCTCACGCGCCGGCGACCCGACGCGCCGGCGGCCACGCGCTCAGCCGGCCGGAACCGCGACCCGCTCGGCCGCCGCTCGCGCCAGCGCCGCCAGATGACGCCCGGCGCCGCCCAGCAACGCCCGGTCGACCTCGCCGCGCTTGTACAGCCAATGGACATCGGCCTCCCAGGTGAAGCCGATCCCGCCGTGGGCCTGGATCGCCGAGGCGGTGACCTCGCGGCCGGCGGTGGCGGCCGCGGCGGCAGCCAGGGCCGCTCCCTCGGCCAGGCGGCTGGGCTCCGCGTCGGCGGCCCACGCGGCGAAGTAGGCCGTCGAGCGGGCGCTCTCGGTGTGCAGCAGCATCTGCGCACAGCGGTGCGCGACCGCCTGGAAGGAGCCCACCGGGACCCCGAACTGCTTGCGGTCCTTGACGTAATCGAGGGTCATCTCCAGGGCTCTCTGGCTTACTCCGACCACCTCGGCGGCCACGGCGGCGCGCACGCGCGCCGCCACGCCGTCGGCCAGGGCCTCAGCGTCCACGTCAGCGCCGGATCGCAGGCGGGCATAGCGGCGGGTGGGATCGATCGTCGCCAGGGGCTCTGACTGCGCGCCCGTGAGCACGCTGGCTGCGTCGCCGTCGATCAGGACCACGAGGTCGGCCTCGTGGCCGTCGACGATCAGCTCGGCGCTGCCCACCCCGGCCGTGATCTCGCCCGCCACCAGGCCCGGCAGCCAGCGCTCGCGCTGCTCCTCGGACCCTCCGGCCTGGATCGCGGCGGCCGCCACCGCCGTCGACAGCAGGGGGGTGGACGCGCAGGCATAGCCCAGCTCCTCCAGCAGCACGGCCAGCTCCACCGCTCCGAGATCCTGGCCGCCGTACTGCTCGGCGACCGCGATCCCCGGCCATCCGAGCTCCACGATCTCATGCCACAGCATGGCGTCGTACTGGCCGGCGTCCGCGGCCTGGCGCACCTTGGCGATCGGCGAGCGGACGCCCAGCAGCTCGTGCGCCACCGACTTGATCTCCCGCTGGTCCTCTGTCAGGTCGAAATCCATTCGTGAAGCCTCCTAGCGGGCCTTGGGCAGGCCGAGCACGCGCTCGGCGACGATGTTCTTGAGGACCTCGGTGGTCCCCCCCTCGATCGAGTTGCCGCGAGCCCGCAGCAGCTCATAGGACCAGCGGCCGCCGGCCACCAGCGCGTCGGGCCCCAGCAGATCCGCCGCGAACTGCGTCAGCTGCTGGTTGGTCTCCGACCACATCCACTTGGTCAGCGATCCCTCGGGACCGGGCTGGCCGTACTTCTCGATCGCGGTCAAGCCGCGATAGGCGGTCAAGCGCAGCACCTCGGCCTTGAGGTGCAGCTCGCCCAGGCCGTTCGCGACCACCGGGTCATCGAGCAGGTCGCGCGCGGCCGCCTCCTCGATCAGGCGGTCCAGCAGCTGGCGCAGGCGCACCTGAAGGAAGAAGGCCAGTCCCGAGCGCTCGTTCATCAGCGTGGTCAGCGCCACCTTCCAGCCGTTGCCCACGCCGCCGAGCACGTTCTCGTCGGGGACCCGGGCGCCGTCGATGAACAGCTCGTTGAACTCGCTCTCGCCCGTGATCTGGCGCAGCGGAACGACCTGTACCCCCGGCTGGTCCATGTCCATCAGGAAGTAGGTCAGGCCCTTGTGCTTGGCGACCTCCGCGTCCGTGCGGGCGACCAGCATGCACCACTTCGCATACTGCGCGCCGCTGGTCCACACCTTCTGGCCGCTGATCACCCACTCGTCCCCGTCCTTGACGGCGCGCGTCTTCAGACTCGCCAGGTCCGAGCCGGCGTCGGGCTCGGAGAAGCCCTGGCACCAGATCTCCTCGGCGGTGAGGATTGGGTTCAGATGGCGATCCTTCTGCTCGGGCGTGCCGTAGGTCATGATCGTCGGGCCGGCCAGCAGCAGGCCCAGGACGTTGGCCGGCAGCGGTGCCCCGGAGCGACCCAGCTCCTCGAAGAAGATCGCCGACTCGGTCAGCGTCGCGCCCCGGCCCCCGAACTCGACCGGCCAGTGCACGGCACCCCAGCCGTCGTCGGCCAGCTGGCGCTGGAAGTCCCGTCGCCAGGCGTAGTGGGCGTCCTCGTCGCCCTCCGGCTCGCGCCCGGGCGCGTGGTCTGCGAACCACGCTCGCAGCTCGTCGCGAAATGCGAGCTCAGACTCATTGAAGGTCAGGTCCATCCGCTCTCCTCTTTACGGGCTCGAATCCGGCTCACATCTGGACGAACGTCCCATTGTGACGAACCCGCCCACCCCCGGCGGCGTCCAGCGACCCTCACGGAACCCGCGCCGGGTGCCGACCAAGGGGGTGTGCATCCCGTGGCCCAAGCGCGCCATTCGACCGCTCGCCTGTTCGCCGTCTACGCCGTGGTCAGCCTGATCCCGATCGTGGCCCTGGGCTTGATCCTGGCTTCCCACTTTCGCCAGCAGGCTCAACAGCGCGGCCTCAGCCAGGCGCGCGCCGAGGCGCAGTTGATCGCCGAGACGGCGATCGGGCCACGCTTGGATAACGCGCCGTTGTCCGACGGGCTGACGACCGTCGAGCGCGCGGAACTGCGCCGGCTCGTCCGCCAGGCCGTGAAGGACTCCGGGCAGGCCACGTTGCGACTGCAGTTGCGCGACCTCCGCGGCCGAGTGGTCTTCGCCAACGACGCCATCGGTGCCGCCGCACCGGTCGACGAGGATGCCCTCGCCGCGGCCCACGGTCAGCCCGTCGCCCGTCTGACCAATCTGAACGCTGACACGAGTCCCAGGCACGCGGGCCCACGCGCCGTCGAGGTCTACCTGCCCCTGGAGGCCGGATCGCCGGAGCGTCGGGTGGGCGTGCTGGAGCTGTACCTGTCCTATGCGCCGATCGCCCGCGAGGTCGACCGGCTGCTGTCCACCATGTACCGGGACCTGATCGTCGGTCTGGGCGCCCTCTACCTCGCGCTGTTCGCGATCAGCACCTCGGTCAACGGGCGCCTGCGCCGCCAGTCCAAGCTCAATGCCCACCTCGCCGAGTACGACACCCTCACGGGCCTGCCCAACCGTTCGCTGTTCGAGCGCCGGGCGACGGCGGCGCTTCAGACAGCCCGCCGCCACGGCACGTCGGTGGCGATCGCGATCGTCGACCTGGACGGCTTCAAGGACATCAACGACGTGCTCGGCCATCGCAACGGCGACGAGGTGTTGACCGAGTTGGCCAGCCGCCTTCAGAGTACCGCGCGACCGGAGATGACGGTGGCTCGCCTGAGCGGCGACGAGTTCGGGCTGGTGGTGCCCGGCGAGGATCATCTCGAGCCCGCCGCCGAGCTGGACGAGATCCGGCGCATCCTGGAGCGCGACCTGCCGGTGGGTGGACTGACGCTCTCGGTGCAGGCCAGCGTCGGCTATGCACTCGCCCCGCTGGACGCCGATGACGTCGAGACGCTGATGCGGCGCGCCGACGTCGCCATGTACCTGGCCAAGGCGGAGAACGCCGGGGTCGCCCGCTACAACGCGTCACGCGACCAGTACGACCCCGCCACCCTGAGCCTGGTCGCCGAGCTGCGCCAGGCGATCGATGCAGATCAGCTGGTGCTGCACTATCA
Source organism: Solirubrobacteraceae bacterium (assembly GCA_017882405.1). The sequence continues at coordinate 30,822 of JADGPO010000035.1, read as the reverse complement.
GCCCCAGCGCGACCTGGCCACCGATCGCACCGTAGCGATGGAGGCGCTGGTCCGCTGGCAGCACCCCACGCGCGGGCTGCTACAGCCGGACAAGTTCCTGCCGCTGGCCGAGCAGACCAATCTGATCGACCAGCTCACCCGCTGGGTGCTGCGCCGCGCACTCACCGACCTGCGAGATCTGGGCGAGGCAGGCGCCGACCTGACCGTCGCCGTCAACGTGTCGGCCCGCGGGATCGGCCGCGGGGAGCTGGCCGACGAGGTCATCCAGGCGCTGCGCGAGCTCGCCGTGGACCCGCATCGGCTGGTGATCGAGGTCACCGAGACCGTGATCCTCGCCGATCCGGCCCGGGCGTCGATCGAGCTCGGGCGCCTGGCCGCCGCCGGCGTCAAGATCAGCCTCGACGACTTCGGCCAGGGCCACACCTCGCTCAGCCACCTGTCCGCGCTTGCGCTGGACGAGCTCAAGATCGACCGCGGCTTCGTCGGCGACATGCTCGAGCAGCCGGCTCATGCGGCGATCGTGCACTCGGTCGTCGACCTGGGCCACAACCTGGGGCTGCGCGTCGTGGCCGAGGGGGTCGAGACCGATGAGGTGCTCGCCCATTTGCTAAGCCGCGGCTGCGACCTCGTTCAGGGATTCCTGCTGGCCCGGCCGATGCCCCTGGAGGCGCTGGTGCAGTGGCTGGCGCCCGAAGCCCCGGCGCGGGCGGCCGTGCGGACAGCCACGGCCAGCCCCGCGCTGAGCGCCGCCGTCACGGCGTAAGGGCCCACGACTTCGTAATTGACGGTTCCGGCGGCCCGGATCCCGCCACCTATTTACTCGCGAACCCTGACGGTCACGCTCCAGCGGGTCCGGTACTCATCGCCGGGCTCCACCAGGATCAGCCCGTCCCCGCTGTCCAGCGCGTTTGTGGGCGCGGTCATCGGCTCGAAGCAGATGTAGTCGTGGCCGGGCGGCGCGTAGACCTGCGCGTAATCGAACCCCGCCTCGAACGTGACCGTCAGCGTCGTGCGCTCGTCCGCCACCGAGAAGCGCGCCTCGCCCGGGTCCAGCCCCCCGAGCCCGTCGTCCCAGCTCTGCTCGCCCAGCACGAACTCGCGCTCTGAGAGCGGCTCGCGCGCGCCGGTGGGGATCATCCGCTCGTCGAGGACCAACCGCTGCGAAGCGCCCAAGGCCACCCGCCAGTCACGGCGCGAGGAGCCCGGGATTCGCAGGTACGGGTGAAAGCCGAACGAAACGGGGACGCGGTCGCTTCCGGTCGCCCGCAACGTCGTCGTCAAGCTCAGCTCGCCGCCGGCGACCGACGCCTCCATCACCAGCTCGTGCTCGAATCCGAACAGCTCCAGCAGCTCTGCTGAGCGCCACCGCAGCTGCGCCGACAGGCGGTCGGAGGGCGATCCGGGCTGCACCGTCCAGCGCAGGCATCCGGGGAGCGCGCCGTGAATCGGCAGGCCGCCGGGATCGGTCTCGAAGCGGCCCTCGGGCGCGGGCAGGCGGACCGTGGTGTCGCCCACGCGGTACGAAGCCCCGGCCAGCCGGTTGGCCCACGGGTGCAGCAGCGGGATCCCCATCGTCTTGCCGCGCTGGGCATAGGCCTCGATTCCTTGGCCGGGATCCAGGAGCTCGGCGCCGCGATGGCGCAGCGAGCAGCACAGCAGGTTCGCCTCCGGCACGAACTCGGCCTGGGTCTCGCCGTCGGGCGAGGTGATCGTCACCGTCGAGTACACGTCCGGCAGATTCTCGCGCCTGGAGCGCCGCGGCGCGTGCCGGACCCAGGTGTCTCAATCTGAGTCACCGGCACGAGGCACAGGGGTACGCTTCGATTTCTCACAGAAGAGGGTCCGCGATGGAGCGAGGATGCGGTAGCGGCGGTGGTGGTGTGCGACGACTTCGGCGTCGTGCTGTACCGCGCGGGACGTCCGGAGGTGCTGGCACGCACCGACGAGGTGAATCTCGTCCCCGGCGGGGTGTGGAGCGAGGCCGATGGCGGGCACCAACGGGATCGGGTTGGCGCTGGGGACCCCCCCATCCGCCCCCGCGCCGGGCGGGCGGGCGTTCTCTAATCCTCTTCGATCAGCGCGGGCGGCAGCACCGAGGCGACCGCCCCCGTCACCTCGATCGCCGTCAGCCGGCCGTAGAAGTCGAAGTGCAGCGTCAGCGAATCCAGTGTCGGGATCCGGTCGGCCTCGTCGTGCTCGGACAGCTCGACCGAGTCACGCACCTCGGCGTCCCCGAGCTTGACGTACGCGTGGCCCCCGTCTGACTGCGTGACGCTGATCTGGCGCTCCACGCGGCGCACTGTAACCCGTGCCCCCGCCCGCGCCAAGAAACGCCGCCGTTTTCCAGCTACCCCTCGGCGACCTTCAGCACGGCGCGCACCTGGCGACCGACCTGCGGCGCCGAGAGGCTGCCGGCGGGCAGCTCGACCGTCAGCGACGCGGTATTCGGCAGGTGATGGTTCTGCCAGTTCGCGGCCGTCCCCGCCAGCCACGGGTGATGGTAGAAGCGCATCCCGGCCGCCCGAGCGTAGACGCGCCCCGCGGCGGTGCTCGGCCCCCAGGCCCACACCACGTTCATGTGCTGGTGGTACCAGATCGTCACACGGGGGCGGAGGCGCAGGATGAGGTCGCGCGCGAGTCGCGTTTCGCGCTCGGAGAACGGGCGCGGGCCCGGGTAGTACACATCCCCCGGCTGTCCGCCGCCGTGCCACTGTGAGGACCAGTTGGCGTTGAGGTCGACGCCGCGGGCGTCCTGGCGAGTGCCGCGGGCATAGCCGTCGGGGTTCAGGTCGGGCACGATCCAGAGGTCAACCCGGCGACGCACCCGCTCAAGCGCCCGTGCCACGGCGATTCCCGCGCACTCGTTGCCGTGGATGCATCCGACCACCAGCACCCGCGTGCCCCGCGGATCACCCACCCGCCACACGAGGATCGACCGGCCATCCTGGGAGCGCCCCAGTAGGCGCGGTCCGGGGGCGGTGATCGCCGCAACCCGAGCGAGACGACCGCGGCGCGGTGGCGGCGGCTGCCGCGCGCGGGCGGCCGACGAATCGTGAGCAGCACCGCCCGACCCGCAGCCGCCGAGCAGACCGGCGAGACAGAGCGTTGAGATCAGGCGAGTCACCCGCGGGCGGCGCGGATCAGCTCCTCCAGCGCCACCAGCTTGACCCGCGGGCGTCCCAGCGGCTCGCCGAGGCGGGACTCGTGGGCGTCGATCATCTCCCAGCCCTCCCAGCTGACATGGTCGGGCATGCGCTCCTGCAGCCACGCGGCCACCGCCTCGGCACTGCAGTGCTCGGATGCGGGCCGGCCGAGCCGGCCGGTCTCGGCGTCCTCCACGATCCGCGCCACGGTGTCGGCCGCGTCCTTCTTGTTGGTGCCGATCACTCCCGATGGCCCGCGCTTGATCCAGCCCACCACATACTCGCCGGGGCAGGGGCTCCCGCCCTCGTCGACGACCCGTCCGCCCTCGTTGCGGATCAGCCCGCGGCGATCGTCGAACGGGATGCCCGCCAGCCGCTCGCCCCGGTAGCCGATCGAGCGCAGCACCAGCCCGCACTCGATCACCTCCTCCTCCCCCGTCGGCTCGGCGCTCACCCGGCCGTCGGCGGAGCGCACCAGCCGGTTGATCGCCACGCGCACGCCCGTCACCGGACCGTCGTCGCCCTCGCCCAGGATCTCCACTGGCGAGCGCAGAAAGCGCAGCTCCAGACGGTGTGACTTGCCCGCCGGCTCGCGCTGGGCGTAGTCGCGCAGGATCTCCACGTTGCGTCGCTTGGTCGAGTCCTCGGGCTCGGAGACGCCCTCCAGCTGCGCGGGGTCGACGATCACGTCGGCGCGATCGAGCTCGCCCAGCTCGCGTAGCTCCGGGTTGGTGAACGCCGCCTCCGCCGGCCCCCGGCGGCCCAGCAGCACCACCTCGGTGACGCCCGCCATGCCGAACGCGTCGATCGCGTGATCAGCCGTGTCGGTCGGCGCCAGCTCGCCGGGATCGAGCACCAGCATCCGCGCCACGTCGATCGCCACGTTGCCGTTGCCGACCACCACCGCCCGGCCGCCGTTGAGGTCGAACATGTGCTCGGCGAAGTACGGGTGGCCGTTGTACCAGGCGACAAACGCGGTCGCGGCGTGCGACCCCGGACGGTCCTCCCCGGGTATTCCCAGCCGGTTGTCGGTCGAGGTGCCGATCGCGTACACCACCGCGTGATACCGGGCCAGCAGATCCTCGCGTGAGACCTCGGACCCCAGGGTCACCGCTCCGAAGAACCGAAACGCCTCATGAGCGGCGGTCTTGGCGTACACGCGGGTGACCGACTTGATCTTCGGGTGATCAGGCGCCACCCCCGCGCGCACCAGCCCGAACGGGGTCGGCAGCGCGTCATAGAGATCCACCTCAAAACCTGCTTTGAGCAGCCGATCTGCGGTGTAGAAGCCCGATGGCCCCGCGCCGATGATCGCCGCGCGCTTCGTCGTCATGACCACAACAGTAGAAGGGGCCGGGGGCTAACCCCACCAGCGTTTCGGGGGCTCGCCCCGGCGCGGACACCCGCGCGCCCCAGCGACACGGCGGGCCCTGACGCCGACGAGCACGTGGCCCCGCTGGAGCGCGCCGTCAACCTGCTCAAGGAGCGCGTGAGCGAGGTGCGCACGTTCCTACCTGCGCGCCCAGGGCGGGTGAGGTCAGGCGCTCGCGCGGGCCGCCTGCTCGGCGATCCAGCCGTCGATCAGGCGCCCGGCGATCGAGAAGGGACCGCGCACGGCGGTCACCGTCTCGATCTCATCGGGCGTGAACCAGCGAGCGTCGCGGATCTCGGACTCCTGGAGGACCAGCTCGCCGCCGGCGTAGCGCGCCCGGTAGCCGATCATCAGCTGATGGGGGAACGGCCATGCCTGGGACCCGAAATAGGTGACGTCGCGCACGTCGATGCCGACCTCCTCCCTGATCTCACGGACCAGCGCCTCGTCTAGTGTCTCCCCGGGCTCCACGAAGCCCGCCAGCGTCGAGTAGAACTGCTGCTGGCGGCGGGTCCCCCAGGCCAGCAGCGCGCGCTCGTCGTGCTCACCGCAGGTGACCAGCACGATGATCGCCGGCGAGACGCGGGGATAGGCGTGCAGGCCGCAGTTCAGACAGCGGCGCACGCGCTCGTCGGGGGCGGGCACGGTCGGCGTTCCGCAGCGCCCGCAGATGCGATGCGTGCGATCCCAGCCGACGACCTGCGCCGCCCGCCCGGCGATCGACCACAGCGTCTCGTCGATCAGGCGGTACAGCGCGCGCAGATCACACCACTCCAGGCCTTCCGGTGCCGCATGGTCGGTGCCGTCGACCGCCAGGCACAGCCGTCCGTCCAGCCAGCCGAGCACGTGGGTGCTCCCCTCGGGCACCGCGTCGGGCAGCGTCGCGCGACCGTCGTGATCACGGCGGACCAGCACCGCGGCGTCGCGCACGCAGAAGCCCAGCGGCGTCACCGCGGGCGTCTGCGCGGGCCATTGTGCGTCGGCCACGAAACGTTTAACGCTCACGTCAGCGAGCCTACTTCAGCGATTGCGCCCGCCCGGCCGCGCGCGTTATGGTCGCGTGCACACCCCACAGCGGAGGTTCAGATGCGTAGCCCCATCGGTCTCAAGACGCGCCGCGGCGCGGCCCGTGCCCTGGCCCTCGGCGGCGCCGCTCTGCTCCTGGGATTGGCCGCTGCCCCCGCGGACGCCGCCGTGCCGGCCTGCAAGACCAACCAGCTGGTGGTGTGGCTGGACACGCAGTCAAACGGCGCCGCCGGCACGATCTTCTACACCCTGAACTTCACCAACGTCGGCGCCCGGTGCACTCTGCGCGGCTACCCCGGCGTCTCGGCGGTGGGGCGAAACCACCAGCAGCTGGGCAAGGCGGCTACCCGCGACAACGGCACGAAGGTCAACACGGTGACGCTCTCGGGCGCCAACGGCGGCGGTCCGGCGAAGGCCAACACCGCGCACTCGACGCTCGCGATCGTCGACACCGGCGTGCTGTCGCCCGGCGCCTGCCACCCGACGACCGCCTCGGGGCTGCGCGTCTACCCGCCCAACCAGAGCGCCGCGGCGTTTGTGCCCTATCCGTTCCCGGCCTGCTCACTGGCGAGCGCGAGCATTCTCAGGGTGCGCGCCGTCACGAAGTAGTCAGGCGCCCCGTGAAGGCCAGCACGAGGTCGGCGGTCGGGCCGGGCACGTCGAGCTGGAGGCAGTGGCCGGCACCCTCCAGGGTGATGGATGCTGGGCGGGGGCGTCGACTGCGTCCTGCTGGACCTGCGCCTGCCCGACGCGGTGGGCATGGAGGCCGTGCACAGCCTGCGCCAGGCGGCCCCGTGGATCGCCGTGATCGTGCTCACCGGCCTCGACGACGAGCGGGCAGGCCAGACGGCGGTCGATGTCGGAGCGCAGGACTACCTGGTCAAGGGCAATGTCGACGGGGGCCTGCTGGCGCGGGCGAGCCACTACGCGGTCAGCCGCCGCCACGCCGAGGACGTCCAGCAGCGGCTGCGTGTCGCCGAGATCCGCGCCGACGAGATCGCCCGCCTGGAGCGCGGCCTCGTCCCCCGCCCGATCATCGACGACCCCTCGCTGTGGATCGCCTCCAGCTACCTGCCCGCAGGATGTGATCCTGGTGGGTCTGCAACAGCTCCACGTACTCGGCGCTGGTGTACGCCTGCGTCCACGCGTGGGCCTTCACCACGGGCCCGTTGAACAGCGACGAGCTCTCGATCTCCTGCACCCAGTCGTCGGCCAGCCGCGTGGGCTCGCTGGCCGGGTGCATCGGGAAGTCGGCTGACAGCTGCGGCGCCGCCGCGCGATACGCCCCGCGCAGGGCCTCCGCCAGCGAGCACGTGGTCCAGTCCGGGAACGTCCACACCGCGGCCAGCGTCGCCCCCGGGCCCAGCGCCGCGTGGGCGCGCTCGTAACGGATCCCCGGCGCGATCCAGTGCCAGGCCTGGACGCTGACCAGTGCCGGGAAGACATCGGTCGCCTGCCAGCGCTCGAACTCCGTCTCGACCACCCGGACGCGCCCCAGACTCCCGCACCGGTCCCGCGCGACCAACGCCATTTCGGCGCTCGGCTCCAGCGCCACCACGCCCAGCCCCCGCTGAGCCAGCAGCACCGTGGCCTTGCCCGTGCCGGCGCCGACCTCCAGGACCGTGTCGCCGTCCTGCAGCCCCGCGCCGACGTGCACGCCTTCTACGACCGGCTACCCGCCGATCGCTTCCCGGCGCTCGCCCACGTCGCGCCCGCGATGACGGGCCACGGCGAGGAGGAAACGCTTCGAGTTCGGGCTGGATCTGCTGATCGCCGGCCTGGAGACGCTGGGGCGCGGCGCTGATCCGCGCTGTGCGCGCCGCGGAGGGATAATCCGGTGCAACGCCCACGTGGAGAGGGATAGTCGGTGGCTCCACAAGCATCCGGACCTCCGGACGAAATCACGCCTTTGGAGGCGCTGCTGGGGCTGAGCCAGAGCGCCGCGGGAGATCCCGTGCCCGAGGTCCTGCGCATCGTCGCCCAGACCGTGCAGAGGATCGCCGGCTTCGGGTCGGTGGTGCTCAACGTGTTCCGGCCCGCGTGGGACGACTACCGCGTCGAGCTGGTGCTCGGCTCCGAGCGGACGCGAGCCGAGATGGAGGGCGTCAGCACACCGCGAGGCCCGCTGGAGGAGCTGCTCGCCCAGCAGCAGGCGGCACTGCCCGGCACGTACTTCATCACCGCCGAGTCCGGCTTCTGGGACGCGTTCGAGGCCTCCTACAACACCCCGCTGGATGAGCAGCTCAAGGGCGCCGATGCGTGGTGCGAGGGCGACGGACTGCTGGTGTTCCTCACCGACACGACGGGCGCCCCGCTCGGCTTTCTCTCGATGGACGCACCCCACACCGGGCGGCGGCCGACCGATGACGAGTTACGCCTGATCCGCGCCGTCTCCCTGCACGCCGAGCAGGCGCTGGAGAGCGCGCATCGCGGTGCTCGCACGCTGGAGAACGAGCGCGTCCACTCCAAGCTGCTGGAGGCTTCGCCGGCACTCGCGGCCAGCGCCAGCCTGAGCGAGCTGCTGCAGACCGCCTGTGAGACGGTGGTCCCGGAGCTGGGCTTTGAGCGGATCGCCGCCTATGCGCGCGACGAGCAGGACACGCTGGCGATCGAGCACTCGCTCGGCTGGGGCTCGACAGGCAGCCTGGCGCCGACCCTGTCGGTCGAGCAGGTGGAAGTGGTGCTGGCGCCCGAGCGCGAGCATGCGGGCTGCTGGCTGATCGCGGCCGCTGAGCTGTTCGGCGAGGCCGCGCCACCGCCGCGCTCGCAGCGCAACGGACGCGGGCCGGCGGCGTGGAGCGACTCCTGCCTGGTGCTCCCCTCGCGCGCGGCCGACGGGCACCTGCGGGCGCTGTTCGCAATCGAGGATCCGACCGACCGCTTGGCGCCCACCGACGCCCGGCGCCGGGCCCTCCGGCTGCTCGTCGACCAGCTCTCGGCGGTCCACAGCACGCTCGACTACCGCGACCTGCTCCAGCACCTGGCGACCCACGACCCGCTGACCGGCGTACGCAACCGCCGCGACCTGACCGAGCTGATCGCCGAGCACGCCACCGTCGCGCTCCTGGTGTGCGACCTGGATCACTTCAAGCGCGTCAACGATCAATACGGGCACGAGGTCGGCGACGCGGTGCTGGCCCGCTTCGGTGAGCTGCTGCGCGAGCTGGCGCGCGACTCCGACGTGCCTGTCCGCCTGGGCGGCGAGGAGTTCTGCATGATCCTCCCGCAGACCGACGAAGCGGGCGCCGCCGCGGCCGCCGAGCGGCTGCGCACGGAGACCGGCCGCCGCATGCGCGAGCTGGTGCCCGAGGGCATCACGGTGTCGATCGGCGTCGCCGTCACCTCCCGCGGGGTGCTGGACGCGCGTGGCCTGCTGGCGGCCGCCGACCGGGGGCTCTATGCCGCCAAGCAGGCGGGCCGCGACCGCAGCGTGTCGGCCTGAGGGGTTTCAGCAGCCGTCGACGCCGCAGGCGTCGCCACCGGTGATCATGCCGACTTCGGGCCTCGTCGTTGGCAGCGGTGCCAGCCAGCGTGCCGTCACTGCGCACTAGCGTCCCGTCGAGATCGGTGGCCACGGCGCGGGGAAGTATCGGCGGATCGAGCGTAGGATGCGCCGAGCGGACACGACAGGAGGAGAGCCACGGTGGAGACCCGTATCAACCACGTCAGCATCAACGCCCGCGATTTGTCCGAGTCGGTCGAGTTCTACACCGACCTGCTGGGCGCCGAGCCGATCCCCACTCCGAACTTCGGCCTCCCCGTCCAGTGGCTGGCGCTCGGGCGCACGCAGCTGCACCTGTTCGAGCGCGACATGCAGCCGACCAGTCACCATCACCTGGGGATCACCGTCGACGACCTGGAGGCGGTCTACCGCGTCGCCGAGCGGCGCCAGTGCTTCGAGCGCCAGGCGTTCGGCAACCACCTCGTCCTCCTGCCCGGCGACCTCGTCCAGCTGTACATCCGCGACCCGTCGGGCAACCTCGTCGAGCTCGACCAGGCGGGCGCGGACCGCCTGCCCGACGACATGCGCGCCCAGCTCAAGTCGCTGGCGGACTTTCACCCGCAGAGCGACCAGAACATGCGCGGGCGGCTGTTCGTGCCGGCCTAGACGGCGGCCGGGCGCGCCACGACGAGCTGCCCCTCGCATTCCACGCCCTCGCGGTCACGGCCACCCCGCCTTGGGCACCGATGTCTCGATCGCCAGCACCTGGCCGGTGCCGTCTCCCGCGGTCATCGCCTGGGCGCCATGCCACTCGCGCGCGATCACGAACAGGGTGCGCATCTCCGGGCCGCCCAGCATGCAGGCGAAGCAGCCTCGGTCAGCCTGCGCGGTCTGCAGGACCTCGCCGCCCTCGGCGACGCGCACGCAGCGGCGGTTGGGCACGTCGGCGCACCAGACTGCACCCTCGGCGTCGAGGCAGATGCCGTCGGGCACGCCGTCGCCGAGGTCGGCCCACACGCGGCGGCCCGACAGGCTGCCGTCGGCGGCGATCGTGAAGCCCGTCAGCCGCCGGCCGTAGGACTCGGCCACGATCAGCGTCGCGTTGTCGGGCGTGACCGCCATCCCGTTGCCGAAGTGGATGTCGTCGGCCACCTCACGCACATCCCCGGCGGGCGTGACCAACGCGATCGTCCCGGGCGCGAACGGCTCGCCCGCGGCCATGTCGAAGCCCCCGCCGTCGACGTACGCGTTGCCCCGGCCGTCGACCACGATCTCGTTGTTGGGCGGGTTGGCCGACAGACCGCTCAGGTCGGCGTGTACGGCGAGCTCGCCATCGTCCTCCAGGGTCAGCAGCGCGCGGTCGGCCGCAGAGACGATCAGCAGGCGGCCGTCGGGCAGCCAGTCGATACAGAACGGGAACGAGTGGACCTCGGCGATCGTCTCCGCTCGGCCGTCCAGGTCGACGGTCATCAGCCGATGCGCACCCCAGTCGCAGAACCACAGGCGGTCCTCGTGCCAGCGCGGCGACTCGCCGAACGTCAGGCCCTCGAGCAGCGCGCGCAGCTCAGCCATCGGCGGCCGCGTAGGTGGCGATCACAACGCCCGTGGTGGTGGTCACGCTGTCGGTCAGCCGCAGCGTGATCGGCGGGCCGTCGGCCGCGAACAGGCGCTGGCCGGAGCCGAGCACGCGGGGGTGGATCAGCAGCATCCACGCGTCGATCAGCCCGTGGCCGATCAGCGAGCGGATCAGCTCCCCGCTGCCCAGGATCGTGAGGTCCTCGGCCTCCCTGAGGCTCGCCACCGCCTCGGCGGCGTCGCCGCTGAGGATCGTGGCGTTGCTCCAGCTCGCGGAGGTCAGCGTGCGCGAGGCCACGTACTTGCGGGTCGCGTCGAGCACGGGCGTGAACGGGTTGTCGGTCTGCTTGGGCCAGAAGTCGGCGAAGTCCTCATACGTACGGCGTCCCAGCAGCAGCGACCCGCCCCGGCCCATGCCCTCGCCCATCACCCGGCCCATCACCGGATCGTTGCCGGCCTGCGCCCAGCCGCCGTACTGAAAGCCGCCGCGCGGATCCTCGTCGGCCCGCCCGGGCGCCTGCATCACCCCATCCAGGCTGACGTGGTTGACGGCGGTGATCCGACCCATCCTGCCACCCTAACAGAACTAGACCGTCTAGTACTGGTGCGGCCGCCCGTGGTCCCGGGAGCGCCCCTCACTCCCATGCTGGCCCGGGCCGCTGCCCGCACGCCGTAGTCAGAACTAGACTGTCTAGTTCCGTTGTACAACGACGACGAACCCCGGTCGGTACGCAAGCGGCGGGCGATCCTGCTGGCCGCGGAGAGCCTGTTCCTGGAGCACGGCTACCTGGGGACGACGATGGACGAGATCGCCGCGCTGGCGGTCGTCTCCAAGCAGACGGTGTACAAGCACTTCGCCGACAAGGAGCGGCTGTTCATCGAGATCGTCACCACCACGGTGAACGAGGTCGGCGATCCGATCGCCGACGAGATCTTGAAGCTGCGCGACCCAGACCGGGTCCAGGACGACCTGCGCAAGCTCGCCCACACGCTGCTGTCGGGGGTGATGCAGCCGCGGCTGCTGGCGCTGCGGCGGCTGGTGATCGGCGAGGCCGGTCGCTTCCCGGAGCTCGGCCGGGCGTTCTACGAGCGGGGGGCGGGACGCAGCACCGCCGCGCTGGCCGTCGTGTTCGAGCGCCTCGTCGCCTGCGGGGCGCTGTCGCTGGACGACCCCCGGCTCGCCGCCGGCCACTTCAGCTGGCTGATCATGTCGGCCCCGATGAACCAGGCGATGCTGCTGGGCCGCTACGAGGGACCGATCGACCTGGACACGATCGTGGCCACCGGGGTGGACGCCTTCCTGGCCGCCTACGGTCCGCGTCAGCTGGACACGATCCGCTAACCGCGCGCCAATCCGCTAACCGGGCGCCAACAGAGGTAAGGGGGTCGCTCAGGCGCCTAAGGTCCCACGTGCCTGATCGCGCTGCGAACTGCCGATGTGGCGCCCGGGGGCTTACCCCAGACTGGGAATCGGCTCTAGACCCACTCCGAACCGGCCTAGACCCACTCCCCCCCAAGAGACACCGAAGGAGGCAGACGATGAGAAACCAGACCAGCCAGCTCAGCGGCCGCGTCCGCGCGCTTCGCAACCGCTCGATCGATCGCGCTCGCGTGATCTGGTCAGAGCTCGATTACGCCCAGCAGCGCATGTTCGAGATTCAGACCGGCCTGCAGTCGCGCGGCCCTCGTAGCGAGGTCGCCGATCTCGAGCGCATGCACGCCTACCGCTCGCGCCGGCACTAGCCAGCCCTCCCTCCCTCCCTCCCGCCCGGCGGCGGCCGTCTTCCAGCGGCCGCCGGACCGGGACCCACCCACCCGAACCGTCATCCGCGGGAGGTCACCCCGCCCGCCCCTGTCCGCTGTACTCCCGGTTGGGCAGCATGTTGGTGGCCATCGCCATCCGGTTGGTGAGGTTGTACATGGCCGCGACCTCGGCCACGTCCCACGCCTCCTCGGAGCTCAGCCCCACGTCGAGCAGCGACTGCAGGTCTTCGCGCGTCAGCTCGCGCGGACGCAGAGTGAGCTTCTCGGCGTAGGCGCAGATCGCGTTGCGCCGGGCGTCCAGGTCGGCGCGGCGCCAGTCATAGGAGATGCGCTCGCCGAGCACCGGGTCGCCCAGCTCCTGGCGCAGGGCGGCCCCGTGGGCGACCAGGCAGTAGAGGCAGCCGTTGGCGGCACTGACCACCACGGCGATCATCTCCCGATCGGCGGCGCTGAGCTGCTCGGTCGGCATGTGCAGCTGGCGGTAGTGCGCGAACCACGCGCTCAGCCGCTCCGGCCGAAACGAGTACACCCGGAACACGTTGGGGACGAAGCCGAGGCGCTCGCGGGCCTTGGCGAACAGGCCCCGCAGATCGTCGGGCAGCTGCGCCTCGTCGGGGACCGGGAACCACGAGCCCGTGTCGTCGCTGACCATGACCGTTCTCAGTGGAAGGGCGCGTTGCCCGCGCGCGTGTCGGTGCCCGTCATCGTGATCCTGGTCACCGACGTGTTCAGGTCGTAGGTGCCCTTGAAGGTGTAGGTGCACGTCTCGAACTTGTGAAAGCCGGTCCCGCCCGTGCAGATGCCCTTGCCCGCGATCGCGCCGATGCCATCGGTGCCGGGCACGCCGAGCGTGAACGTGTCCTTCGTGGTCCGGGCGCCGTCGCGGAAGAAGGTGATCGTTCCATCGAGGCCGTTGACCGGGAAGGTGGAGCCCTCCAGCTGGCCATCCTGGATCACGCCGCCGCCGCCGTCCGGCGATTGCTTGACGCGGTACACGTTCTCGAAGCGGCTGGCGGAGGTGCTGATCCGCGCCCCGACGGCGACCTCGGTGAAGTTACGCTCGGTTCGCTTGCCCTTGACCGTCGCGGCCGAGGCAGAAAGACAGGAACCGCCGACTGCCAACCCGATGATTCCCACTGTCGTGACCAATGCCTTGCGCATCTGGGGCCTCTCTTTGAGGTGGATCTCCGGCGCGATGCCGTCAGCGTCACGGGTACCCATAAACCCGATCCCCGCAACACCCGCGGCGGACAGCGCATGAGCCGCCCCCTCCCCGCACTCCCCGACCTGGACGGACTCCGCGACGAGGCGGGCGCATCCGAGCCGCTGACGATGCTCGCCGAGCTCGGCGTGAGCGACAGTTGACGGGTACTGTCAGTCGGCCTGTAACAGCGCTGACATGGCGGCGCTCCCCCGGTCGATCGTCTCGCGCATCATCGGGTTGAGGTGGAACTGGGTCGAGTCGTAGTCGTCGGGCAGCCTGCCGCGCAGGTGCATCTCCAGCGCGGCCAGGCGGGGGTAGTAGCCGCCGCCCATGCAGTAGATCGCGTCGAACATCTGGCCGCCGATCTCGTGCGCGTCGAGCGTGGTGGCGTGCTCGAGCTGGAGCGTGGCGGTGCCCTCGCGCGGCCCCGCCGACAGGCTCAGCTCGATCTCGTCGACACCGCCGCCGAGCGACAGCTGGAGCGCGTGCGGCGCCTGACATGCCTCGATCGTGCCCGAGCCCATGTTCTGCTGGGTGAAGGTACCGCCCACCTGTAGGTCGCCGTCGACCGTGGTGTACCAGCGGCGCAGGCGCTCGGGGTTGGTGCATGCGTCCCACAGATCCTCCACGGAGGTCTCGTAGGTCCGCGTGAACACAGCCACGCGGGCTTCGCCGGCCGCGATCCGGCGGTGGCGCAGTTCGACGGTGGGTTCTTGCCTGAGGGTCATCGACGTCCTCTCTCGGTGGGATCTTCGGTGGATGTGCGGCGAGCCTTCTTGCCGCGCGAGATCTCGGTGCCAAGGGCATCGAGCCTCGGCTCCCAGAAATGGCGGTAGGGGGCCAGCCAGCGATCGATGTCCTGCAGCGGGGCGGCGTCGACCGCATACAGCCGGCGGTTGCCGGCGCTGCGTACGGTCGCGAAGCCGTTTTCGCGCAGCACCCGCAGGTGCTGGGAGACGGCCGGCTGTGAGATCCCGAACTCCCGCTGGATCGTCGAGCCGACCTCCCCGGCGGCCTGCTCGCCCTCGCCGAGCAGCTCGACGATGCGCCGGCGGACCGGGTCACCCAGGATCTCGAACGCGTGCATGCCGAATGTATATCAGTAATATCTTATATAAGTCAAGGCTGATTCTCCCGTCGGGCGTCAAGCTAGAGACGTGGACGTCGACGACCTGTACGGCTTGCGGTCAACCTGCTCGCCCGTGAGCACAAGCCCCAGCTGCGCCGGCTGTTCGAGGCCGGCGACGCGCTATCGGGGGTGCAGTGCCAGGTGCTCGAGACGGCCCTGAAGGCGGCCCGGCAGGCGGCGAAGGCCGCCGAGGAGGCCCACCGGAGGGCCGCGTTCTCAAGTCTGCAACCGATATGCGTCCGCGACCGGCTATGTTGAGTGTTCGCACACGATGACCGACGAGGACCTGACCATCATCGAGAACGCTGGACGACGATGCTCCGTCTGCCATACCGGGCGTCGCTGGCGTGACTTCGAGGTCGTGCGGGCCGAAGGCCGCGACCCGGTGGTCATGTGCGCTGCCTGCAAGGTCCGCTACGGCGAGAAGCCGCCGGTCGCAGAGCCGCCGCCGGCGCCGGAGCCCACACCCGCACCCCCTGAGGCCGAGAAGAAGGCCCCCCGCCGGCAACGTCCGCGTCAGTCCGAGGACCGTCTCCGGCGCGCGCTGCGCGAGCTGCCGCCCGGCGAGCACTCGACGGGGCGGATCGCCAAGGCGGCCGGCCTCAACCACGCCAAGGTGCTCAGCCGGCTGCACGCGCTTCAGGAGGCCGGTGAGGTTCGCCAGATCGGCAAGCATTGGTCGGCGGATCGTCCCTCGACCGATCTCGAGGCGGCCTTCGACCGCCTGCAGGCCCGGACCGGCAACCTGCGGATCGTGCGCGAGACGCGTCCGGCCTCCTCCTCCGAGCAGGAGAAGGCCTCGAACTCGTCGCCGGCGCGCTGACGCCGGCTACAGGGCGCGGGCGGCGCAATTTCGACGAATTGTTGAATTTGCGCCCACGGCCAGCGCTGGGAGAGTACTGTTGTTTGTGTCACTGGCCCTGCGGCCAGAATTCTCAGCCCAAGCTCGATTGCCACCAACGGCGCGATCCACGCCACGAGGCGCGAGGCGGGGGTTACTGGTTTTGACTGCGGGGTCAGGTGGGGGCGCTTTCTAGGGCCGTCACCCGGGTCGAGAATCCGCCTAGACGGCAGCTGACAGTGATCAGACCGCCGCCGACCGAGAACAGGCGGCTGCCGATAGCGATCAGGCAGCCAGCGACCGCGACCTTGTGCGAGGCGGCGACCCTGACGCGCATGACTCCTCGCGAGAAGTCCGCAGTCGCAGCGCCCAGCAGCGCCAGTACAGCGCGCACGGGCGCGAAGAGGCCGCCGACGCTCGTGACGAGGTGGCGCGAACGCGTGATCTGACGACGTTGGCGCGCGATCGCGCCGCCGGGCTGCGAGATCTGGAGCTGACGACCAAGGACGCTGCTTGCGCAGCTGACGTCTCGGAGGTCGTGCAACGAGCGGACGAGACCCGCAAGAGGGCCGCGGCTGACCGCGCCGCGGCGGCTGACGGTCGAACCCGGGCGGCGGCCGATCGCGAGCAGGCGGCCCGTGACCGCGAGCACGCCACGCGCGAGGTGCTGCAGGCTCACGCGGACCGCGACGCGCCGGTCGCGCACCCGAGGGGCTCCCCGACCACGTGCTCATCTGGACACAGCCCCATTCTCATCGGCCGCATGACGCAGAGATCGACCAGGCGGTTGACGCCGTGTTACGGGTGCGAGGTGAAAGCGAGCGACGTGATCATTGGACGGCGGCCGGTGCCGACGAGATGGTTCTCAAAGCTCGCTGTTGACCCGAGGCTAACGCCCCCAGACCATAGTCGGGCGCAGGGTCGCCGGCGCGCGGAACAGGTCAGCCGGGCTCGTCCGCCGCGTCAGATGTCTCGGGGGCTGGGGCAGGCTTCACGGCAGGCACACGTCGCGGCTCGCGCTCCTTCAGCGGCTCGGCGGACGCTGGCGTCCGAGCGGCGAGCAGGCGCTCGTTCTCGGACTCGACGAGCTTGGCGAGCGGAGCCGGCCGGCGCGCCATGACCTGCCACGGATTCAGATCGTTCTCAGCCATTACGGCACCTCATCGGCATACGGGTCGGCTCGGATTAGCCCGCCCGCGCCCGCGCCGGTCTCTCACGCGCGACCGGTTGCGCCGCCCCGCAGCCAAAGGGCGCTTGGCGATACTGCTGTTGGGCCGTTGCGGATGCCGGGGATCTCGCGATGTATCGCAGCAAACGCCACCGCAAGGCAAGCCATCACGTCCATGACCTGCGCGAGCTGAACCTGGTTCAGCACCAGGCCGGCCTGGTGCGCAGCCTGCCCGGCGCGGCGGGTTGCACCTGGAATACCAACCGATCGTCGATACGCTCGACGGCCGTGTTAACGGCGTCGAGGCGCCGTTGCGCTGGACGCATCCCAGCCGCGGGGCGGTGGCGCCGGGGATATTCATACCGTTTGCCGAGCAATCCGGGCAGATCGTCGAGCTCGGACATTGGGTGCTCGAACAGGCCGGGTAGTCAAAGGATCGTGACTGCCATCATCAAGCTCGCCCACAGCCTCGGGATGACCGTCGTCTCCGAAGGTGTGGAGACCGCCGCACAGAAGGACGAGCTGATCAAGCTCGGGTCGGACTCCTGCCAGGGCTTCTACTTCGCCAGGCCGATGCCGGCGACCAGCTTCGACGCCTCATCCAGGACCACGCCGACCGGCACGACCGGTCGGCGTCCGCGGCCGATCCGGTGGTGACCTGGGCGTCACCTTCGCGCGGGGCTACCTGTTCGGCCCGCCCGCGCCGTTCACGGGCACCGCGCTCCCCCGGCTGCTCTGTAGGCGCAGGACGGATCGGCTACTTGGCCTGGGGTAGCTCTTGAGAGATCTCTCCGAAGATCCCCATCTGCTCACCGAGTGCCTCTCCGGTAAAGGCGCTGATGACCCCGAGGTTGTCGACGACGCTGCCCGCCCGCGTTAGGAGCCTCGCGAACTCCGGGCTGGCCCGGATCGCATCCAGCGAGGACTGCTCGCCATGCATGATGAAGAACCCGGCGAGGTCTCCGCCGTGCGGAACCAGGAGGACGGGTGTGAAGCTGTCGATCTTTCCATCCTCCTGGAGCTTCGCGTAGAAGGCGACGCTCTCCTGAAAGACCTCCAGCGCGAGCTGCTCCCGGCCCCGCACGACCTGCCCCCAACCAAGAAAAAGTGCCTCTCCGGCCATCCCATCACGCTCCCCGGGGTAGTAGACGTTGGCACGGAAAAACTAACGCTTCAGCGACCCTCCGGGGAAGATTCTTCGCGACGTTCTACGCGACGGGTGGGTTCAGGCACTCGCCCGAGCAGATCGCGCGAGGGGCTCGCGATCGCGACTTCGGCTCGGTTTCGTCCGTTGGTCTTGGCGAGGTACAGCGCTCGGTCCGCGCAGCGGACCAGTTGGTCTCCGTCTCCTGCGTGGTTCGGGATGGTGGCGATCCCGAGACTGACGTAGGCGCGAAACTCGGCCGTTTGAGCAGGCCATGGGCGACCTCTTCGCTGTCGGTGACCTGAAGGGTGTCGACGAACTCGCGCCGCTCCCCCTTATCCGTGGCCGACGCCAATCGCCGCGCGATCTCGTCAGCCCGCGCGAACGCCGCGCCCAGGTTGGTGGAGACCTGGCTGGTTTGAAATCTCTATGGCTATCGACACACCAACAACTCGGCATGAGTCCGGTGCTGGCGTGCGCCGAGCTAAAGCTCCGGGGGTGTGGTGCCGATGGTGGTTGAACGGCAGTTCGCGCTATCACTGCTCATCGGCGCGCCGGTCTCGTGTGCGCAACCTAAAGGACCGTCCGACCGGCACGGTTCGCGTCATGGAACTGCGATGGGTGTTATGAGTCGGGCCACGGAGCCTCTCAAGGAACGGTCGGCCGTCCGACCGTCCTCCCCTCCCGTCTCTGACGCGATGCTGCAACTCGCCTTCGAACGTTCCCCGAGTGGGATGACGCTGTCGGCGCTCGATGGCCGGTGTCTATGGACCAACGATGCCTACTGTCGGATGCTGGGCTACGACCGCTCACAGCTGCTTGCGCTTGCGCCCGAGGAGGTCACTCATCGCGACGATCTCGACGGCGACCTGGCGTTCACCACCGCGGCGCTGGCCGGCGAGCGCAGAAGCCAGGAGCGCGAGAAGCGATATCTGTGCAGGGACGGCTCGGTGCTGTGGGCGCGGGTCGTCACGCAGGTGATGCGTGACCAGGCAGGCGTCCCGCTGTACATCGTCGCCCACGTTCAGGACGTGAGCGACCGTCGTCATGCGCAGGATCTGCTGCGCGACAGCGAGCGGACGCTTCGCTCGGTGATCGACAACACGCCGGCGATGATCTCTGTCAAGGGCCGTGACCATCGGTATCAGCTCGTCAATCGCGAGTTTGAGCTGATGTACGGGGCGAGTGCCAACTGGATCGTCGGACGCAGTGACGCTGATCTGCTGGCGCCCTCGACGCTCGACGATGTCCGAGCCAGAGACCTGGCGGTGATCGACAGCGGTGAGAGTTCGCAGGAGGAGCAGACGATCGCGCACGACGGTCAACAGCAGGTCCTGCTGATCACGCGGTATCCCCTCCTGGATGACGACGGGAAGATTCACGGAGTCCGCACGGCGACCACCGACATCACGGAGCGTCGTCTCGAGGAGCGCTCCAAACGCGAGCGTCTGCAATGCTCAGAGCTGATCTACTCGGCCCTGGCCGAGGATCGCTTCGTGTTGCAGGGACAGCCGATCGTGCATCTCGGCTCGATGAAGTCGGCGCGGGTGGAGCTTCTGATCCGCATGCGAGCCGTGCGTGGTGGACCGGAGCTGACACCCCCGGGGGCGTTCCTACCGCAGGCCGAGCGTTTCGGCCTCATCACGGTGATCGATGAATGGGTCGTGGAGCGCGCCATCGAGCTTGCCGTCACGGGTCATCAGGTCAATGTGAACGTGTCGGCCAAGACGGTGTCCGCCGAGCATCAGGTTGACCGCATCGAAGATGCGATCATCGCCAGCGGAGTGGCCCCGGAGAATCTCGTCTTCGAGATCACCGAGACGGCTGTGGCCGACGACCTGGACGCGGCGGCAAGCTTTGCGACGCGCATGCGCGAGCTTGGCTGCGGGATCGCGCTTGACGACTTCGGCGTTGGTCACGGCTCGTTCACCTATCTGCGCCATCTTCCGGTCGACTACCTCAAGATCGACATGCAGTTCGTCCGCAAGCTGCTCAGTGACGAGGAGGACCGCCAGGTTGTGGCGGCGATCGTCGGCGTCGCGCAGCAGTTTGAGATCGAGACGATCGCCGAGGGTGTCGAGGATCAGGGCACGCTCGTGGAGCTGCGCCGGATGGGAGTCGACTACGTCCAGGGCTACCTGACCGGACGACCGATGGCGCTTGCCAGTGCTGAGACTTCCCGCGACCAATCCCAAGGAACCACTCCATGAAGGATCACCCCCATGAACCGATGCGCTCTGAGGAGCTGGCCAGAGAACAGAGCCTGAGCGAGCTCGAGCAGGCGATCGGCGACCGCGAGCAGTTCACCGGTGATCGCGACCAGGCGCGTATCGATCACGAGCAGACCAACCACGACAAGCAGCGCCGTGACGCGGCGGGGACTGACAGGCGCCTGGCTCCGATCCTGGATGACCGCCAGGCGCGGATCGATCGCGAGCAGGTCAGCCGTGATGTCCATCAGGAGGCGCTGGACCATGCCCAGCAGGGCCGCGACAATCAGCAGGAGGCACTCGACGAGACGCGAGCGACGCTCGACCTTCCGGCGAGCGAGCAGCCCAAGGTGGCCAACGCCGGCGAGATCCGACAGGGGGCGATCGATCGAGCCGTCGCCGGCCGCGCGCGCGCTGAATCGGCACTCGTCCGGGCCCAGGCCTCCATGGCCCGCGCTCAGGCCGCCGAATCCCGCGCACGGAGCCTCGATCCAGGCTGATCCCAGCGACTCAAGCGTGAGCGGCGGGCAGCACCCAGCCCACCACCGCAGCGTATTGAGCGGCCGCGGCGGCGATCACCAGTGCGTGGAAGATCTCGTGGAAGCCAAAGGTCCGGGGCCAGGGGTCTGGGCGCTGGCTGGCATAGATGACCGCGCCGATCGAGTAGAGCACGCCGCCGGCGCCCAGCAGCACCAGCGGCGCCACTCCTAGTTCGCCCAGCAGCTGGGGAACGGCGATCACCGCCAGCCAGCCGAGAATCAGATAGCTGCCGGCGTGAACGGCCCGCGGCGCGTGAATCCATCCCAGCGAGAGCGCCACCCCCGCCGCGGCTCCCACCCAGGCGATCGCCAGGATCACGGAAACCAGCACCCCATGCAGCACCATGAGCGCGATCGGGGTGTAGCTGGCAGCGATGAAGACGAAGATCGTGCTGTGATCGATCCGCTGCAGAAGCGGCTTGAACCGCGCCGGACCGGGCCAGCGGTGATACAGGGCGCTGCCGCCGAACAGCGCGGCCAGAGCAGCGCCGTAGATTGCAACCGCCACGGTCGCCCGACCGGCCGGCGCCAGGCAGACGATGACCACCGCGGCCACCACCGCCAAGCAGAAGGCACCCGCATGTGAAACGCCCCGCAGCCGCGGCACGATCATCTCCGAGCCGCGGACCGCGGTCGCCTGCAGCTGCGTGCGGGCACGCTCGACTGTTCCGGCGGGATTCAGTTCACGCATCGTTCTGCTGCCTCGCCTCTTTCCGGCAAGCCGCTCGGCCGCCTGATCTTCCCATCGACCAATGGGCAGCCCAACGATAGAGCCAGTCGGTGAGAGCCACCTGAACGCCTCCGTAGCTCCCGGGGTGCGTCAAGTTAGGACTGACGTCCCGTTTGCGTGACACGCTCGCCCATGACGAGGGGTGCTCAGGCCGCGTCGAGGCTCGCAGCGATCATGACGACAGCGCGTTCGTGCGCAGCATACGTCGCACGCAGGGCGGGCACGACGTCATGCCCATCGGAATCGACCGGAGGCGGGTGGGCGATCAGCAGGCTCCTGACCTCCCGGCCGAGCGGCTCGCCGCCGACCACGTCGGCAAGTCCTCCCAGCGCGTCCGCACGCACGCGTGCGCCCTCGACGAAGGAGCCGATCACCGTCTCGCGCGCCAGCGGCGCACGCCCGAACACGCGGGCGTGCAGCACGGCCGGATTGACGCCGTGCGGGCGAATGAGCGCGCGGCGCTCGCTCTCCGATAGGCCGGCCGCTGCTGCGAGGTGGTCGATGGCCTGAGTGACGCCCTGAGCATCCACGGGAAGGGAACGCGCCAGCTCGCGCGAGGCGCTCAGGCGGCCTGGAGCTCGGCCTCGCGCTCCTCGCCGACGTGGCGGCCCGGCTCGGAGTCCGACGCCGTCGCGGTCGCGGTCGCGGTGCCGCGGTGCCGCAGCACGGCGACCGCCGTCAGGATCGCGGCCGAGACGCTCGCGGCGCCGATCACGAACGCGAAGTGATAGCCGCCGACGAGTGACTCGGCAAGCCCGTGGTGCTGCGCGACCAGCGCCTTGGTGTGGTTGGTGGCGACGGTGCCCAGCACCGCCAGCCCGAGCGCCCCGGCAACCTGCTGCGAGACGTTGGTGATCCCCGACCCCAGACCGGCATCGGCGGCGGGGACGTCCGCCATGGCGATCGACAGAAGCGGCATGAAGGCGCTGCCGATGCCCAGGCCGATCGCGAAGAACGCGAGGAACACGGTGGGGAAGAAGCTCGTGTGGACGCCGGCGGTGCTGAGCAGCGCGAGCCCGGCGATCACGGTGACCATCCCCGCGATCAGCACCCGCATGGGGCCGAAGCGGGCGACGAGACGTGCGGTGACGCCGAGCGAGAGGATTCCCACGGTCACCGTCCAGGGCAGGAACCCCAGGCCGGTCTGCAGCGCGCTGAAGTGGCGGATGTGCTCGAGGTAGAGGGTTCCGAGAAAGAACGTCGAGTACATCCCGGTGACGAGGAAGCCGCGGACCACGCTCGCGCCCACCAGGCCGCGCAGGCGGAGGATGCGCAGGGGCATGATCGGGTTCTCGATCCGCGACTCCAGGACCAGGAACGCGGCCATCAGAGCGACCGCCAGCGTCCCGAACCCGAGGACCTGAAACGACCCCCAGCCGTGCGCGGTCGCCTGCACGATCGCGTAGACGGCGGTCATCAGCGACACGGTGACCAGCGCCGAGCCGGCCCAGTCGATGCCGTGCCCGAGCCCGAGTCCGTTGTCCTCGGGGATCAGGGCCCTGCCCGCAGCCGCAGTGGCAACGCCGATCGGGATGTTGACGAAGAAGATCCAGTGCCAGCTGATGGCCTGGGTGAGCACTCCCCCGGCGAGCAGTCCGAGTGACCCGCCGGCGACCGCGGTGAAGACGTAGGCGCTCATCGCGCGCGCCCGGTCACCGGGCTCCGGGAACTCGGTGACGATGATGGCCAGGATCACGGAGGCCTGCATCGCGGCTCCGATCCCCTGGATGAAGCGGGCGACGATCAGCACGTCCTGGTTGGGCGACAGGCCGCACAGCACGGAGGCCGCCGTGAACAGCGTGACCCCGAAGAGGAACACGCGCTTGCGGCCGATCAGGTCGCCGAGCCGCCCGGCGAGCAGCAGGAAGCTGCCGAACGTGACGAGGAAGGCATTGATGACCCAGGTGAGGTTGCCCTGGGTGAAATGGAGATCACGCTGGATCGCGGGAAGCGCGACGTTCACGATCGTCGTGTCGAGAACGATCATGAGCTGGGCGAGGCAGACGACCACGAGGGCCATCCAGCGTCGGCGATCCGGGGTGAGGGATGAGAAGAGGCTGTTCATCTGCGTCCAAACTGTTGAGGCGAAAAGGGCTGTAGGTGGTAAACTGGAGGACACCTCCAGAACTAAGCGGAGGATGCCTCCACATAATAGCGGAGGCTCCCTCCGGTTTGTCAAGCGAAAGATTGATGATCTCCACCGACACCGCCCTGCAGCCGCTCCGCGCCCGCCCCAAGCGCGCCGACGCGCGACGCAACTACGACAAGGTCCTCGCCGCGGCGCGTGAGGCGTTCGCCGAGGGCGGCGCAGCGACCTCGCTGGAGGAGATCGCGCGGCGCGCGGTGGTCGGCATCGGCACGCTCTACCGGAACTTCCCCAATCGCCAGGCCCTGCTGGAGGCCGTCTACCTCGACGAGGTCGAGGCACTGTGCGCGTCAGCCTCCGACCACGACGACCTGCCACCCTGGGATGCTCTCGTGAGCTGGTTGCACCGTTTCGTCGAGTACATGGTCACCAAGCAGGCCCTCGCTCCTGAGCTGCTCGGCTACTTCGATCGCGATGCGGCCGTGTTCCGGGACAGCCGGGCGGCACTGTTCGCCGCCGGCGGGCCGCTGCTCGAGCGCGCCCAGCAGGCGGGCGCGGTGCGACCGGACACCGATCTGTCCGAGGTCATCCAGCTGGTCGGCGGGATCGCCAAGATCCCGACGAGCGAGCCCGGGCAGATCGACCACATTCTCGGCATCGCTCTCGACGGGCTGCGCTACACGCCGTAGACGGTCGGCACTCGTGCGCACAAGGGTGTCCTGGGTGGCCGCGGTGGCGCTGGCGGCCGCCACGGCATCGCTGAGCGCGACACCCGCTCAGGCCTCCGACACGCGCTCGCCGGTGCTGCGCTGGACCGCGCCGCGGCAGGTCGATCGAGGAAAGACGACGATCGGTCTCCCGCAGGACGTCGTTCCGGCGATCAGAAATCAGCGCACCCGGGGCGGCCCGACCCATGGCGGGATCCCGATCACCGGCATCTCGTGTCCGACGGCCTCGCTGTGCGTCGCCGTCGACCTCAACGGCAACGCGCTGGTGACGCGGACCCCACGACGCCCCGCGAGCTGGAGGCGCTTTGAGATCGACGCCGTCGCGCCGCTGGATGCCGTCTCGTGTCCCTCCCCAGGTTTCTGCGTGGCCGTCGACACGATGGGACGCGTCATCACCTCGACTTCCCCCACCGGCGGCTCCCCGGCGTGGACCGCCGTCAAGATCCGCGACGACCTCGAGATCGGCGGCACGGCGATACCGGTCCCGCTCACCGCGGTGAGCTGCGCGTCAGAGCACCTGTGCGTATCCGGCGACGACTTCCCACACGAGATCATGACCGCCACCCACCCGCGCGGCGGTCCCGGAGCATGGAGCGATCAGATCGGGATCGGGCACCGCTACAGCGCCGACGGGCTGGTCAGCGTCTCCTGCCCTTCAACACGCTTCTGCGCCGCCCTGGGCGACGCCGCCGTCTACGCCTCGACCGCCCCAACCGGTCCCGCATCGACCAAGCTCGAGATGAGCACGTCGCTGGAAGCGATCTCCTGTGGATCTCGCTCGGTGTGCGTGGCCGTCGCCGGCAACGGCGATGCCGTGGGCTCGGGCGGCATCTGGCGCAGCACGGACCCCGCGACCCGCCGCCCGCGCTGGGCGCTCACCCACCCGGACCACAACCAGCAGTTCGCCGTGGCATGCCGTGGCCGCGGGCTGTGCGTCGCCACCGACTCGGCCGGCGAGGTTGCCATGAGCGATCGCCCGGCCGGCGCCCATCCCTCATGGCAGACAGCGCACGTGGATCGATCGAACGTGATGTCCGGGATCTCGTGTCCCACGATCAAGCTGTGCGTGGCCGCCGACACCTCCGGCAACGTGCTCGTAGGGCGCCGCTGACCTTGCACGGGCTTCAGCTGGGGAGGATCGTCGACGGCCTCCGTGGTCTTGCACGGACGAGTTTGAATCTGCCTGATGCGACCTCGGGCCTGGCGATCTCGGCGGCAAGCTCGATCTTGTGGTCTGCGTCAACAATCTCGGCACGGAGGGCGCTGACCGCGTCAAGGCCGCCTACGCTCCGGCGACCTACCAGCGGCTCGTCGCGCTCAAGGAAACCTACGACGCAGACAACGTCTTTCACGTCAACCAGAACATCGCGCCCCGCCACGCCTGACGTACCGGGCGGGGTCTCCTCGGCTCCCACGCCGAGACGCGGCGACGCGAAGGACCTCGGCTGTGGATGAGCTGCGGCGGTTGGCGGAGCTCGCGGTTGGCATCGGCGCGAACGTTCAGCCCGGTCAGGTGGTTCAGGTCTCGGCAGAGGTCGGGCATGTGCGCCTCACCACCCCGCGGCGAGCTGAGCCGGCAACCCCATGTAGGGAGACGGCCGGTCAGTTGTGCGCCAGCAGCCTCACCCCCAGCTCGGCGGCCAGCCCCTCGCCTCCCTGGCGCATCACGAGGTCGTGGTTCCATCTGAACGCAGGACGGGCAACGGGCCCGAAGATGTTCATCCACGCCTTGGTCGTTCGGACGCGCCAGTCATAGACGATCGCCGTGCCCTGGCCCTCATATAGCCGCCAGGTGCCGATCCCCTCGAGCTCACCTGCCGCATGTGCCTCGATCACGTAGGGACGTTCGACACGCGTCACCCTGAGATCGAAACCAAGCGAGTACGGCAGCACGCTGCGCCAAGTGAAATGGTTAAGCTCCCCGAGGCCGATGTCGTCGCCCGGCTCCAGGAGCTCGACGCCCTGCACACCCTTCCACCAGCGCGGGTATCCGGCAGAGTCGCGGATGACCTCAAAGACGGTCTCGATCGGTGCGTCGACGCACCACGTGGTCAGGAACTCATAGCCGGCCACGAGCGCGCTCCGCCTGATAGTCGTACGTGCACGTCATCATCGGTCCCGGCGGCCGGCTGGACGAGAGCGGGCGCCAGGTAGCTGACTTTATGTGAACGGCCGACCAAACACCAGCCCGGCGAACCCATATATCGCACTGCCACCCCGGTCCGCACGATCGGCAGCCTGTCACGTCGCGATAGCCACCGAACCCCTAGCTCGGGGCGACGTTGGCAGCCAGCGGGCCGGAGCGACGTATCGCGGCGAGGCTGCCTGGAGCACGACCGTCCCCTGGGGCACGGCCAGCCGCTTGCCATCGGAGGTTGTCACCCCCAACCCGCTGCAAAGGCGGATCAGGAATCAGGGGATCCGGATGTCCTTGGTTTGACGCGCGATGCGTTTCTCTTCCTCGCTCAGGTCGGATTCCTTGACCGGAGTCGCCAGCGACCAGTGATGCCCGACCGGACACCACTGGTATCTCCACCAGCCCAGCTTCAGCGACTTCAGAGATGCCCCGGGCAGCCAGATCGTGGTGAACAGGTGCCCCTGGCGGCAGCGGACCACCACGTTGCCGCCGATCCGGTACCCGCGGAGCCTCATCGCGGCTGTCTCGATAAGGATGGCGACGGCTGCCGCGATGATCGTCCGCCGCCGATTTCTGCACTTGTCCGTGGGCTTCTGGTTCATTGTTCTCATAACTGCGAATGCTACCGATCATCGATAGACGGCCGCTACGGTGATTGCCATGGCGAGCGCTGACCTACTGCTGCACCCGGTCCGATTGCGGATCGTGCAAGCGTTCCTCGGCGACCGGCCGCTCACCACCACCGAGCTGCGAGCCGAACTCCCGGACGTGCCGACCGCCAGCCTCTACCGCCATGTCGCGCGTCTCGTCGACGCCGGTGTGCTGGCCGTCGCCTCCGAACGCCGGGTGCGCGGCGCGTTGGAGCGCACCTACGTGCTCCGGGTGACAGCAGCCAGTATCGGACTCGACGAGCTCGCGAGCATGCGCCCCGACGAGCACCGCCACGCCTTCATGGCCTTCGTTGCGGCGCTCCTCGCCGACTTTGACCGCTACCTCGCCTCAGACGACATCGACTTCCTACGCGACGGCGTCAGCTACAGCCTCACCGGGTTATGGCTTGACGACGCCGAGCTGACCCAACTGCGACGCGAGATCTTCAGAGTGCTTCAACCACGCCTCGCCAACGCCCCGAAGCCGGGACGCAAGCGGAGGATCCTCGGCAGCGTGCTGCTCCCCGGAAGCCAGCCCGCCGACTCATGACCGCAGCCCGCATGGAACAGCACACCCCATCAGATCGCGCGGCGGCGCATGAGCACTACCACTTCGCGTTCGCCATGGCGCGCGCAGACGTCGCTCACCAGCGCCCCCCAAGTGATCGGCCCCGGGCCAGCCCATAGCGGTTCCCGGAGCCGGCAGCGGCCTCCTCTCCCAGGCGTCGCTCGCGCCGCGCCCACCCCCGCGCCGATATCTCAGCGAGATCCGGGCGGGATGGCTCAGTGGCGACGGACGGTTACCGAGGCACTCGCGCCGACGTACTTCGGCGCGGTCGCGCGCGCGATGTAACGGCCGGGTTGATCGACCGGGATCACGACTCGCCCATCAGAGCCGGTCGTTCCTGACTGCCCGGCCACGGTGACCTTCGCGTTCTTGACGGGGTCGCCGGCGTCGAGGACGCGGAAGGAGGGCCGCTTGCCACCGTCAGCGACGAGGGTGAGGCCGGGGTAGGACTGCGTGTGCTCGAGTCCGACCGTGCCGTTGTCACGCTGGACGCGGGCTACGAGGTCCACCCGATCATCCTGGGCGTTGAGGTCCAGCCCATAGATCGACCCGTCGCGCGGTCCGTCGAACGTCACCGTCGCGCCGAAGACGCTGGCATCGGCGTTCGATCGGCGTACCTGAAGCTTTCCGTCTTCGGCCACCCAGCCGACCCAGACGCTCGCCTTCTTGCCCGGTGACGCGGCGGCAGCGATGTACTGCTTGAAAGACGTCCCTCCGGCCAGGGTCAGAGCGCGGGGCGCGCCGACTGACCAACCGTGGACCGTGCGGCGCTTACCGTCCACGGTCGCCACGAAGAATCCCTTGTTCTGCCGCGCGACGAGCGGCACACGCGTGCTCGCGGGGCAGAACGCCTCGGCCACCCCGCTGACGCGCGACGTCGAGCCCGGCACGATGCGAGCCGGCCCCGCCGGTGCGGCTGTCGCCGGCTCGACCGGCTGCACGAACACACCGTTCGGACCCTGCACGCCGGTGCACCACGCCACCAGCGCCGAGCCGCCGCTGACGGCGATCGCCTGCCCCGTCCCGTTCCCGTAGCCGCGCTGGTTGGGAAGCATCGTCGGATCCGTGCCAAGGTGCGTGACGGTCTCCTCGCCCGCATACCAGGAAGCGAGCGCACCGTCTGGTCCCAGCGCCACGCTCGCGTCGCGCTGGCCCGCGAAATCCCCGGCCGCGATCGCCGTCGGCGACAGCGCCCAGCTCGCCCCGTTGTCCCCACTGATCGCGAAGTCCACGCCCTCGTGCGGGTCGCCTGTGACCAGCGTCTGCGTGCCGGAGAAGAACGCGAACAGATCTTTGCCGGAGGCCAGCAGCGTCGGACCCTCGACGCTTGCCCAACCCGTGACGATCGGCGTCGGCGAGCCCACGGCGCCGCCCGCGGCGACCGGCGTCTGCGTCAAGTCGTACAGACCGTTGGACGTACGTCGGTGCCACGCGACGTGCAAGCTGCCGTCAGGGCCGCGGGCGGTACCGACCAGATCGGAGATGTCCAGCTGTCCGCTGGTACGGAGGGATCGCCACACCGTTGACGCCCCGGCGCTCGCGGCCGGGGCCAGGAGCGCGCACGCAAGCATGGATGCGCACAACGCCCCGCGAGACCAGATCCCGATTCGCCCCACAAACCGAAAGATACCCGCAGCGGGGCTCGGTGGCCACTTCACGCAGCCGGGTGGTTTCATTCAGGATCGGGGTCAGGTTCGTCCTTGGGTCGATCGGTGAGCAGATGATGCCGCTCAGCGTCGCTACCCCGAGAGCCCGGTCAAGATAGGACCGAATGCGACCCATCCGGGACTGTTTGCGCCAGGCCGACGTCACGCGTCCCTGCATGCCGGGCAACGCCACTGAAGTGACACTACGCCGGTCAGACGATCCGCATGTCGCAAGCGGTGTAGGACCTGTCGCTTTCAGCACGGAGAGCCGGGGCGCGCTCCTACAGCTATGCGTGCGTGGCAGGCTCGGGGAGCGGCAGGGCGGCCAGCAGCTCCTCGGTGGGCACCTCGGTGAGCGCGCCGTGATCGGTCTCGCCGGCCTCGGAGGCCCTGACCAGGTCGATCGCAATCGACCGCACTTGGCCGGCGATGTCGCTGAGAGCGATGTTCGGGTCCCGTGTCGCGGCCGCGGTCGCTCGCCCGGCAGCCTGTAAGGCGAGGCGGAGAACGTCACCGCTGCGCCAGGGCTCGTCGAACTGCGCCGGCAGCTCCCAGGCAGCCAGGCCGAGATCGCGGATCGCATCCGCCAGCTCGGACTGCGGTGGATTCCCCGCGCGCACGTAGCGCCGGACGTTGCGCGCGAGTACTCGCACGCTGCGAGCCGCCAGATCGGCGTGCGGCATGGTCCGGGCGTAGCGCCCCAACTCGGGGCGCGATCTGCGCCGCAGCGGCGCCCACCGTGCTGTGTCGCTGGCGGTGAGAACCGCCTGCGTCAGTTCGGCCAGGTGGCCCTCCACGTTCTCGGCTGCCTGCGCTGCGGCCTCGGCGGGCCGCGAATCACCGGCGGCCAGAGCCCCGGCGGCATCTCGCAGGATGACTCCCAGCTCGCTGAACACGGTGCTGGTCGCACGCGCGACGGCAGACACCGGATCGGGCGGGAACACGAGCGTGTGCACGGTGAGCGCGACTCCGCCGCCGATCAGGACGTCGAGCAGGCGCACCTCTGGCGTTGACGACAATGTCGATACGAGGATTGCCGACACGGCCGCCTCGGTCACCAACAGCTCGCTTCCTCCGAGGACGACCGCGGCCAGCATCGCGAGCACGACGAGCAGGCCGATCTGCGGCAGGCCGGTTCCGATCACCCGGACCAGCAGGTCGGCCAACACGATCCCGAGCATCACCCCGGCGATCAACTGCACCGCCCGTTGTCGGCGCTCGCCGAACGCTGCGCCCAGGGAGATCACAGCCGCAATCGAGGCGAACGCCGGCCGATGCTCGACGCCCAACAGCACGGCGGCGTACCATCCTCCGGCCGCGGCAACGCCCGTCTGCAGAATCGGCCACAGATGACCATGTACGCGGCGGCGGGCTAGGGAGATGCCTCCGTTCCTCACAGTCCACAGCAACCCGCTCAAGACCAGCCGTTACAGCCCGGGCGACCACGATCACATGGTGCTAACACCCACCTCGTCGCGCGCGAGCTTCAGAACGCGACCGCCGACCCATCATCACCATCGCCATTGCGGTGCCCTGGCCGGACTGGTACGAGCTCGACGTGGCTCGGGCTGCCAAGGACCAGGGAATGACTCATAAGCTGAGGTTATGGCCGATAGCGAAGATGGGTCTTGGACTTCTGAGTCGCCGCAGACAATCATGGTCGGCGCAGTACCTCCCCTCCCTCGAGTGCGCCCCGAGTCCGGCCTCATATCCCGCCGGT
>JADGPO010000172.1 GCA_017882405.1 Solirubrobacteraceae bacterium | reverse complement strand
GGGCGCTGGTCAACCGCGTCGGCCACGCCTTCTTCAAGACGCGGATGCGCGCCGAGGAGGCGGCGTTCGGCGGCGAGGGCCCGGGTCACTACTACTTCCGCGACTTCTACTGCGCCGACTCCGGCACGCTGCCGGCGCTGCTGATCCTGGAACTGCTCTCCAAGCGCGGAGCGACGATGTCCGAGCTGCTGGCGCCCTACCGGTCGCGGTACTTCATCTCGGGCGAGATCAACTCCGAGGTGGCCGATCCGGCGGCAAAGATGAAGGAGCTGGCCGCGCGCTACGACGATGCGGAGCTGTCGTCGCTTGACGGCGTCTCGGTGGACTACGAGGACTGGCACTTCAACGTACGCCCCTCCAACACCGAGCCGCTGCTGCGCCTCTGCCTGGAGTCGCTGCGCTCGCGCGAGCACATGGAGGCCAAGCGCGACGAGGTGCTGGCCCTGATCCGCTCGTGACGGCGGACACCGAGCAGGAGGAGGCGCAGCGGACAGCGGTGGCGCGGGCGGCCGACACCGGGATCCACCTCATCGCGGTGCCCACTCCCTTCCTGGTGGGGCGCGTCAACTGCTACCTGATCGAGGACGACCCGCTGACGCTGATCGACACCGGGCCCAACAGCGGCAAGTCGCTGGACGAGCTGGCCGGCGGGCTGCGGGCGCTCGGGCGCTCGATCGAGGAGCTGGGCCTGATCGTGATCACCCATCAGCACATGGATCATCTCGGCCTGGTGGAGATCCTCCAGCGCCGCTCGGGGGCCGAGGTCGCCGCCCTGGACCTGCTGGCCCCCTACCTGGAGCACTTCTCGGCCAGCGCGCTCGCCGACGACGAGTTCGCCACCCGGGTGATGCTGCGCCACGGCGTTCCGCCGGAGGTCGTCACCGTGCTCGGCTCGGTGGGCGCCGCCTTTCGCTCGTTCGGGTCGCGCGCGCACGTCAGCCGGCCATTGCGCGACGGAGATGAGCTGCGCCTGCGCGACCGCACGTTCGCGGTGGCCCACCGGCCCGGCGCGACATGTCCCACACGCTGAGGCTCGGCGGCCACGGACCGCCCGTGATCGACCACGTGGCGCTGATCGACGAGCGCCTGCGGATGCACGAGCGACGAGCCCGTCGCGTGCTGGCGATGCTCGAGGCGCGACCCGCGACGGCGTACGAGCTGGCGTCCGAGATGTGGGGCAACGTAGCGTCACCCAGGCCTACCTCACGATCTCGGAGATCATCGGCCACCTCGACCTGCTGGTCTCCGACGATCGCGCCGCCGAGGACGCCTCGGAGCCGGCGACCAGATTCCACGCCGTCTGACCGGGAGGCGCTCAGGGGTAGGCCGAGACCCCGGCCACCAGCGGCGACACGGTCGCGGTGACGCACTCTGACGCCCCACCGGGGATCGCTGTCTTGAGCGTCGCCGTGTCGTTGGGCGCGATCACCTGCACGGCATAGGCGGTCGCGCAGCCGGCGCTCGAGCCGGCGCCGTGGGTCACGCCCAGGCGGAAGGAGGCGCTCTGGCCGGCCGCCAGGGTCAGCGCGTGGAGGCTCGTGTGGCCAAAGAAATCATTGGTCGTGTGGGTGGGTGTCGTGGGCAGCGCGCCGCCGTCACGGTTCAGGAACTGCACGCCCGGATAGCCGATCGTCGAGCAGCCGGCGCTGCCCGTGTTGCGCAGGGCGAACCCCAGCTCGCCGTGGCCGGTGGCGCCCTGCTGGCCGAGGAACGAGAGCGCCAAGCCGGCGGCCCGGCAGGCGGCAACGCCGCTTCTCGGTGCAGTCGAGGTGCCCGGCAGCCCGGCGCCGCCCGAGCCGCTCTGGGTGGAGCCCGACCCGCTTGCCCCGGTCGCGGCCGGGGTTGCGCTGGTGGCGGTGCGAGTCACCGTGGTGGTCGCCGCGTGCGAGCCGGACACGCTTGCCCCGCCCGAGCCGCTGGAGTTCTTGATCGTGGCCGTCGAGCCCGCGCCGCCGCAGGCGGCGACGGCGAGCGTGGCGAGCAGGGCCAAGCCTGCGGCGATGATCCGCATGGTGCGTTGTTCGTCGCCGCCGGGCCGAGATCCTGCCGGCGCCGGCGACGCGCCTGGCACTATCCAGTCCCCATGCAGCTCGCCCCCGGCACCCAGCGCCCGCGCAAGCGCCGTCAGATCGACTGGGAGCTGATCACGTGCGGCCTCGGGGGTCACGTGCTCCCGCACTGGGGTGCCGCCGACGGCGAGGACCCCCACCTCGTCCGCGTCATGGACGGCCAGTGCTGGCACCGCTGCCTGCGCTGCGACGGCTGGTTTGCGATTCCGCCGGACGCCGCCCCCGAGCGCGACGGCGCTCCGGAGCGCGAGGAGATCGTCATCCCACTGCGCGGCAAGCCGCTGCGCGACCGGATCGTGCTGCGGCTGATCGCGCTTGACCGACTGGTGCACTTCCTGGTCCTGGCGCTGCTGGGGATCGCCGTGCTGGCCTTTGCCGCCAACCGGGCCACCCTGCGCGACGAGTTCTACCGCGTGCTGGCGGCGCTGCAGAGCGGGGTGGCCGGCGGCCCGGTCCAGACCTCGGGTCACGTGGGGATCCTGCACGACCTGGACCGACTGTTCTCGCTGCGCACCGGGACGCTCAATGAGGTAGGGATCGCGCTGCTCGCCTACGCCGCACTGGAGGGCGTGGAGGCGATCGGCCTGTGGTTCGCCCAGCGCTGGGCGGAGTACCTGACCTTCCTCTCGACGACGCTCCTGCTCCCCCTCGAGGTCTACGAGATCGCCACCAAGGGCACCCTGCTGAAGGTGATCGGGTTTCTCATCAACGTCGCGGTCGTCGTCTACCTGCTGCTGCGCAAGCGCCTGTTCGGGCTGCGGGGCGGAGCCGCGGCCGACGAGGCCGAGCGCGAGCGCGACATCGGCTGGGGGGCCGTCGAGCGGGCCAGCCCGCCCCCGCCCCCGGTGGCGGTCACCGCGAGCCCGGCGGACGGCGCATGAACGACGACGGCCCGGTCCGGCAGATCGCGCTCTCGGCCGACGCCGAAGCCGAGGTGCAGGCCGAGCTGCGGCGGGTCGGCGAGGCCCTGGCCGCCGCGTTCCCCTCGAGCGTCCGCCAGCCGTTGCGCGCCCTGGATTCCCGCGCGATGGAGATGGCCACCGGCGATCAGGAGCTGCGGGCGGCGCTGTTTCGGTTCGTCGACGTCGTCCCCGCCTGCCGTTCGCTGGATGATCTGGCGCGCCATCTGACGAGCTTCCTCGGCGAGGTTCCCGAAGCGACGACGCCGATCGCCGCGGCGATGCGGGTGTCGCACACCCGAGCCGGCCGAGCGGCGCTGGGCGCGGCCGCCGCCGGTGGGGTACGTCATCTGGCCCACCGCTTCATCGTCGGCGAGTCCCCCGCCGCGGCGCTGGCGACGCTGCGCCGCCTGTGGGATCGCGGCGTGGCCAGCTCGGTCGACCTGCTGGGCGAGGCGACCGTCACCGAGGCTGAGGCCGACCGCTATGCGCAGCGCTGCGCGGAGGCGATCTCGGTCCTTTCCCAGGCCTGCCGCGGGTGGCCCACCCGCGAGTTGCTGGAGGCCGACCGGGTCGGCGAGCTCCCGCGCGCAAACGTGTGCGTAAAGATCTCGGCGCTGACCCCGCTCCTGCGCCCAGACGCCCCGGCTCGCGGGCAGCGCGACGCCGCGCGGCGGCTGCGGCCGCTGCTGCGAGCCGCCCTGGCCAGCGGGGCGCACCTGCACATCGACATGGAATCGCTGGACTCGCGCGAGGCGGTGCTGGAGCTGGTGCTGGGACTGCTCGACGAGCAGGAGTTCCGCGGCGGCCCCTCCGCCGGCCTGGTGCTGCAGGCCTATCTGCGCGACTCGCCCATGCAGCTGGCGCAGATCGTCGCCTGGGCGCGCTCCACCGCGCGTCTCCCGCCTCTCACCGTCCGGCTGGTCAAGGGCGCCTACTGGGACCATGAGCTCGTCCAGGCCCGCCAGCACGGCTGGGAGGTGCCGGTGTTCGAGGACAAGGCGGAGTGCGATCGCAATTTCGAGGCGCTGACCCGCGGACTGCTGGACGAGCGCCCCCGCCTGCGGGTGGCGATCGCGTCGCACAACCTGCGCTCGGTCTCACACGCGATCGCCTACAACCGGGTGACCGGCGGCGAGGACGCCGACCTCGAGCTGCAGGTGCTGCGCGGGCTGGGCGACGAGCTCCAGCACGCGCTCGCCGCCAGCGGCTTCCGGGTGCGCACCTACTGCCCGGTGGGTGACCTGGTCGCCGGGATGGCCTACCTCGTCCGGCGGCTGCTCGAGAACACCAGCAACGATTCGTTCCTCTCCGCCCAGGCGCGGGGCACCCCGGTGGACGAACTGCTGGCCGCTCCCTAGATGGCGGCCCGCGTAGCCGCGCGGCCACCGCCGCCGTGCCGTCGCGCGCGCGAATGATCACTGGTGATGCAGTGGAGGGCCATCGTGCGCTGAGGCTATTGTGCTCTGCCCATGCCCGCGCCGTTCGCCAACGAGCCTGTCCTGGAGGTGCGCCGCGCCGACGTGCGCGGCCAGTTCGAGGACGCGCTGCGGCGCGTCGACGATGAACTTCCGGTGCAGGTGCCGGTGCGCATCGGCGAGGACGCTCGTACCGGCGATGACCTGCCCTCCACCGACCCCGGCTCGCCGCAGCGCGTGGTGGCCAGCGCCGCCGTGGCCACCGGGGCCGAGGTCGACGCGGCGGTGGCCGAGGCGGGGCGCGGGCTGGCGCAGTGGCGGGCGGTGAGCGCCGCCGACCGCGCTCGCGCGCTGTTGGCGGCCGCCGCCTGGATGCGCGAGCGTCGCCTGGAGCTGGCCGCGCTGGAGGTGCGCGAGTGCGCCAAGCCGTGGCTCGAGGCCGACGCCGACGTCTGCGAGGCGATCGACTTCCTGGAGTACTACGCGCGCGGGGCGGTCGCGCTGGCGCAGGGCCGCGACCTGCTGCAGGTGGCCGGCGAACGCAACGAGATGGGCTACGTCCCGCGCGGCGTCGTGTCCGTCATCTCCCCCTGGAACTTTCCGCTGGCGATCGCCTGCGGGATGACCTCGGCGGCCCTGGCAACCGGTAATGCGGTGGTGCTCAAGCCGGCCGAGCAGTCACCGGCACTGGCCGAGCAGCTGTACTGGGCACTGCGGGCCGGCGGCGTTCCCGCGGCCGCCCTGTCGCTGCTCCCGGGCGAAGGCGAGGTGGGCGCGGCGCTGGTCCGCCACCCCGGGGTGCACGCGATCGCGTTCACCGGCTCGCTGCCGGTCGGCAAGGAGATCGTGCGCAGCGCCGCCGACGTTCCGGACGGCCAGCGCCACTTCAAGTCGGTGGTGGCGGAGCTGGGCGGCAAGAACTGCGTGATCGTCGCCTCCGACGCCGATCTGGACGAGGCGGTGCCCGCGATCGTCGGCTCGGCCTTTGCCTACGCCGGCCAGAAATGCTCGGCGGCGTCGCGGGTGCTGGTCGCCGAGCCGATCGCCGATCAGCTGCTGGAGCGCCTCGCCGGTGCGGTACAGGTGCTGATGGTCGACCAGGCGCAGACGCTCGGCACCGACGTGCCCCCGGTGATCGAGCAGTCCGCTCAGGAGCGCGTGGCGCGCTACCAGGAGATGGCCGCCCGCGACGGTCAGGTGGTCGCCCGCGCGCAGCCCCCGGCGGGCGACGGATGGTTCTGCCCGGCGATGGTCGTCTCCGACCTGCCGGCGGACTCGCCGGTGCTCGCCGAGGAGATCTTCGGGCCGGTGCTGGCAGTGCAGCGCGTGCGCGACGTCAACCACGCCTGCGATGTGGTCGACGACCTGGCGTTCGCGCTCACCGGCGGGCTGTTCGCGCGCGACCCCGGCACGGTTCGCCGCGTACGTGAGCGCACGCCGGTCGGCAACCTGTACGTCAATCGCGGGATCACCGGCGCGATGGTCGGCCGCCAGCCGTTCGGCGGCAACCGCCTTTCCGGAACCGGCCTGAAGGCCGGCGGGCCGGATTACCTGCTGCAGTTCGTCCAGCAGCGCGCCGTCAGCGAGAACACGATGCGCCACGGGCTGGTCATGTGACGTGATCAAAGGCCCTTGATTTCTCAATCCGGCGGGTCATCATGAGGGCAGGGTGGTCGTGTCGCTGTCATTCGCCTCGAAGGTGGCTTTCGCCGTGGTCCTGGCCACTGCCGTTTTCGTCAGCGCCTGTGCCCGGGCCCCGCGCCAATCGGTTCCGGCGGCCGAGCTGCGGCGACTGGTCGCGAGCGCGCTGGTGCTGTACGCCGTTGGCGGCCTGGCCACGCTGACCCACCACCCGGCGCTGGCGGCGATGGTCTACGCAAGTGGGATCGCGATCGCCGCGCTGGCGGCCTGGCTGTCACGCGGGCGCGATCAGGACGACCCGCCCGGCGGCTCCGAGCCCTTCGATGAACCGCCGCCGCCCGAGCCCGACGGGGTGCCGCGGCTTGACTGGGAGCGCTTCGAGCGCGAGTTCCGCGACTGGGAGCGGCGCTCGCGCCAGCCTAGCTCGCGCGCTTAGCGTCGGGGCGCGTGCTCACCAGCTCCAGCAGCAGCCGGTGCAGGCGAACCTCGCCGGTCAGCTCGGGATGGAAGGACACGGCGATCACGTTGCCCTCGCGGACCGCCACCGGATGGCCGTCGACCTCGGCGAGCACCTCCACCCCACTGCCCACGTCGGCCACCCACGGAGCTCGAATGAACACCGCGTGCAGCGGCCCGCCCGGCAGGCCGGCGACGTCCAGGTCGGCCTCGAACGAGCGCAGCTGGCGACCGAAGGCGTTGCGCTGGGCGAGGATGTCCAGGACCGCGAGGTGGTCGCGGTCGAGCATGATCATGCCGGCGCAGGTGCCCAGCACCGGGGTGCCGCCCCGGGCCAGGGCGCGTAGGGGCTTGCCGAGGCCCTCGCGCTCTATCCCCAGCGTCATCACCGTCGACTCGCCGCCCGGCATGACCAGCGCGTCGAGGCCCTCCAGATCGGCGGGCACGCGCACCTCGCGGGCGCCGGCTCCCAGGCTCTGGAGGATCCGGGCGTGGGCCTCGAAGTCTCCCTGCAGGGCGAGCACGCCCACCAGCGGCTTCGCCGGCGGTTCCGCCGGCGCGCCGTCCGCGCTGTTGCCCACGGCTACCAGCCGCGCGAGGCGAGCAGCTGCTCAGACTGGAGCTTCGAGGTCTCGAGGCTGACCATCGGCTGGCCGAGCCCGTGACTGGCGGCGGCCACGCGCGCGGGATCGCGGTAATGGGTGGTCGCCTCGACGATCGCCCGGGCGCGGGGCGCGGGGTCGTCGGACTTGAAGATTCCGCTGCCCACGAACACGCCCTCGGCGCCCAGCTGCATGACCAGTGACGCGTCGGCCGGGGTGGCGATTCCGCCGGCGCAGAACACCACTACCGGCAGCCGGCCTTCGGCGGCGACCTGGCGCACCAGCGGCAGCGGAGCGCCCAGCTCCTTGGCGGCTGTCGGCAGCTCCTCGGCGTCGAGCACTCCGAGGCGGCGTATTTCAGACCGGATCTTGCGCAGGTGGCGAACCGCCTCGACGATGTCGCCGGTACCGGCCTCGCCCTTGGAGCGGATCAT
>JADGPO010000034.1 GCA_017882405.1 Solirubrobacteraceae bacterium | reverse complement strand
GGATGAACGCACCTCTGGTGTATCTGTTGTCCTGCCAAGGGCATCGCAGGTTAGCTACGTGCGGATCGGATAACCGCTGAAAGCATCTAAGCGGGAAGCCGGCCTTGAGATGAGCTCTCCCATCCCCATTGAGGGAGTAAGACCCCTGGAAGATCACCAGGTTGATAGGCCAGATCTGGAAGGGTGGTAACACCCGTAGGAGACTGGTACTAATGGGTCGAGGGCTTGACGGTTTTTTGATACCCGTATATTGGCACTGTGTAGTTTTGAAGGCCCGCGAAGGGCGGCCTCTGACAGTTTCCGGTGGCTATTGCGAGGGGGAAACACCTCTTCCCATTCCGAACAGAGCCGTTAAGCCCCTCAGCGCCGATGGTACTTGGCCCGCAAGGGCCTGGGAGAGTAGGTCGCCGCCGGTTCTTCTATATGACCCCCGCCAGTGCTCGTCACCGGCGGGGTCGTTGTGTTGCGTATTTCTGGCGCAGCGAGTGTCAGAGAACGCGCTGGATGGTGAGCCGGCGCGGCCCGCGTGGCGTGGGCACCTCGACGGTCTCACCGGCGGAGTGGTCCAGCAGAGCCCGGGCCACGGGTGACTCGGCCGACAGCTTCCCGGCCCCGCGATCTGCCTCGGTGACGCCCACGATCGACCAGGTGTGAACCTCGCCGGTGCCCTCGTCGCGCACCTCCGCGGAGCGGCCGAAGGCGAACTTGTCCGTGCTGCCCTCGGCGGTCTCGACCACCACCGCTTTGCGCAGCCGCTGGCGCAGGCGGCTGATCTTCGTCTCCAGGTGGGCCTGGTCCTCCTTGGCGGCGTGGTACTCGGCGTTCTCCTTAAGGTCGCCGTGGCCGCGGGCGATGAGGATGCGCTCCGCGATCTCGCGCCGCGCCTCCGTCTCCAACTGCCCCAGCTCGGCCTTTAGGGCGGTGAGACCGGCCCCGGTTATGGGCTCGCCTTCGCTGTTCGATGTACTCATCCGCGCATTCTCGCAGCCCCGAGCCGCCGCGGGGAGAAGCGGCTGCCCAGCCCGCGGCGCACCCGCGGCGAGAAGCGGACGCCACGCCCGCGCGCCGCGGTCAAGACCGACGCTCATGACGTGCCACGATTCAGCGATGCAACCCCTGATCCGGTTCCTGCGCTCCAATCCCCAGGCTTTCGTGCTGCTGGTGATCTGCGTGGTGCTGGGCCTGGGCACGTTCGTGGCCGTGCTGATCGCAGTCGCCGGTTCGGGCTCGGCGACGCCCACCGGGGAACCGTCGGGCGCGATCGCCGCGTTTGCGTCCCTGCTGGGCTAGACCGGAGACGCTCACGCTCACGCTCGCGGGCGCGCGGCCGGTCGACACTCCCGGGGTGCGTGTACGGGCGCGCTCAGCTCACCCGGTCGCGCCGGGCGTCACCGGACGCCGGGCGCACGGGGGACAGGCAGTGCATGGCTCGCGGCGCTACCGACCCTCCGCGGCGCTCGCGCTGCAGGCGGACCGGGCGGCGGTGGGGATGCGGCTCGGTCAGCGGCGGGTCGCCGAGGAGGTCGTCGGTGAGCGTCAGGAGAGCTCTCAGGCGCTTGACGGAAGACTGGAACATATGTTCGCAAGATTAGATGGGGGCTCGGACGGAAACAAGGACGAAGGCGGCGCGGCCGCAGCGACGTGGCGAGAGAGCGGTCATGACCCCAGCGACGACCACACGTCGAGCTTGGTCGCGACCCGCTCCACCACCGCGGTGGTGAATTCCGTGGTGCCCGCGTGGCCACCGAGGTCGAGCGTCTTGATCCCGGAGGCGACGGTCTCCAGCGTGCCCTCGTAGATCGCCCGTGACGCCTGCTCGCAGGCGGCGCCGTGGCGGTCGGCGGCATGGCGCAGCAACGCGCCGCAGGCCAGGATCATCGCCAGCGGGTTGGCCAGGTCCTTGCCCAGCAGCGCGGGCGCCGTGCCGTGCGGAGCCTCGGCCATCGCCACCGTCGTGTCGTAGTCCTCGTCGAAGGCCAGCAGCACCGACTCGGCCCCCCCTATTGAGCCGAACATCGGCAGCACCAGGTCCGACAGGCAGTCGCCGTCGCGGTTGAGCGCCGGGATGACGAGCGGGACGTCGGTGGCGCCTGAGAGCAGTCCGGCGTAGGTGGCGTCGATCAGGACCGGCTGGTAGGGAATCTCGGGATGGCGCGCGGCCGCGGCGTCGAGCTCCTCTTTCAGCATCCCCTCATACACGGGCGAGACCGTCCACTTGGGGCCCCCATAGACGCGGGCGCCCATCTTGGCCGCGGTGCGAAACGCGTACTCGGCGACCGCATGACACGTGGAGCGGGTGATCCGCTCGGTGCGCAGCGCCACCTCGTCGGCGCCGCCGGGGACGCCCTCGCGCGACTCGGCCGCCCCGTAGGCGTCGTCCACCGCCATCCGGACCACCGAGATCGGGTGATAGACGCCGGCGATCGGAGCCACGCCGGGCAGCCGCCGACCGGTGCGCACGATCACCTTGCCGTCGACGCGCTCGCGCAGGATCCGGTTGGGCGAGCCGACGTCGCCGGCGCCCTCGGGCGTGATCGTGGCCGCCTTGAGCCCCAGTCCCGCCTCGCACATCGCCGCGGCGGCCTCCTCGACCACGCCGTTGTCGGTCCGGCGGCGACTCTCGAGCGAGAGGTCGAAGCGCGCCAGCTCCAGCTCGAGGCCGAGCAGCCCGCCGTCGAGCACGCGCAGCGACTGCTCGAGCAGCTCCTGGCCCGTCTCGTCGCCCTCCAGCACCGCGATCTTCAGCGCCATGACCCTCAACATAGCCCAGGGCCCCGCTCGGGCCCGGGCGATCGCCGTCGGTGCGACTTTTGTCCCGAATTACGTGACCTTTATCGCAATCGGCGATCCAGCGGAGGACCGGCCCGCGCGCGGGCTGACCGCGTCACCCGGCGGACGAGGTCGCCGGCAGCAGCTCGTCGCTGCGCTGCGCCAGAGCGGCGATCACGGTCGCCACGTGCTCATCGAACTCGACCCCCAGCTCGGCGGCCCCCCGGACCATGTCGTCGCGGCTGACGGCGGCCGCGAAGGCCGGCGTCTTCATCTTCTTCTTGACCGACTTGGGCGTCATCCCCTCGAGTCCCGAAGGTCGGACGTAGGCGCAGGCCAGCACGAACCCGGCCAGCTCATCGACGGCGAACAGCGCCTTCTCCATCGGCGTATCGCGCGACACGCCGAGATAGGTGGCGTGGGAGGCGACGGCGCGCACCAGTTCCGGCGGGTATCCCCGCTCCTCCAGCTCCCGGATCGCGTACCGGGGGTGGCCGTTCTCCAGATCCGGGTAGCGCTCGTAGTCAAGATCGTGCAGCAGGCCGGTGAGCCCCCAGAGCTCGACGTCGCCATCGAAGCGACGCGCATAGGCGCGCATCGCGGCCTCGACGGCGAGCATGTGGCGGCGCAGCGAGTCCGACTGCGTCCATTCGCAAAGGAGGTTCCAAGCTTGAGCCCGCGAATCCTGCGCCATGGCCGTTACCCTAGCTAAGAGCTCTGAGGCCATCGCGCCTCCACCCGAGTCGGCGCCGGCACCAGCACCAGCTAGTCTGGCTGGCACTTGCACCCGAGCTCCGCAGGCGACCCGAGCGAGGCCGATCCCGTTGGAGAAGTTCGTAATCGAAGGCGGCGTGCCCCTGTCGGGCACGATCACGCCGGCCGGAAACAAGAACGGCGCGCTGCCGATCCTGGCGGCCTGCCTGCTCACCGACGACGAGGTGATCCTGCGCAACGTGCCGCGGATCTCCGACGTAGAGGCGATGGTCAGCCTGCTGGAGATGCTGGGCGCGCAGGTCGAGTGGCTGGGACGCGACGAGGTCCGGATCGACGCCGGCACCGTGAACACCACCCAGGTCGATCGCGAGATCGCCGAGCGCATCCGGGCGTCCTTCCTACTGGCCGGCCCACTGCTGGCCCGCTTCGGCAGCGCGCGCATGCCCCCGCCGGGCGGCGACGTCATCGGCCGGAGACGTCTGGACCCGCACCTCGATGCGTTCCGCACACTGGGAGCGTCCGTCGACGACCAGCACCGCGAGATCACGCTGGCCGCTCCGCCGCTGGGCCTGCGTCCCTGTGACTTCCTGATGGACGAGCCGTCGGTGATGGCGACCGAGAACGCGCTGATGGCGGCCGCGCTGACGCGCGGGACGACCGTGATCCGCAACGCCGCCTCCGAGCCGCACGTACAGGACCTGGCGCGCATGCTGCAGCAGATGGGCGCGCCGATCGACGGCATCGGCTCCAACGTGATGACCGTCCACGGCCAGGCCGGCCTGCGCGGCTGCACGCACGACATCGCGCCCGACCACATCGAGATCGGGTCGTTCATGGCGCTGGCCGGGGTCACCGGCGGTGAGCTGGTGGTCCGCGACACGATTCCGGACGACCTGCGCATGATCCGCCTGGTGTTCGAGCGCCTGGGCCTGCGCTCCGAGGTGCGCGGCCACGACATCATCGTTCCCGGCAATCAGGCCCTGAAGATCCGCAACGACCACGGAGATCACAAGCCCAAGGTCGAGGACGGGCCGTGGCCGGCGTTCCCGGCGGACCTGACGAGCATCGCGCTGGCGCTGGCGACCCAGTCGGAGGGGTCGGTGATCGTCCACGAGAAGATGTTCGAGAACCGCTTGTTCTTCACCGACAAGCTGGTCAACATGGGTGCCGAGATCATCATCTGCGACCCCCACAGGGCGATCGTCGACGGGCCCCGCCGACTGCGGGGCGCGCGGGTGGAGTCGCCGGACATCCGCGCTGGGATGGCGATGCTGATCGCCGCCCTGTGCGCCGACGGCATCACCGAGATCGGCAACATCGGTCAGATCGATCGTGGCTACGAGCGCATCGACGAGCGTCTGCGCGGCCTCGGCGCGCGCATCACACGGCTGGAAGACGCGCCAGTAACAGCGTGAGTGCGGCGGGTCGCCCCGGGCCGCTCGGCCCCTCGCGGGTCGACCGCATCCCGAGCGGCACCCGCGACGTGCTGCCGGACGAGATGCGCGAGGTCCGGGGGGTGACCGACCGCATCCGCGCCGTGTTCGAGCAGGCGGGCTTCGGCGAGGTGTACACGCCGGCGCTGGAGTACGAGCAGACCTTCCAGCGCACCAACATCGCCGGCGCGGCGCCGGCCTACCGCATGTTCGACGAGCACGGTGGGGTACTGGTGTTGCGCCCCGACATGACGATCCCGATCGCGCGGCTGGTGGCGACCCGCTATACCCACGCCGAGCCGCCGCTGCGCTTCTCCTACACGGCCCACGCGTATCGCGGCGTGCGCCCGCAGCGGGGACAGTCGCGAGAGTTCCTGCAGTCGGGAGTGGAGCTGATCGGGGTGCCCGGCGCACAGGGCACGGCCGAGGT
This sequence comes from Solirubrobacteraceae bacterium, assembly GCA_017882405.1. Next base: position 8,148 of record JADGPO010000034.1, on the reverse strand, counting down.
GCTCGGCGTGATGTGCGCGTCGCTGGACGCGGCCGGGCTGCAGAACTATCGCGTCGGTCTGGGCGACGCCTCTCTGTATCCGTCGCTGCTCGAGGCCGTCGGGGTCGTGCCCGAGCGCCAGGAGGTGATCCTCACCGAGCTGGCCGCGGGGAACTTCGTGGGCGTCGATCGCGAGGTGCACGCCCTCGGGCTCGACGAGGACGACGCTGCGCTGCTGCTGCGCCTGGCCCGCACGCGCGGCGGCCCCGAGGTGCTGGAGGGCCTGCAGGGGCGTCTGCACGACGCGCTGGCGGGAATGCGCGAGGTGCACGCCCGGCTGGCTCCGCAGGTGGCCGCGCGGATCATCTTCGACCTCGGCCTGGTCCGCAGTCTGGGCTATTACACCGGCGCCGTGTTTCAGGTCTACGACCCCGCCTACGGGGTGCCGCTGGGGAGCGGCGGGCGCTACGACGAGCTGCTGGCCTCGTTCGGACGTCCGCTGCCGGCGGTCGGCTTCGCGCTCAACGTTGAGCGGCTGCACATCGCGCTCACCGGAGAAGAATCCCATCCCACCCACCCATGCCGCGGTTGACCGGATTACGGATTGCTGTGCCCCGCGGGGCGCTGTTCGCGGATACGCTTGATCTCCTCGACCGGCTGGGGATCGACACGCGCGAGGTGCGCGTCAACGACCGCAAGCTGCTATTCGAGGAAGCGGGGATCGTGACCATGCGGCCCTCGGACGTGCCCACGTACGTGGAGGCGGGCGCCGCCGACCTCGGAATCACCGGCAAGGACGTGCTAATGGAGCAGTCAGAGCGCGACGTCTACGAGTTGCTCGACCTGGGCTACGGCCGCTGCCAGATGGTGCTCGCGGGGGTGGCCGGCGAGGATCGTGCCGCCGAGGCGCTGCGCCGCCTGGGAGTGGTCAGGATCGCCACCAAGTACCCGCGGATCGCAGCCCGCCACTTCCTGGACACCGGACGTCAGGCGGAGATCGTGGAGGTCAAGGGATCGGTCGAGCTGGCCCCCCTGACCGGGCTGGTGGAGGCGATCGTGGATCTGACGGCCACCGGGACCACGTTGCGTGAGAACGGCCTCGTGATCCGCGAGGAGATCGCCACCTGCACCGCGCGACTGATCGCCAACCCGGTGGCCCACAAGCTGCGCGCCGTCGAGATCGACGGGCTCCTGGAGTGTCTCAGTGCAGTTTGAGCGGCTGACCCTGTCCGGGGACCCCGCGACGCTGGCCGCCGAGCTGCGCGAGCTCGTGCCCCCGCCCGACACGGTCCAGGAGGAGGTTGCCGAGATCATCGCTCGCGTGCGCGCCTCCGGGGACGACGCACTGCGCTTCTACACCCGGGAGCTCGACACCGGCGGCACCACGCCGTCGGCGCTGCGGGTCCCCGACGCCGAGCTCGACACGGCAGCCGAGCGACTGAACGACCAGCTGCGCGCCGCACTGCGGCTGGCGATCGACAACGTCATGCGCGTCGCCGAGGCGGCGCTCGTCCCCGAGCAGACCGTCAGCTTCGAGGGCCACGAAATTATGCTGCGCGAGGTCGCCGTCGACCGCGGCGCGGTCTACGTCCCCGGGGGGCGGGCACCGTACCCGAGCACGGTGGTGATGGGCGTGGTCGCCGCTCGCGTGGCCGGCGTCAAGGAGATCGCCGTGTGCGCGCCGCCCGGCCGGGACGGCGAGGTCAACGCCGCGGTCCTGGGCGCCTGCCGGCTGGCCGGGGCGTCGGCGGTGTACCGCATGGGCGGGGCCCAGGCGATCGCCGCCCTGGCCTATGGATCGGAGACGGTGACGCCCGTGGACGTGATCGTCGGGCCGGGCAATCTGTACGTGCAGGAGGCCAAGCGCCAGGTGTTCGGCCGCGTCGGGATCGACGGGTTCGCCGGCCCCAGCGACCTCGTGCTGATCGCCGATGACGACTCCACCCTCCCGGACCCCGAGGTGCTGGCGCTCGACCTGCTTGCCCAGGCCGAGCACGGCGCGGGCTCGCTGGTGGTCGCCATCTCCGCTTCCGGCGAGCTGCTCGACGCGCTGGGTGAGCGGATCGGCGCCGAGGGCGGCCGCCGAGCCGAGGAGCAGGCGGTGATCCGGCTCGTGCAGGTCTCAGAGCTGGAGCAGGCGCTGGCGATTGCCGAGACGTTCGCGCCCGAGCACCTGCAGCTCGCCGGGAGCGGCGCCGAGGCGTTGGCCGGACGGGTTCGCCACGCCGGGTGCGTCCTGGTGGGCGCCGACAGCGGGACGGCGTTCGCCGACTACGTCGCCGGCTCGAACCATGTGCTGCCGACCAACGCCGCGGCGCGGTTCGCCTCGGCGCTGTCCCCCCAGCACTTCCGCCGGCGGATCAGCGAGGTGCGGATCGGCGACGGCGCGGCTGCGCTGGCCCGCACGGCGGCGCCCCTGGCCCGGGCCGAGGGCTTCGAGCTGCACGCTCAGTCGATGGAGGCTCGCATTCGCGACAATGACAGCTAATGAGCCGGACCGCCGAGATCGAACGCCGCACCGGTGAGACGGACGTCTCGGTCGAGCTGGCGCTGGACGGAGCCGGCGAGGGCGAGCGTGACACCGGCGTCGGCTTCTTCGATCACATGCTGGACCTGCTCGCTCGGCACGGCCGGATGGCGCTGACCGTCAAGGCACGGGGCGACCTGAAGACGGGTGCCCACCACACCGTGGAGGATGTCGGGATCTGCCTCGGACAGGCGCTGGACCAGGCGCTGGGCGACCGAGCGGGAATCTACCGCTACGGGCAGGCGACGGTGCCGATGGACGAGTCACGCGCCTCCTGTGCGATCGACATCTCCGGCCGGGGCCTGCTGGCCTTCGAGGCGTCGCTGCCCCCGGGGGCGATCGGCGACTTCGATTACGAGCTGACCGAGGAGTTCTTCCGCGCGCTCGCCGCCAACGCCCGCCTGACGCTGCACCTGACGGTGGAGACGGGTACCAATGCCCACCACGTGATCGAGGCGATCTTCAAGGCGTGCGCTCGTGCGCTGCGGGCCGCCACCGCGGTGGATCCGACCGAGCGCGGCGTGCCCAGCACGAAGGGGACGCTGGTATGAGCAGGGTGGGTAGGGATCCGATTTCGATAGCGGTCGTCGACTACGGGATGGGCAACCGCCGCTCCGTCCAGAAGGCGCTCGAGCACGTAGGCGCCACCGTGACGGTGAGCGGCGATGCGCAGCGCCTACGGGAGGCCGACGCGCTGGTCGTCCCCGGGGTGGGCGCGTTCCCGGCGGCGATGCGCAGCCTGTGCGAGCTCGGCCTGGTCGACGTGATCCGCGCACGCGCCACCGAGGGTACGCCCGTGCTCGGCATCTGCCTGGGGATGCAGCTGCTGTTCGAGCGCTCGGTCGAGCTCGAGCCCACCGAGGGCCTGGGGCTGATCGAGGGGGAGGTCTCGCCGCTGCAGGCCGGGGGGCTGCGGGTGCCCCACATCGGCTGGAACGAGGTGACCTTCCAACGGCCGTCGCCGCTGACCTCCGAGCTGCCGCAGAGCGGCGCGGCGTTCTATCACGTGCATTCGCTGGCCGCCCGGCCACGCCATCCGGAGGACGTGGTCGCCACCACCACCTACGGCGAGACCTTCGCCACGATCGTCGCCCGCCAGAAGGTGTTCGGGGTCCAGTTCCATCCCGAGAAGTCATCGGGGCACGGACTGCGCATGCTGCGCAGCTTCGTCGAGTGCTGCGAGGACGATTGGCAGCCGCCCGCTCTGCGGGTCGGCGGAGCCGGTGTCTCCGCGCGCGCATGATCCTCCTGCCCGCCGTCGACATCCTGCAGGGCAAGGCGGTGCGCCTGGCCGGCGGCGACTTCGACCAACAGACCGTCTACGACGCCGATCCGCTGCAGGCCGCGCAGCGCTGGGCGGGCGACGGTGCGCGGATGCTGCACGTGGTCGACCTCGACGGCGCGCGCACCGGCGCGCCCGCCAACCTGGAGCACGTGCGCCGGATTGTCGCCGGCGTGGAGGTGCCGGTGCAGGTCGGGGGTGGACTACGAACCGCGGCGGCCGTGCGCAGCGTGCTCGACGCGGGCGCCGCGCGGGCCGTGCTGGGAACCGCCGCCCTGAACGCCGTCGACTTCCTCGACCAGGCGCTGTCGGAGCACGGCGATCGGATCGTGGTCTCGGTCGACGTCCGGCGAGGGATGCTGGCGACGTCGGGATGGACCGAGCAGACCGAGGTGCCGGCCGGGTCGGCCATCGAGGCACTAGGGCGCCGGGGGGCGTCGCGGTTCGTGTACTCGAGCATCGAGCGTGACGGGATGCTCTCCGGCCCCGACCTTGAAGAGGTCGTGCGCATCGCCCAGTCGGTGCGCGGCTCGTTCATCTACTCCGGTGGAGTCTCGTCGCTGGAGGACCTGCGGGGCCTCGCCGGCCTGCGCCAGGTCAACCTCAGCGGCGTGATCGTCGGTACGGCCCTCTACGAGCAGCGTTTCGGGGTCGCCGAGGCCCAGGCGGTGCTGGACGGCTGATGCACTACAAGCGCGTGATCCCCTGCCTTGACGTCAGCAACGGCCGCGTCGTCAAGGGCGTCGGTTTCGTCGACCTGCGCGATGCCGGCGATCCGGTGGAGCTGGCGGCGCGCTATGACGCCTCGGGCGCGGATGAGCTGGTGTTCCTCGACATCACCGCCACCTCCGACAAACGTGCCACGGTGGTCGAGCTGGCTCGCCGCGCCGCCGACGAGGTGTTCATCCCGTTCACGATCGGCGGCGGCATCCGGTCCGTGCAGGACGCCCAGGCGGTGCTGGACGCCGGAGCCGACAAGGTGTCGGTGAACTCGGCGGCGCTCGCCGACCCACAGCTGATCGACGAGCTGGCCGCGCGGTTCGGCGCGCAGTGCGTGGTGCTGGCGATCGACGCCAAGCGGCGCAATGCCGATCCCGCCGGCCACTCGTGGGAGGCCTACCTGGCGGGTGGGCGCACGCCCACGGGGCGCGACGCCGTGGCCTGGGCGCGCGAGGCCGTGGAACGCGGGGCGGGCGAGATCCTGCTCACCAGCATGGACCGCGACGGCACCAACTCCGGATACGACCTGCCGCTGACCGCGGCCGTCGCGCAGGCCGTCAACGTGCCGGTGATCGCCTCCGGCGGCGCAGGGCGGCTGGAGGACATGAGCGACGCGGTGGGGGCGGGCGCCGATGCGGTCCTGTGCGCATCGATCCTCCACTACGGGCACCACACGGTGCGCGCGATCAAGGATCAGCTGGCGCGCGACGGAATTGCCGTCCGGCTGGACAGCTGACCGCTTCGCCAGGCACTCACGCGGCGGCAGCAGCCACCCTGAGGCAGGTGTTCAGTTTTGTGGGTGAGACCCGACTGCGAGCAGGCCGCGGTTACGCGGCCTCTTCCACGTAACCGGCCGCTGCGCACGTATCGCAGTACGCTGCGGGCGGGACGCGCGGCTCGTAGCAGCCGGGACGGCAGCAGGTGGACGACCGCTTGGGCCGGCCCCGACCGATGCGGGCGGCTGCGGCATCCTTGAGCTCTTCGCGCATACGATCGAGCTCTGCCGCGTGATCCGCGCAGAACCGACGGCCCTTCTCGGCCGGTTGCTGACAGTGGCTTCCGCTACGACAACGCATAGAACATGTAGTATAGCAGCGGGCAGGCAGCGCACGGCGCTGGTTGGCTACTTGCGGGCTTTGCTGCGCCGCTTGTTGCGGGGCTTTGAGGACTGCCTGGCGCGATGCCGGGCCTTGCCAGGACGCTTCGCCTTGGTGCGCTCCTTGGCCTTGGCCTTGGCGTGACGTTTCGCGTGGTGGCGGCGCGCCGCCTTGTGCTGTGCCGAACTGGCACGATGACGCGCCTGACGCTTGGCCGGCCTGTGAGCGCGGTGTCGCGGTTTGGCCGGCTTTGGGGTTCGTCGGACCCTCGGCAGCAGCTGATAGATGCTGCTGTAGCCGACGAGGTAGATCGCGTGGTAGTCGGCGATCGTCGGCGTGAACGCCCCGTCGGGGAACGAGAACACCTGCCGGCCGGTGACGACGTCCAGTCCGGCCGAGGTGCGGCTGCCGAGCACCGAGTAGTAGACGACGCCGCCCAGCACGGTCGCCGATCCGGAGATCCTGCCGCCGGCGGAATGGCGCCAGCGCAGGGCGCCCGATTGCGCGTTGAAGGCATAGAAGTTGCCGTCATAGGAGCCGATGTACACCGTCGGTCCCAACCCCTTGGGACTGGCGACGGCAGCCGAGGCGTACACGTAGGCCCCGGTGGAGGTCGCCCACGCCAGCGCTCCCGTGCGGGCCCCGAAGGAGTACACCCGACCGTCGGTGTTGCCCATGTACACGCGTCCGAAGGCGACCGCGGGCGTCGCGTAGAACTGTCCAGAGCCGAAGCCGAAATGGGCGCCGTCGGTGCCGACCGCCCACACCTGACGGCCGTTGACGGCTCGGACCGCATAGGCGTGCCCCGAGTAGTCGCCGAAATACAGCACGCCGCCGACCAGGGCCGGTCCGCCCTTGATCGCGCCGCCGGCATGATACGACCAGTACAGGTGGCCGTTGCCCACGTTGCGCGCGAACAGGTTCCCGGCCTGGTCGCCGTAGTACACCGCCTGCCCGCTCACGATCGGCGAGGACTCGCTGCCGGCGCCCAGTGGCCGTGACCAGATCATGCGGCCGGTCTTCGTCGACAGGGCTACGAAGCGGCCCGCGCCGGGAGTGTGTCCGTGCGTGGAGAGCACCGGCACGAGCACCTCGCCGGCCTGCGAGGCCACCGCGGGCGAGGCCGCGGCCAGCGAGCCCACCTTCCGCTTCCACAGCTCGTGGCCGTTGCGCAGGTTGACCGCCCGCGCCGAGCCGTCGTCGTCGAGCAGGTACATGGTCTCGTGGAAGATGCTCGGCGGGAACTCGAGCAGCGCGCCGTCGTTGTAGTGCCAGCCAACGCGGAGGGGGGGCTTGAGGGCGGCCGGCGGGTCAAACACGCGGGTGCGGCCGCTGTCAAAGCCGTACCACGGCCAGATGAAGTTGTCGGCGACGCGCTTGGCCGTCCGCTTGGCGGGTGCGGGTGTCGTCGCGGGACGAGTGAACTGCACGTTGGGATGGGACACGTTGCCGGGCTTGTGCGCGAGCACGAACGCCACGGCCGCGCCCAGCGCGACCAGTAGGACTGCGACGGCGATCAGCCCGCGCCACAGCCATCGCCGCGGAACGAGGCTTGACATGGCGGCCAGCTAAGCAGATCGGCTTAAACCCCGGTGTCGTCCGCGCACGCGATCATGGCGGTGTGCCGGCCCCGTCTCCTCATGACCTGCTCGACCGCCTCGCCGTGCTGCCGGCGGGCCGCGAGCTGCTCGACGCTCTCGCCGACGCCGACGGCGTCTATCTCGTGGGCGGGGCCGTCCGCGACCTGCTGTGCGGTGACGCCCCCCTCGACCTCGACCTCGTCGCCGACCGGGACCTCAACGAGCTGATCGGGGAGCTCGGCCCGTCCGGGGACGCCCCGATGCGCGTCCACGAGCGCTTCGGCACAGCCACGATCGTGCTCGATGGCCGGCGTTTCGACCTCGCCCGCGCCCGCCGCGAGCGCTACGCCCATCCCGGGGCGCTGCCCGACGTCGAGCCGGCCCCGATCGAGGAGGACCTGCGTCGGCGCGACTTCACCGTCAATGCGATGGCCCTGGGGCTGGGAGGCGATCATCGCGGAGAGCTGGTGGACGTCCCCCGCGCGCTCGACGATCTCGGGGCCGGAACGCTGCGCGTGCTGCACGACCGAAGCTTCAGCGACGATCCCACGCGGCTGTTGCGGCTGGCGCGCTACGCCGGGCGGCTGGGATTCGAGCCCGACGCGCACACGGCGACCCTCGCGCGCGAGGCGGTCGCGGGGGACGCGCTGACGACGATCAGCGGCGCTCGCCTGGGCACCGAGCTGCGCCTGCTGGCCGGCGAGGCCGATCCGTACGGCGCTATGGCGGCCCTCCAGCGCTTCGGGCTCGCCGAGCCGCTGATCCCGGGACTCCGCGTGCCCGACCGCGGAGTCCTCGCGCGGGCGCTCGAGCTGCTCGGAGCCCGCGGCGACCGCGCCGCGCTGGTGCTGGCGGCCGCCGCTCTTCAAGTGGCCCCCGCGCAGCTGGCGGCGAGCCTGGAGGCCCTGGCCTTTGCCGCCGGGCCGCGCGACGCGATCCTGGCGGCCGCGACCCGGGCGCCGG
>JADGPO010000033.1 GCA_017882405.1 Solirubrobacteraceae bacterium | reverse complement strand
CGGCCCTGGCCGCCGTACTCCTTCGGCCAGCCCAGCCCGAGCCAGCCGTCCTGGCCCATCTGGCGGACCAGCACCCGAAACAGCGAGCTTCCCTCCCCCGCAACGCCCAGCTTCTCCCTCACCTCCGGGGTGAGCATCTTGGCGAAGTAGGCGCGCAGCTCTGCCCGCAGGGCGCGCTGCTCGGGCGTGTAATCCAGGAACACGCTTGCGACGCTAGCGCAGCCGCTGCCTCAGTCGCGAGGCAGCCCGAGCAGCCGCTCGGCAATGACGTTGCGAAGGACCTGGCTGCTGCCGCCGGCGATGGTCAGCGCCCGGGACGAGAGCGCCGCGCGAGCCGCGTCGTGCGCCGCTGGATCGGACATGTCGGCGCCGGCGGATCCGAGCGCTTCCAGGGCCAGCTCCCGGGCGTCCTGCACCTGGTACATGCCGACCAGCTTGCGGACGCTGGACGACGGTCCCGGGTCGAGCCCGCCCAGCTGGCGCAACGTGATCTGCAGGCCGAGCGCCGCCGCCGCCTGCAGGCCCCCGACCAGCGCACCCATCCGGTCATCCAGCACCGGCTCGGGGCGCGACGACGCGAGCAGGCCGTCGAGCCCGCCGCCGATGTCCGACGTCGATGCCATGGCGACGCGCTCGTTGGCGAGCGTCGTGCGGGCGAGCCGCCAGCCACCGTCGACCGGGCCGACCACGCAGTCGTCCGGCACGAAGACGTCGTCGATGAAGACCTCGTTGAAAAGCGCGTCGCCGGTGATCTCCCGCAGCGGGCGGACGTCGATGCCCTTGGACTTCATGTCGACGAGGAAGTACGTGATGCCCTTGTGGTGCGGAGCATCCGGATTGCTGCGGGCGAGGCAGATCCCCCAGTCGGCCTGGCGCGCGAGCGAGGTCCAGACCTTCTGGCCGGACAGCGACCAGCCGCCGTCGGTCTTCGTGGCCTTGGTCCGCAGCGACGCGAGGTCGGAGCCCGCCCCGGGCTCGGAGAACAGCTGGCACCACGCGATCTCGCCGAGCAGGGTCGGACGCACGAACCGCTCGCGCTGCTCGTCGTTGCCGTGCTCCATGATCGTGGGCACCGCCCAGTTGCCGATCACGAGGTCGGGCGGGCGCACGCCGGCGTCGGCCAGCTCCTGGGCGATCGCGAGCTGCTCGACGGGGGTCGCGGAGAGCCCGTACGGCTTGGGCCAGTGCGGGGCGATCAGGCCCGCGTCAGCGAGCGCGACGCGACGTGCCTTCGGCTCATCGGGCAGTGCTGCGAGCACCTCACGCACCTGGCGGCGCAGCGGCTCGGCCTCGGGCCCCAGGTCAATGGTGCGATGGCGGCGCAGGCCGCTGCGTCCGATCGCCGCGACGCGAGCGTTCCAGAAGGCGGTACCGCCGCAGAGCGCGCGCATCGCCATGGCCCGCCGCAGCGAAAGGTGCGCGTCGTGCTCCCAGGTGAAGCCGATGCCGCCGAGGACCTGGATGCAGTCCTTGGCATTGGCGACGGCGTCCTGCAACGCGATCGCCCCGGCGGTCGCGGCCGCGAGCTCGAGCTGCGCCCGGTCGCCTTCCGAGGCCTCCCCGCTGACGATGGCCGAGGCAGCGCTGGCGGCATCCCAGGCGGCGGCCGCGGCCAGCTCGCTGCGGGCCAGCATGTCTGCGCACAGGTGCTTGATCGACTGGAAGCTGCCGATCGGGCGGCCGAACTGCTCCCGCACCTTCGCGTACGCGGTCGCCGTCTCCTGCGCCCACCGGGCGATACCGGCCGCTTCCGCGGCCGCGACGGTGACGTTCAGATCGCGTACCAGTCCCGCATCGAGGCCGGACAGCACGTGCTCAGCGGGCACGTGCGCGGCGGTGAGCAGGACGCGAGACATCCGGCGCGTGACGTCGAGGCCATCGACCGGGTTGACGCTCACCCCACCGCCGATGTCGACGATCGCCCAGATCTGGCTATCGCCGTGGGTGGCCGGCACCAGCACCCAGTTGGCGCCCGGAAGTCCCAGCACGAGGCCGGCGTCGCCGGAGAGCTCCAGGCCGTCCGGGCCATCGGCAGCCGTCACCTCAGCCTCGAAGGCGACGGCGCCGCTCGCCTCACCCTCGCCGAGCAGCGTCAGCAGCGCGTCGATCGTCTTCGTGTCGGATGCCGCCCGGCGAGCCACCGCCAGCACGAGACCGGCGACCGCGCTGGCCACGAACGGCCCTTGCGCCACCTGACGGCCGAGCTCCTCGACCGCCACCGCCAGCTCGACCACGGTGGCGCCCGAGCCGCCGACCTCCTCGGGCAAGGCGAGCCCCATCAGGCCGAGCTCGACCGCCCCCGGCCACCACGCCGGACGCGAGGTCGCCCGGCTCTCCGCCGGAATGTCGATCTGCTGCCGAGCCAGGTGTCGCAACGCGGCGCGCTCGGCCCATCCGGAAACGGATTCTGCGAGGGAAACCTGCTCTTCGGTGACCGCCAATGCCATGGCGGCGACTCTAGCTGCGCCCCCTAGAGCCGCTCGAGGATGGTGCCGGTAGCCATGGCGCCGCCGCAGCACATCGTGACGAGGGCGGTGCTCTTGTCGGTGCGCTCCAGCTCGTGCAAGGCGGTCGTCAGCAGCCGGGCGCCGGTGGAACCCACCGGGTGGCCGAGGGCGATGGCGCCGCCGTTCACATTCACCCGGTCGAAATCAGGCTTGATGACGGAGTTCCACGAAAGCACCACCGACGCGAACGCCTCGTTGATCTCGATGACGTCCACCCCCAGCTTGTGGGCGAACGTTGCGCCTGGGATCGCGAGGGCGTGCAGCAACTCGGGGTCGCCGT
>JADGPO010000171.1 GCA_017882405.1 Solirubrobacteraceae bacterium | reverse complement strand
GGTGGGCACGTTCTCGAGGTACTGGCTCACGGCCGAATTGCCGGGCGGAGCCACGGTGGTGGCGCGCGCGATCGCTGCTCCGGGCAGTGCGAGGGCCGCAAGTGCGGCCAAGAGGAAGCTCTTCATTGACTGCTTATACGTCCGAGACGGCGCCAGGCTGACATCCGGGTAGGCTGCTCCGTCCGATGAGCGAGCCGCGACCGTCGTTCGACCTCCAGAGCCATTCGCGGCATTCCGACGGCGAGCTGTCCCCGCGCGAGCTGGTGGCCGCCGCCGCGGCGGCCGGCGTCGAGCTGCTGGCGCTGACCGACCACGACAGCGCCGAGGGGATCGACGAGGCGCTCGCAGCGGCGTCGGCGCACGGTCTCCGACTGGTTCCCGCCGTCGAGATCTCGACCGCCGACGCCGGGCAGCCCGACCTCCACATCCTCGGGTATCTGATCGACCACCGCGACCGCGCTCTCTCGGACTGGCTGCGCAGCTCCCGCACCAGCCGCGAGCGCCGGGCGTGGGCGATGGCCGACGCGATCCGGGAGCTCGGCTACGAGCTCGACGAGCAGCCGCTGCGCGAGCGCGAGCAGCAGGGCCAGTCGATCGGGCGGCCGCACCTGGCCGCGGCCGTGGTTGCGCATCCGGCCAACGCGGACCGCCTGGCGGCCGAGGGCCTGAACGAGCCCTCGGCGTTCCTGGTCGAGTACCTGATCGAGGGGCGTCCCGCATTCCGGGCCCGACAGGCGCCGAGCGTCAAGGAGGCGATCGACGTGATCCACGCCGCCGGCGGCGTCGCGGTGTGGGCGCACCCGTTCTGGGACATCGAGGCTCGCGACGAGGTGCTGGCGACGATCGACCGCTTCATCACCCTGGGCCTCGACGGCGTCGAGTGCTTCTACGTGACCCATGATCGCCCCCAGACCGAGCTGCTGGCCGATCGCTGTGAGGAGCTTGGGCTGTTCAGCACCGGGTCCTCGGACTTCCACGGTCCGGGCCACCGGCAGTTCTCGAGGTTCCGGGCCTTCAGCACCTACGGGCGGACGCCCATGCTGGGCCCGATCGCGCTCCGCGCGTCCGGCTGAGTGACGCCCGTCGCCTGATCTCACTGGCGTCCGGCGACTCGGTAGGGGCAATTTCAGTTGCGCATCTCGTGAGACCGGGCCAGCCGTCACATTTCCACATCTGGACGTTCGGGGCGAATAGGCTGTCGCGTCCAGATGCGCGTTCGGCGAATCGTGGCTCCTCTCGTCCTCACCGGAGTTCTGGTCGGCGCCACTCAGGCGCCGGCGGCAGGCAGCTCCCGCCGCCACGTCGTGCGGCATCGGGTCGTGCACGCCGCCAGATCCGGGTCGAGCCCGTCCGGCGCGGCGATGCCGGTGGGCAACATCCCCGGCTGGCGCGACGTGTTCTCCGACGACTTCGCCGGCAGCAGCCTCAGCTGGCAATGGACGTCCTACTGGGGCGTGCCCGGGGGCGACCCGGGGGGCTTCTTCGATCCCACCCACGTCTCGGTGGCCGGCGGTCAGCTGGTCATCGGCGCCTACAAGGACCCTGCCAACAACGCGTGGGCCGGCCCCACTACCTACGTGACCGGCGGGATCAGCTCATCACCCTCGTTCGCCCAGACGTACGGCAAGTACCTGGTGCGCTTCAAGTTCGATCCCGGTGTGGGGATCGCCCATGCGATTCTGCTCTGGCCGCAGAGCAACGCCTGGCCGCCCGAGATCGACTTCTCCGAGGACAACGGCGCCAACCGACAGACGGACTACGCGACGCTGCACTACGGAGCCGGCAACACCCAGATCCAGCAGAAGACGAAGGTCGACCTGACGCAGTGGCACACGCTGGGCGTGGAGTGGACTCCCGGCCGGCTCGTCTACACGCTCGACGGCAGGAACTGGGCCACCGTGTCCAACGCGAACGTGCCCTCGACGCCGATGGTCCTCGACATCCAGACGCAGGCCTGGGCCTGCGGCACCTCAACCTGGGAGCAGTGTCCGAACTCGACGACGCCCGCACACGTCAACCTGCATGTGGATTGGGTCGTCGCCTACGCGCCGGCCTGAGTCGCGGGCGCGTACGCGACCACCCAGTCGACGTACATGCGAACCACGCTCGGCGTGCTCGAGTCGGGACATTGCGCCCACGAGTGTGCGCACGGCCAGGTCTGGGTCTGGATGTCGAGGACCATCGGGATCGACGGGACGTGCGGGCTCCTGACCGTCGCCCAATCGGCGCCGTCGAGCGTGTAGACGAGCCGGCCGGGAGTCCACTCCACGCCCAGCGTGTGCCACCGCGTCAGGTTGACCGTCAGCAGCCGCGAGATCTTCGAATCGTGCCGTCCGTAGTGCAGCGTGGTCAGCGTGCGACTGCGATTGCTGGCGTCGTCCTCGCTGAAGTCCAACTCCGGCGGCCATTGCCCGTTGGCGGCGGCCAGCACGAGCGCGTGCCCGACGCCAACGCCGGGATCGAGCCGGAATCGGACTTCGTACTTCCCGTAGGTCTGGACCAGCCCCGGGCTGCTGGAGACTCCGCCCGTCGCCCACCGGCCACCCAGCGCGCGGTCGCGATATCCGCTGATGACCAGCATCCCGTTCGCGACGCTGACGTGGCTCGGGCTGAAGAACCCGCCGGGATCTCCGCCGGGCGGGCCCCAATATGAGCGCCACTTGGCGGCGTTGAGCCGATGGCCGGTGAAGTCGTCCGCGAACACCTGGCGCCAACCTGGGATGTTCCCCGTGGGCATCGGGAGTCGCGTCCCCGCCGCAATCGGGGACAGGTGGAGCCGTGGGGGCGCGACCTGCGCCGGCTCCCGGCCCCACAGGGACATCCCGAACACGACGGCACCCGTCAAGAGCGCGCCGAGCAGCAGCATCGGCGCCATC
>JADGPO010000170.1 GCA_017882405.1 Solirubrobacteraceae bacterium | reverse complement strand
GGTGGTCAAGCGCGTCTATCCGATCGCGCTCGTGGTCACCGCCGCCTTCCTCATCTGGACGCTCGCCAACCAGTCGTTCTCGGTGGGCGTGCTCATCCCGGTCGTGCTCGCCGCCGGGGTGTTCGCCGGCGTGCCCGTCGCGGCGCGGAAGTCGGGCGGGCTGGCCTTCGGGCTGTCGGCCGGTGCCATCGTGCTGGTGGTCGTCTCGCTCGCCGCCGCGCTGTATCCCAACGCGGTGCCGTCGACCACCAGCCACGCCTTCGACCTGTCGCTGGTCGCGGCGTCGTCCACGCATTACACGCTGGTGGTGATGACCGTCGTCGCCGTCATCTTCATCCCGATCGTGCTCGCCTACCAGGCCTGGACCTACTGGGTGTTCCGCCACCGTCTCGGTCGCGACGACTACGAGGGCGCACTGACGCCGGTGGCCGTGCTCGAGAGCCGGCGCAAGGAGAAGGACTCAGGCGTCGATCCGACGATCGCCGGCGGCGCCTGACGTGGCCGGCCCGGTCGACCGCCGCCTGGCCCGCGAGAGCCGGGCCGCGCGTACGTCCCTGCTCAGCGCCGGGGTCCTGGGCGGGGTGGAGGCCGGGCTGATCGTCGCCCAGGCGGTGCTGCTGGCGACGATCATCGCCCGCTCGGCGCTGCACGGCGTGGCGCTGGCCGCGCTGCAGGGCGAGCTCGTCGCGCTCGGGGCGGTGCTCGCCGCGCGGGCCGCGGTCCGCGCGGGCTTTGAGCTGTCGGGCCGCGTCGGCGCGACCCGGGTGATGTCGGAGCTGCGCGGCCGGCTCGTCGACCAGCTGCTGGTCGTCGCCCCCGGGCGGCGCCCGCCCGGCTCGCGGACCGGGGAGCTGGCCGCCGACGCCGTGACCGGTGTCGACGCCCTCGAGAGCTACTTCGCGGGGTACCTCCCGCAGCTGATGCTGGCCTCGGTGGTCCCGCCGGTGGTCCTTGTCTGGGTGGCGACCGTCGACTGGGTCACGGCGGTCATCCTGGCGGTCTCGATCCCGCTGCTGATCGGCTTCATGATCCTCATCGGCAAGGGCACCAAGGCCCAGACGCGCAAGCGCCACGGCGCCCTCTCGCTGCTCAGCGCCCACTTCCTCGACGTCGTCACCGGGCTGGAGACGCTGCGCAGCTATCGCCGCGAGGCCGCCCAGGAGCGGACGCTGGCCGGCGTGGGCGAGAGCTACCGGCGCGAGACGATGGCCACGCTGCGGATCGCCTTCATGTCGGCGCTCGTGCTCGAGCTGTGCGCGATGATCGGCACCGCCCTGGTGGCGGCGACGATCGGCGTGGAGCTGTGCGGCGGCACGATGACCCTTCAGGCCGGCCTCGTCGTCCTGTTGCTGGCGCCCGAGCTCTACGCCCCGCTGCGTGAGGTCGGCCAGCAGTTCCACGCCGCGGCCGACGGCACCGCCGCCGCCGAGCGGATCTTCGGCACCCTGGAGCAGGCTCCGCCGGCCGCCGGGAGGCCGGTGGCGCCTCCACTCGGCCGGCTGGTCGGCGTGCCCGATCCCCGCACCGAGCCGATCACCTTCGACGCTGTCGGCTTCGCCTACAGCGCCGACCGCGGCCTCGTCCTCGACGGCCTGACGATGGAGCTGACCCCCGGCACCACAACGGTGCTGCGCGGCGAGAGCGGGTCGGGCAAGAGCACGATCGCGCGGCTGCTGCTCGGCTTCGACGCGCCGACGGCCGGATCGATCCGCTGCGGCGCGACCGAGCTGCGCGCGCTCGACGCCGATGCCTGGCGCGCGCAGATCGCCTGGCTGCCCCAGAACCCGACCCTGTTCACGGGCACCCTGGCCGAGAACGTCGCGCTCGGCGCCCGGGGGGCGAGCCGCGGGCGCATCCGCGCCGCGCTGGCCGCGGCCGGCGCGCTGGACTTCGCCGACGCCCTGCCCGAAGGCCTGGACACCGTGATCGGCGAGGCCGGGCGCCGGGTGTCGGCCGGGCAGCGCCAGCGCATCGCCCTAGCGCGCGCGCTGCTGCGCGACGCCCGGCTGCTCATCCTCGACGAGCCCACCGCCCATGTCGACCCCGAGACGGCGCGCGACATCCACGCCGCCGTGACCGGGCTGGCCAGCGAGCGCACCGTGCTGATCATCGCCCACAACCGCTCGCTCTCCGACGGCGCCGACCGGACGGTATGGCTGAGCGACGGTCTCGCCGTCGAGCATGCCCGCGCGGGCGTCCCGGCCGGGGTCGCGGCATGAGGCGGCTGCTCACCGTCGGGCGCCTCCAGGACGGCGAGGGCCGCCGCCTGGCGCTGTCGATCGCCCTCGCCGCCGGCGCCACCGGTGCCGCTGCGGCGCTGCTGGCGACCTCGGGGTATCTCATCTCGCGCGCCGCGCAGCGGCCGATGGTGATCGCGCTTGCGGTGACGATCACCGCGGTGCGGAGCTTCGGCATCGCCCGCGCGGCCCTGCGCTACGCCGAGCGCCTGGCCTCCCACGAGCTGACGCTGCGCCAGCTGGCGCGGCTGCGCTCGCAGTTCTTCGCCCGATTGGCGCCGCTGGTCCCCGGACGGCTGGCCCGCCAGGGCCGCGGCGAGCTGCTGGCCCGGTTCGTCGGCGACGTCGACGCGATGGCCGACCTCTACCTGCGGTCGCTGATCCCGGCGCTGGTGGCGCTGGTGGTGATCGCCGGCGCGGCGGTGGCGGGCTGGATCATGCTGAGCGCGATCGGCATCGTGCTCGTGGTGGCGCTCGGCGCCGATGCGGTGCTGTCGGCGTGGCTGGCCGACCGGGTCGGCGCGGTCAGCGGCCGGAGCCAGGCTCCGGTGCGCGCGCAGCTCACCGGGAGGCTGATCGAGGCCATCGACGGCTCCGGCGAGCTCGCCCTGGCCGGTCACACCGAGCAGACGGTGCAGCAGCTGCGCGCCATCGATGGCCGGCTGGCCGCCCTGGGGCGCCGGGAGGCCGTCGCCTCGGCGCTGGCCGGCGGGGTGCACGCGCTGCTGAGCGCGGCCGGCCTCGTGGCGGTGCTCGTGGTGGCGATCGCCGGTGTCCATGACCACGTCCTCTCGGGCCTGCTGATCGCGGCCGCCGTGTTCCTCTTCCTGGGTGCGCGGGAGGCCACCGCGCCCCTGCCGGTCGCCGCTCAGCGCACCCGCTCGTGCCTGACCTCGGCGGCGCGCCTGGCCGAGATCTCAGAGCAGACCCCGGCGGTCACCGATCCGCAGTGGCCGGTGGTGCCGCCGGGCCGGGGGTCGCTGGAGGTGTCCGGGGTCCGGGTCGTCTACGACGGCGAGACCGCGCCGGTGCTCGACGGCGCCGAGCTCACGCTCGATCCCGGCGAGCACGTGGCGCTGATCGGTGAGAGCGGCGCCGGCAAGACGACCCTCGCCGAGATGCTCGTGCGCTTCCGCGATCCCGACCGCGGCGCCGTCACCCTGGACGGCGTCGACATCCGGGACATGACCCAGGACACCCTGCGCGCCGCGGTGCTGCTCTGCGGCCAGGACGCCCACCTCTTCAACACCACCGTGCGCGAGAACCTGCTGATCGGGCATCGCTCGGCGAGCGACGATGACCTGTGGGGGGCGCTGGAGGCCGTGTCGCTCGACGACTGGGCGCGATCGCTCCCGGGCGGGCTCGACGGCCGGGTCGGCCAGCAGGGCGAGCTCGTCTCCGGCGGGCAGCGCCGGCGGCTGGCGCTGGCGCGCGCGCTGCTGTCCCCGGCGCGCTTCCTCATCCTCGACGAGCCGGTCGCCCACCTGGACCCGGACCTCGCCGAGCGGGTCATGGCCAATGTGCTCGAGCACGCCGAGGGCCGCGGGATCCTGGTCATCACCCACGACACGGCCACGCTCGGCGGCTTCGATCGCGTGCTGGCGCTGGCGCGCGGGCGGCTGTCGCCGGTCCCGGCCGCGCTGGCCGCGTAGCGTGGCGCTCGTGGGCTGGCCTCCCCTGCGCCGGCTGGCGGTGGCCGGCGTGCTCGGGCTGCTGGTGCTGCTCGTGGCCTCGCAGGCCTCCTAGGGGTACGGCCCACATAAGCCCAAAAGGTGTAATAGCCGTCCTTCGATGATCGCCGCAAACTGCGGTCCCGGCGTGATCGGCGACGTGGTGGGCAGGGTAGCTTCGGCCGTGTGAACGGTCGTGGCGAGCCGAACTGGCAGCCGATCAGCATGCTGGCGACGATCGCGTCGTTGATCGGCGTCGCCCTGAGGACGAACTTCGCGGGCGGTGGCGACCCGCTGGCCACGTTGGATCCGCGTCTTGCTTCTAACTAAAGCAGCGGCGAGGGGGGCGACTGGTGGCACGGCTGTGGGGAGGCCGGTGCGGTCGGGCTGGTGTAGCACTTCGCGGCCTGGCCGCTAGGGGGGCCAT
>JADGPO010000032.1 GCA_017882405.1 Solirubrobacteraceae bacterium | reverse complement strand
GGACGGGGTGCGATTGGTGGCGCTGTATCTGGAGGACGATGGCGGCCCCCGTCTGTGCGACGCGCTGGCGGCGTGTGCGGATGCCGGCGTGGCCGTGTCCGTGCTCAAGGTCGGAAGCTCTCGGATCGGTGCCCGGGCGGCGGCCGCCCACAGCGGCGCGCTGGCCGGCGACCAGCGGGTGTTTCGCAGCCTGGTGGCCGAGGCGGGGGCGGCCTGGGCCGACGACGTCCACGAGCTGTTGGAGCTCGCCAAGACGATGGCGACGGGTCGGCGGCGTCGCCCGGCCGCGGCGCGCGGGTTGGCGATCATGACCTGCTCGGGCGGCGACTCCGCCCAGGGCGCCGACGAGGCACAGCAGCTGGGACTGGAGCTGCCCGCGCTGTCGGCCGCCACGCGCGAGCGCCTGGCGGAGCTGCTGCCGAGCGCCGCCACGGCCGCCAACCCGCTGGACTACACCTCGATGGTGTGGGGCGACGTGCCCGCGCTGGCGGGGCTGGTATGCGCGCTGGGCGAGGATCCGGCGATCGGGCTGGTGCTGGTCTTCTACGACCAGCCGGCTGGTCTGACCGGGGCGATGGAGGAGTCCTGGCGCGACGGGCGCGAGGGCGTGATGCGGGGCGCGGCCCTCAGCCCGGTGCCGACGCTCGTCTCCTCGACTCTGCCGGAGCTGCTCGACGACGCTGCGGCAGTGCAGCTGGCGGCGGCGGGCCTGCCGGCCGTGGCCGGCCTGCGCACCGGGCTGCGGTGCGCGCAGGCGCTGCTCGAGCCCGGCGTGGCCGATCCGCAGCGGCTGCGCGCGATCGCCGCCACCGCGCGGAGCCTCCGAGCACGCGAGGCGGGGGGCTGGCTGTCCGAGCACGCCGCCAAGCAGCTGCTGCGTGACGCCGGCGTGCCCGTCCCCGACGGACGCGTGGTCATCGACGCCGACGACGCGGTCCGGGCGCTGGTGGAGTTGGCCCCGCGGATCGTGCTCAAGCTGAGCGCGGCCAGCGTGCAGCACAAGTCCGAGCTGGGCGGCGTGGCGCTGGGGCTCGAGTCCGGGCCCGCGGTTCGCGAGGCGTACGCCAGGCTGGAGGGCCTGGCCGGCGAGCACGGCGGGGTGGTGCTGGCCGAGGCGATGGCCCCCGCCGGGGTGGAGCTGATCGTGGCCGCCCATGACGCGGGCGTGGTCCCGGCGCTGGTGCTCGGGCTGGGCGGGATCTGGACGGAGCTGCTCGACGATGTCGCGGTCGTGCCGCTGCCGGCCGACCGCGGTCGCATCGAGCGGGCGCTGCGGGAATTGCGGGGCGCGCCGCTGCTGCTGGGGGCGCGCGGCGGCGAGCCCGTCGACCTGGGGGCGGTGGCCGAGCTGGCCGCTGAGGTGGGCGAGCTGGTGGCCGGCGGCGAGGCGAGCCTGGTGGAGTGCAACCCGGTGCTGGCCGGGCCGGACGGCGCGGTGGCGGTCGACGCGGCGGTGCGGCCATGACCTCCGGCTCCGCGCGCGATGTGATCGTGGTCGGGGGCGGCTTCGCCGGGGTGACCGCCGCCCGGGAGTGCGCCGCCCGCGGGCGCGACACGCTGCTGTTGGAGGCGCGCGACCGCCTCGGCGGGCGGACGTGGAGCGCGCAGTGGCACGACGCCCCGATCGAGTACGGCGGGGCCTGGGTGCACTGGCATCAGCCGCACACCTTCTCCGAGCTGACCCGGGCCGGACTGCGCGTCATCGTCTCCGGCGAGGCCGAGCAGGCCGCCTGGCACGTCGGCGAGGAGCGTCGCGTGGGCACGATCGGCCAGCGCGACGCGATCGCCCAGCGCGGTTGGGACCGGTTCGTGGACGGCGTGGCCGGCGCGCTGCCGCAGCCCCACGCGCCGTTGAGCGCGCTCGGCTCACTGGGGCGCTTCGATCGGCTGAGCATCGCGGAGCGACTCGACGAGCTCTCGCTGGACGACGAGGAGCGCGACGTGCTGGCCGCCGAGCTGGAGTCGCTGGCCAACGCGCCGCTCGATGCCGCCGGCGCGGTCTCGGTCCTGCGCTGGCACGCGCTCTCGGGCTACAGCCTGGCGCTGACCCAGTTCACGGGCGGGCGGGTCACGATCGAGGGCGGGACGGGGGCGCTGCTGGCGTCGATCCGCGGAGCCGCGCCGTTCGAGGTGGAGCTGGAGACGCCGGTGGCGGCGATCGTCTTCGGCCCAGACGGCGTCGAGGTACACACGCGCGACGGTCACGGCCATCGGGCGCGAGCCGCGGTGGTCGCAGTGCCGCTCAACGCGCTGGGCGGGATCGAGTTCGATCCCCCGCTGCCGGCCGACAAGCAGGCCGCGATCGCCGCCGGGCAGGCGAGCCGCGGGATCAAGCTGATGCTGCTGGCGCGCGGACCGGCCACGGCTGTGAACTCGATCCGGCCGGGCCACCCCTTCGGCTACCTGGCCTCCGAGCAGGTGGGTGAAGACGGCACGCAGCTGCTGATCGGCTTCGGACCCGACGCCGGGGGGCGCGACTGGAGCGACCTGGCGGCGCTGCAGCCCGAGCTGGACGCGATCCTGCCGGGCTACGAGCTGCTGGACGCGACCTCCCACGACTGGCTGGCCGACGAGTTCTCGCAGGGCACGTGGGCTATCCACCGGCCCGGCTGGTACGGCGAGCACCACGCCGCCATGCACCGCCCGGAGGGGCGGCTGCTGCTGGCCGGCTCGGACATCGCCAACGGCTGGGCGGGCTTCATCGACGGCGCGATCGAGTCCGGCCTGACGGCCGGAGCGGCCGCCGCGGCGCTCAGCGGCTGATCGGGACCCCACCCACCCCGGGGAGGGCTGAGAGCCCGGCGTCGAGCGCGTCGGCCAGCGACTCCAGCTCGGGGTGGCCGATCTGCTCGGCGAACAGGTAGGGGAGCGCCACCAGCTCGCGGCCGAGCCCGTCGCGCAGCCGCTGCAGCTGCTCTGCCTGGGTGCGGGCACGAGCATGCTCTGACAGCGCCGCGCCGAGGGCCACGTTGGCCAGCGGGGACTTCGCCTTGGCGCGGGCGCGTTGCAGGCGAGTGCGCTCGGCGTCGGAGAAGCGCTCCGGGTACAGCGCGTTGACGATCACCGCGTCGAGCGGGATCTCGTCCTCGGCCAGCGCGTCGCGCAGCCACAGCGTCTCTGAGACCGGCATCTCCTCGGCGGTGGCCACGGCGGCCACGGCGGTGAACTCGTGGTCGGCGATCGTCGCCGCGATCGTCCTCGCCTGGTGGGCGATCGGCCCCACCCGGGCGATCTCGGCGAACATGCGCGGCGTGCGCAGGATCCCGACCCCGTGGCCGGCGGCCGGCGAGTCGACGATCACCAGGTCATAGACGCCGGCGCCTCTGGTGCGCCGCTCGAACTGCGCCAGCTCCCACACCTTGCCGATGCTCAGCAGCTCGCGCATTCCCGGGGTGGCCATCGCGAACGCCTGGAACAGGCGGCTGGAGCCCAGCGCCTGGCCGACCGGCCCCGTCTTGACCCGCAGGTACTCCTCCATCGCAGACTCGGGATCGATCGAGATCGTGAACAGGCCATCGGCCAGCTCCACCTCCTCGAAGGTCTCGCCCGACTGCAAGAACGTCCGGCGGACCCGCTCCTGGCTGGCCAGCTCGGCAACGATCGTGCGCAGTCCGCGGCGCGCCGCCACCAGTCCGAGCGCGATCGCCACCGTCGACTTGCCGACGCCGCCCTTGCCGGTGACGAAGATCAGCCGCCGCTGCAGAAGTCCGGCCACAGCCGTGCAACATAGCCGTCAAAGCGTGGCTTCGATCAGCTTCGCAACCACGCCCGCCTCCTCGGTTCGCCCCTTCGCCGGCAGCCTCGCTGAGGCCCGGCCCGCGTGCTGCCAGAACCCGGTGCGTAGCGAGACGTTGCGCTGGGAACCGGGCCCTGGCAAAGGATTTCCCGTGCCGTCTGCGAATACAGGCGCGTATGAGTTCCCGACCCAATCGGAGACCGAAGCTGATGGCCACGCCCGGCAGGCCCAAGGTGATCGCGCTCGCCAACCAGAAGGGCGGCGTCGCCAAGACCACGACCACGCTCAACCTCGCGGTGGCGTTCGCCGAGGAGGGCCACCGCGTGCTGTGCTGCGACATGGACCCGCAGGGCAACCTCACCATGTCCCAGGGGATCGACCCCGACACGCTGGACAAGTCGATGTACGACGTGCTCGTGCACCACATCTCGATTCGCGAGGTGATCCGCAAGCGCGAGGTGGACATTGCCTGCGCGTCGATCGACCTCGCCGGCGCCGAGATCGCGATGTCGACGATGATCGGCCGGGAGCGCTCGCTGGAGAAGGCGCTCAAGGAGGTCGCAGACGACTACGACTTCGTGTTCATCGACACTCCGCCGAGCCTCGGGCTGCTGACGATCAACGCGCTCACCGCCTCCGACAAGGTGATCGTCCCCGTGCAATGCGAATATCTGGCGATGCGCGGCTTGATCCAGCTGCAGAACACGCTGGCCATGATCAAGGAGAACCTGAATCCCGACGTGGAGATCGAGGGGATCCTGCCGACGCTGGTCGACCTGCGCACGCTGCACGCCAAGGAGGCGATCGAACTGCTGGAGGAGAACTTCGGCGATCGCGTGTTCGCCTCGCGGATTCGCAAGACGGTCAGGTTTGCGGAAGCGCCGGTCAAGGGCATGTCAGTACTGAAGTACGATCCCGACGGTCTAGCCGCACACGCCTACAGGCAGCTCGCCAAGGAGGTCCTCTCACATGGCAACCGGTAAGCGCGCGAGCATGCGCGAGGGGCCGCTCGCCGACCTGTTCCGCAAGACCTCCCACGAGGAGCCCGAAGCGCCCGCCGCGCCTGAGACGCCGGTGGAGTCGCCCGCGCCGGTGGAGTCGCCCGCGCCGGTGGAGTCGCCCGCGCCGGTGGAGTCGGCCGCGCCCGTCGAGCCGCCTGCGCCGGTGGAGCCGCCTGCGCCCACCGAGACCCGCCGGCGCGCGCACCCGTCGCTGGACGCCGATCTGCCCCGGCCCGAGCCCGAGCCCGAGCGCGTGGCCGCCTCGCCCCGCGAGCGGCTGAACCGGGCCTTCTCGGCTGACATCCCCGAGGACGTGCTGGAGCCCGCCCCCGCCGGCGCGCCCGAGCCGGACGTGTACGCCCGGTCCGGGCGCGAGCTGGAGGCGTTTGCGCCCCCGCCGCCCGCCACGGCCGGCGGCCCGGTGCTGCGCGTCGTGGGCGTCGGCGGTGCCGGCGTCAACGCGGTCAACCGGATGGTCGAGGCTGACATCTCCGGCGTCGAGTTCCTGGCGATCAACACCGATCTGCAGTCGCTACAGCTGTCGGCCGCCGACGAGACCCTGCACATCGGCGACGGAGTCACGCGCGGACTGGGCTCCGGCTCTGATCCGGACCTCGGCCGCATGGCCGCGCGCGAGGAGTACGACCGCATCAAGGCGCTGCTCCGCGGCTCGGACATGGTGTTCATCGCCGCCGGGGCCGGCGGCGGCACCGGCACCGGCGCGGCTCCCGTGGTGGCGCAGATCGCCCGCGAGCTGGGTGCGCTGACCGTGGGCATCGTCACCCGCCCGTTCCAGTTCGAGGGCTCGCGCCGACGCGAGCAGGCCGAGGCCGGGATCGATGCGCTCGCCACCGAGGTCGACACGCTGATAGTGATTCCCAACAACCGGCTGCTGTCGGTCCTGGACCGCGGCGTGTCGATGGTCGAGGCGTTCCGCGTGGCCGACGACGTCCTGCGCCAGGGCGTGCAGGGGATCTCGGACCTGGTCACGCTGCCCGGCCTGATCAACCTGGACTTCGCCGACGTGCGCACGATCATGGCCGACGCCGGCAACGCGCTGCTGGGGATCGGCATGGGCACCGGTGAGCGCCGCTCGATCGACGCCGCCGAGCAGGCGGTGGCCTCGCCCCTGCTGGAGACCAGCATGGAGGGCGCACGCTCGATCCTGCTGTCGATCACCGGCGGGCGCGACATCTCCCTGTGGGAGGTCAACGAGGCCGCCAGGGCCGTCGCCGAGGCGGCCCATCCGGACGCCAACATCATCTTCGGTGCGATGGTCGACGAAAAGCTCGAAGATCAGGTGTGGGTCACGGTGGTCGCCACCGGCTTCGGCGACCAGCCCCGGCGCCGGCGCGAGGAGGACCCGTTCGCGGCCCATCCCCGCGAGAGTCGGACCCCACCCACCCCCGCGCCCGAGCCCGCCCCCCGGCGGCCGCTGCGCGAGCCCGTGGGCGAACCGCGGGTCAGCCGCGTGCGCCGTCCGGTGGTCGACCTCGACGTGCCGGAGTTCATGCCCCGTCGTTGACGGAGCGGGCTCGCTCTACCCTGCGAGCCCATGAGTCAGTCCGCGTCCCAGCTGGGGGTCGTCGCCGCCGGCCACCCGTTCAGTGCCCGGGCGGGCGCCGACGTGCTACGCGACGGCGGCAACGCCGTGGACGCCGCGCTGGGCGCGATGCTGACGTCGTTCGTCTGTGAGCCGCTGCTCACCGGCCTGGGCGCCGGCGGCTACATGCTGGTGGTGGCGCCCGGCGAGGCGCCGGCGCTGCTGGACTTCTTCGTCGAGGCGCCGGGCCGGGGAGGCCAAGCTCCCGCCCAGCCGAGCTCGGAACTGATCCCGGTGAGCATCTCGTTCGGCGATGCGCTGCAGGAGTTCAACATCGGGGCGGCCTCGGTAGGCACGTTCGGGATGCCGGCCGGGGTGTGCGAGGCGGCGCGCCGCTATGGGCGAGTCCCCCTGGAGCGGCTCGTCTCCCCGGCCGCGGCGCACGCGCGCGACGGCGTGCCCCTCAGCCCCATGCAGGCCTACATCATCGAGCTGCTCGCCCCGATCGTGACCTCCACGCCCGAGGCCTCGGCCTTGTTCGCCCCCGCCGGGAGGCTGGTGGGCGTCGGCGACAGTCTGCGCCAGCCCGAGCTGGCCGACGCGCTGGAGCGCCTGGCCGCCGAGGGCGCGCTCGCGTTCTACGAGGGCGATATCGGCGCGGCGATCGTCGATTGGCTGGCCGCCCGCGGCGGGACCCTGACCCGCGCCGACCTGGCCGCCTATGAGGTCGTCGATCGCCAGCCGATCCGGGTCGGCTATCGCGACCGCGAGGTGCTCACCAACCCGCCCCCGTCGGCGGGGGGAATCCTCATCGCCCGGGCACTGGCGCTGCTCGATTCCCTCGTCGGACCGCCGTCGGTCACCGAGATCGTCGACGTGATGGAGCGCACCCAGCGCGAGCGCACGCCGGAGTTCCTCACCGGCCTGGATGACCCGGCGTTCGTGGAGCGCTTCCTGGCCGGCACCGGGGCGGCCGGCACCGCGGACGCCGCGGCCTCCCCGGGTGGCCCTCTGGGCTCGACCACGCACGTGGCGGCCCTCGATCGCGACGGGTGGGCGTGCTCGGTCACCTGCTCGGCCGGCTCGGCCTCCGGGGTGATCGTGCCCGGCACCGGTGTACACCTCAACAACATGCTCGGCGAGCACGATCTCAACCCGCTCGGCTTTCACAAGCATCACCCGGGTCGGCGGATGCCGAGCATGATGTCGCCCACCGTGGTGCTGCGCGACGGGCAGCCGGTGCTGGCGGTCGGCAGCGCCGGCTCGAACCGGATCCGTTCGGCGATCCTGCAGACGATCATCCGCTCGATCGACGACGGGATGGCCGCCCAGGCGGCGGTCGACGCCCCGCGCGTCCACTACGAGGACGGGGTCGTTTACACCGAACCGGGCGTCGACGCCACCGCGCTGCAGGCCGCCGGGCGCCAACTGGCCCCGTTTCGCGAGCGCAACCTGTTCTTCGGCGGCGCCCAGGCCGTCGCGCGCGGGGCGGGTGGCTCGTTCTCGGGCGGAGGCGATCCGCGGCGGGGGGGAGCGGCCACCGTCGTCGACGCGCCGTGATGGCGCGGCGGATGATCTGTGCCGTCGCCCCGGTTGCCACTCTGGCGGTGGCGCTCAGCGGGTGCGGCCTCAACCAGGAGTCGCCCGACCTGTTCCTGCTGACCCGCACCGGCCAGGGTCCGAAGCTGACCCTCCTGCCCAACGACAGCGGCACGATCCGCTGCGACGGTGGCAAGGCCCGGGCGCTGCCCGACTCGCTGTTGATCGCGGGTCGGGACCTGGCCCAGGACCTGGACAAGGACGCCCGGCATGGGCTGACGATCAGGCCGTCGCCCGGCACCGTCTTCTACTACCGGATCAAGCTCGAGCACGGGACGATCTCGTTCCCCGACAGCGCCGCCAGGAGCCGCCAGGAGCTGTCGCGGGCCACGCTGTTCGCCGCCCAGGCGGCGCAGCGCGCCTGCGGCCTGGCCGGATGAGCCGCACATGAGAGTGCCGGCCGCCGCTGAGTCTCCGATCCGGAAGGGCGGTTACGCTTGCCCGCGCCATGCTCTCACTCGCTGTCGTCCACCACCTCATCACCACCTTTCAGGCAGTCGTCCTTGGAATCCTCCAGGGAGCGACCGAGCTGTTCCCGGTCTCCAGCCTGGGTCACACGGTGCTGTTCCCGACGCTGTTTCGCTGGCACAACATCGTCACCTGGCAGTCCCAGCCGGAGTCCCCGTGGCTGGCTTTCGTGGTCATGCTCCACGTAGGCTCGGCGATCGGCCTGCTGATCTACTTCTGGCGCGACTGGATCGCCATCATTCGCGCGTTTTTCGCGACGCTGGCCAAGCGCCGGATCGAGACGTCGACCGAGCGGCTGGCGTGGCTGATCATCTGCGCCACGATCCCGGTGGGGATCCTCGGCCTGGCTCTCGAGCATCCGATTCGCGACGCGCTCGCCAAGCCCCTGGCGGCCGCCGTCTTCCTGATGGTCAACGGGTGCATGCTGATCTACGCCGAGCGCTACCGCCGCCGCTCCGAGGTCCGCGAGCTCGCCCGGCGCGAAGGCCTCAATCCGGAGGGCGGTCGGCGCCTGGAGACTCTGGAGTTCCGCGAGGCCGGCGTGATCGGCGTCGCCCAGTCGGCCGCATTGATCCCCGGCATCAGCCGTGACGGCGTGGTCATGACCGCCGGGCTGGTCCGCGGGCTGGACAACTCCGACGCCGCTCGCTTCGGCTTCCTGCTGGCGACCCCGCCGATCCTGGCCGCCGGCCTCGCCAAGTTCTCGGACCTGACCGGCCCGCTCGGCGGGGGCGGCATCCGGGAGGCGGCGGTGGTGGCGGCGATCTTCGCGGCCATCACGGCGATCATCACCGTGCACTTCCTGACCAAGTACTTCGAGAAGCGAAACCTGGTCCCGTTCGGGATCTACTGCTTGGTCTTCGGCGCGTTCATGGTGGTGTTCACGCTGGTCGCCGGCTCCCCCTAGCCGTTCCCCTAGCCGGCGCCGCTAGCCGAAGCGGACCTTGCCGTTCGAGCGCGCGCGTGCCTGCGCGCGGTCGACGAAGTCCAGGCGCTTGGTGGCCGCCCTGAACAGCCTCGTGACCAGCTTCATCCGGGCGTTCTCCGAGCGCAGGTCCAGCAGTCCCTGCTTGGCGTCGAGGCCGAAGTCGACGGTCGCCGCCATCGCATAGGCATCCATCTCATCGAGCTCCTCCTGCTCGGGCTCGCGGTCGGTGGCCCGCTTGACCAGGTCCGCATAGGTGGTGCGGGCGGTGCCGGCGGCGTCGAGGTCGGTCTCCTCGGCGTCGTCTACGAGGAACTCGATCACGCCTGCCGGGTAGGCCAGATGACCCTGGCGCTCGAGCACCCGGAAGGGCCGCGTGCCCCGCGTGAGGATGTTCATGCGGCCGTCCTCCATCTGCTCCAGCACGCGCTCGATCTCGCAGGCGCAGCCGATCTCGCGCAGGCCGTCGTCGGACATCCAGACGATCCCGAACTCGCGCTCTGACTCCAGGCACTCGCCCATCATCTGCTTGTAGCGCTCCTCGAAGATGTGCAGCGGGACCAGCTCGCCCGGAAGGGCCACCAGTCCGAGCGGGAACAGCGGAAACTCGCGCTCAACCTCGTCGGCCATGACCGCGCAGTCTACGGCGCGGGAGTACCGGCCCCCTAGGGCCGCCGGGCGGTCAGCAACAGGTTGTAGAAGATCGCCGGCGGCAGCAACGGCTCGAGCAGCCGCTCGTCCACGCGCTGCAGCATCAGGTAGCCGTGAAAGGCGTACTTGCGCCACAGCATCGGCACGTCGGCAGGGTCGGCGGAGGCCTCCAGGGCGCGGTTGAACCACCCGAACCAGTTGGCGGCCAGCTCCTCGCCGCGGACCACCACGTCGGCGAACCCCGAGCGCTTGGCATGCCTTGACAGGTCGTTGGGGGCAAACAAGTGGATGTCGACGAAGCGCTCCAGGTCGTGGTCGCGGGGATCGGACCCCGCCCGCCCGCCGGCGCTCCCCGGAGGCGGCGCCGGGCTGGCGCGCATCAGCCGTCGCCAGGTGGGCGCCAGCGCGTTGGCCCCGCGCTTGGGCAGCGACGCGATCCGGTCTCCGACGCGCGACGGTTCACCGGCGAACAGGATCCGTCCTCCGGGGCGCAGCACGCGGTGAAACTCGGTGAACGCCCGGCGCAGGTTGGGTAGGTGGTGCAGCACGGCGTGGCCGAGCACCAGGTCAAAGCTGTGATCGCCGAACGGCAGCGACTCCGCGTCCGCTCGGGCGGCGCGCACGCTCAAGCCCAGCCGCCGGGCGTTGGCGGTCAGGGTGGCCATCATCCCGGGCGAGATGTCGGTGCAGGTCGCCTCGTCGACCACCCCGGCCTGGAGCATGTTCAGCGTGAAGTACCCCGTGCCGGCGCCGATCTCCAGCGAGCGCGCATAGCCGTCGTCCAGCTCCGCCCCGAGCAGCTTGCGCAGCTTGCCCAGGACCTGGGTCTGGCCGATCTCGCCGAAGTCGATGCCCCACTTGGCGTCGTAGCTGTCGGCGGCGACGTCGTGATACCGGGTGTTTACGTCGCGGATCTCATCCGCGCTGCGCAATGCCTCCATGCCGCCGGCCAGATTACCCTCTCAGAACGCCGATGCCCGTCTCAGCCCATCTGCAACGCGATCAACCCCCCGGCGTGCCACCGCTGGAACTCACCGGCGAACGCACGCTGCCTGATGTCCCGGCCGAGAACTACTGGTACCGCCGGCACCTCGCCGTCTACGAGTGGATCGGGGCGCGGGTGATCGGAAGACGCGTGCTCGACATGGCGTGCGGCGAGGGCTACGGCTCCGCCGTGCTGGCCCGGGGCGCAGAGAGCGTGCTGGGCGTCGACGCCAACCCCGATGCCTTCGAGCACGCCCGCCTGCGCTACACCGCCCAGAACCTGCATTTCGAGCGGGGGATGGTGGAGAACCACGGCGAGCCCGGGAGCTACGACGCCGTCGTGTTCCTGCAGACGATCGAGCACGTCCACGATCCGGTGGCCGTGCTGCGCCACTTCAGCTCGCTGCTGGCCGACGGCGGGGTCGCCTACGTGTCGACGCCGAACCTGCTCACGCTGGCGCCACCCGGGGCGGCGAAGTCCGACAATCCCTGGCACCTGAAGGAGTACCGGGCGCACGAGTTCGACGCCCTGTGTCGCACCGTGTTCTCCCACGTCGGGCTGCTCGGGTGCTTCCACGCTCGCAAGCTGCGCCTGCACGAGCTCGCGCTGGCCTGCGGCTGGGATACGGTACACCCCCGGGTGCGGCTGACCAAGCCCTTCTACGACCGTTTCACGCCGGCGATCTCCGCCCGGGACTTCGCGCTGTCGCCCAGCGGACTGGACCGCGCGTTGGACTTCCTGGCCGTGTGCCGCTAGTGGTCGGTCTCGTACGCGCGAGCTCGGCCACTGGGCTTTCGATGCGATCTCGGCCTGGCGAGCTGGCGCTCGTCCTGCACACCCACATGCCCTACGTCGAGGGGTTCGGCACGTGGCCGTTCGGCGAGGAGTGGCTGTGGGAGGCGATCGCCACTTGCTACGTGCCGCTGCTCGACGTGCTGCCCGGGGCGCCGCTGACCCTGTCGCTCACCCCGGTACTGGCCGACCAGCTCGAGCACCCCGGCGCGATCGAGCGCTGCCTGACGTTCCTCACCGAGATCCGCCCCGAGTCCCACCGTCGCGACATCGCGGAGCTACGCGACGCCGGTCACGAGCCCCTTGCTGCGGAGCTGAGGCGCTCCGCGGCCGAGTACGCCGCCGCCGCGGACCGGCTGGCCGATCTGGGGCCTGGTCTGCTGAGAGGGCTCGCGCGCAACGCCGGCTGGACGTCGGCGGCGACCCACGCCATCCTGCCGCTGATCGCCACCGAGAGCGCGGTGGACCTCCAGGTGCAGACGGGGATCGCGGCCCACCGGCGACGCTCCGGCGCGTGGGGCGGTGGGTTCTGGCTGCCCGAGTGCGCTCACGCCTCGTGGCTTGACCCGCTGCTCGAGCAGGCCGGCGCGCGGGCCACGTGCGTGGAGCTGACCGGGCGCTTGCGCCTCGGCGATCCCCGCCACCTGCGACCGCTCATCGGCGAGGCCGGGCTCGTGCTGTGGCCGATCGATCGCAGCACGATCGAGCTGGTGTGGGGGGACGGCGGCTATCCGGCCCGCGCCGCCTACCGCGACTATCACCACCACACCACCCACCGCCACCGGGCGTGGCGGATCGACGGGGCCCCCTACGACCACGACGCGGCGCTGCAGCAGGCCCGTGCCGACGGCGCCGACTTCGTCGCCCGGGTGCGCGCTCGGGTCGCCGGCGGCGGGGTGTGCGTGTGCGCGCTGGACACCGAGCTGCTCGGCCACTGGTGGTACGAGGGCATCGAGTGGCTGCGTGCGGTGCTGGACGAGTCGGCCCGGCAGGGGCTGGCGCTGACGACCCTCGACGAGGCCCTGGAGCGTTACGAGCCGGTTGCCCTGGCCGGCACGCAGCTGCCGGCCAGCAGCTGGGGTGAGGGCGGTGACCTGCGCACCTGGAGCGGACCTGAGGTGGCCGACCTGGCCTGGCAGGCGCGCACCCTCGAGCTGGCGGTGGCGGCCCGCACGGGTGGAGGCACAGCGCCGTCGCCGCGGGCGCTGCGCGAGCTGTTGGCGCTGCAGTCCTCCGACTGGGCATTCCTGGCTCAGCGGCGGCTGGCGGGCGACTACCCGCAGCAGCGGGCGGCCGGCCATGCGGCGGCGCTGCGCTTCGCACTGGCCCACCCGGAGGCGTCCCACCCGGAGCTGCGCGGGTTGGCCCCCGAGCTCGCCGGCTGGTCCTGATCTGCCGAGCGCACAACTCAGCGGAGCGCCGCGGCCCCGCGCTACCCGCCCCAGCGGAACGTCTTGGGCGCTTCGCGCATCCGGATCAGCTTGGCGGGGATCCCGCCGACGACGGCGTTGGTCGGCACATCGGTCGTCACCACCGAGCTGGTGCCGATCACCGAGTTGTCGCCCACGGTCACGCCCCGCAGCACGCAGGCGCCGTAACCGATCCACACGTTGTGGCCGACGTTGACGTCGCGCTTGTAGATCCCCTGCTCGCGGATCGGACGCTCGACCTCCACCACGCCGTGATCGAAGTCGATCATCATCACGCGGTCGGCGACGATGCACTCACGTCCCACGGCGATGTGCTGAAAGGCCGAGATCGTGCACTCCTGGCCGAACACGGTCTTGGCGCCGATCGACAGCTCGCCCTCGTGCACGCGGACCTTGCAGCCGTGCCCGAGCCAGGACCAGCGCCCGAGATAGACCCGCGCGTCCTTGCCGATCTCGAACTTGACCCCCGGGCACACGAAGCACAGCCCGTCGGTGACCAGCCGGCCGCGCCAGCGCAGCTTCAGCCACAGCCAGCGCGCCGCCAGGAACACGTATCCCCAGCTGAGCATGTGGTTGGCGCGGGCGAAGCGCAGGAGCTCCAGCACGCCTCCCCGCAGGCCCGGCGGGGGAGTCCGGAGGTACTGCGGCGGCGCCGGGGGCTTCTTCTTCACCGACGTTGCTGACACAGCGGGCAATCGTAATCACCGCCCGTGCCGACGTGACGGGCGGTTCGCCCCTGACGTCGGGCGATCTTGGCAACCTCATTTCCCTTATCGCCCACACGCCGCGCGCGGTAGGCGCCTGGCGGCCAGCGTGGCCGGCCACCGGGCCTGGCATGATGGCTGACCCGCATGAGCCGCTCTGACCAGCCTCTCGCCCAGCGCCTGCTCGACGGCGATCGGCGCGCCCTGGCGCGGGCGATCACGCTGGTGGAGAACGACGATCCCGAGGGCTGGGAGCTGGTCCGCGAGGTGTACCCCAAGACCGGGCGAGCCGCCATCATCGGCGTCACGGGGGCGCCGGGGGTGGGCAAGTCGACGCTGCTGAACGCGATCACCAAGCTCGAGCGGGAACGCGAGCGGTCGATCGCCGTGCTGTCGATCGATCCCTCCTCGCCGTTCACCAAGGGTGCGCTGCTCGGAGACCGCATCCGCCTCATCGACCACTTCCTCGATCCCGGCGTGTTCATCCGCTCGATGGCCAATCGCGGCGCGCTGGGTGGCTTGAGCGAGGCGGCCCTGCAGGCGGCGCTGCTGATGGACGCCTCCGGTCGCGATGTGGTGCTGCTGGAGACGGTGGGTGTCGGCCAGGCCGAGATCGACGTGATCGACCACGCCGACACCGTGGTGCTGGTGCTGATGCCGGGCTCGGGCGACTCGATCCAGGCGCTGAAGGCCGGCATCATGGAGATCCCCGACATCATCGTCGTCAACAAGGCCGACCATCCGCTGACCGACACGATGGTCCGCGAGATCAAGGGCGTGCTGGCACTGGGGCCCCATGAGGGCTGGCAGGTGCCGATCATCCGCACCGAGGCCCTCCGGGAGACGGGCGTCGAGGCGCTGGTCGACAAGCTGGGCGAGCATCGCGCCTACATCGAGGCCGAGGGCACCCTCTCTGAGCGCCGGCGGCGAAACCTGATGAACGAGGTGCTGGCGATCGCCACCGCCCGCATGCGCCGCGAGCTGGAGGAGACGCTGCGCGAGGACGATCATGTCCAGGAGCTGCTCGACCGCGTCGTCGCCCGCGAGCTGGACCCGGCCAGCGCCGCCACGACGATCCTCGAAGCGCGGGTCAGGACCTAGGCCCTTGGCCGACGCGCTGACCGTCCCCCACGCCGTCGCGGCGATTGTGCTGTGCGTCGCCGGGATCGCCAAGCTGCGCTCGCCGGGGACCGCGGCGACGGCCCTGGGGGTGCCGCCGGGGCTGGTCCGGGCGTTCTCCGTCTACGAGCTGGCGCTGGGCGCCGGCGCCCTGGCGTGGACCGTGCTCTCGCCGCTGCTGGCGCTCACCTACCTCGGCCTGGCGGGGCTCACGGCGGTGCTGGCCCGTCGGGCGCAGTCCTGCGGCTGCTTCGGCGAGGGCGACGCTCCGGCCTCGGTCGTCCAGTCCGTCCTCAGCGTGGCGCTGGCGCTGGCTTCCGTGGCGGCCGCGCACGACATCGGCTGGCTGTTCGCGCGGCCTCCGGGGTCCGCGGCGGTGCTTGCGATGGGCATCGTCGCTGCCGTGTACGGAACGGTCGTCGCCTACTCCGAGATCCCGCTGGCTTGGCGGGCGTGGGGAGCGTCGTGAGCCCGGCGGCGCGGATCGCGGAGGCGCTCGGGTCGCTGCTCGAGCGTCGCAGCTCCCGCCGCGGCGTGCTGGCCCGCGCCGCGGTTGCCGGCTCGGCGTTCGCGGTCGCGCCGGTGCGCTATCTGGTTCGCCCGGGGACGGCGTGGGCGGTGCTGCGTCCCGACGGCTGTCCTCCCGGCTCGCGCTGTCAGGACGGGTACACCGAGTTCTGCTGCGAGATCGAGCACGGCAACAACCGCTGCCCGGAGGGGACCTACGTGGCCGGCTGGTGGAAGTGCACCGACTACCGCGGCTCGGGCCTGTGCAGCGACCAGGGCTACCGGTACTACGTCGACTGCAATCGCACTCCCGGCGCCCGTTTCCCCGGCGGATGCCAATGTGCCAACGAGGACTGCGGGCAGCGCCGCGTGGACTGCAACCAGTTCCGCTACGGGCAGTGCAATACCCAGGTGCACGGCACCACCGAGGTGGCCTGCCGGCTGGTCATCTGCCAGCACCCCGGCGGGGTGTCGGGCCTCAACTGCAACAGCACCGAGATGATCGACGACAACACCTGCAACCACGAGGCCGGCTGCCTGAAGGGGCTGGCGATCCCCCTGCAGGGCGGAGGGGCATAAGGGCATAGTGGCCGCGATCGTGTCGGTGGAGACGGTGCTGCTGGTGATCCTGGTCGTGCTGGTCGCGGGCCTGCTGCGCAGCCACGCCGAGATACTTCGCCGGCTCGGGCCGCCGGGGTCGCCGGTCGCCGGCCCCGCGTCGCCGCTCACGGCCACGCCGGGAGCGCCCGAGCGACCGTCCGGCGCTCCGGCCGCGCCGATCGCCGGGTTCACGCCCGACGACGACGCGGTGGCGCTGGACCTGACCGCACCCGGCGGTCCGATCCTGCTGGCCTTCCTCTCCAGCGGCTGCTCCACCTGTGAGGCGTTCTGGGCGGGGATGCACGAGGCGCGGCTGCCCGACGGCGTGCAGCCGGTGGTGGTGACCCGCGGCGCCGACCGGGAGCGGCCGGCTCGCCTGCGCGAGCTGATCCCCCCCGGCGTGCCCGTGGTGATGTCGTCGCAGGCGTGGGAGGACTACGCGGTGCCCGGCTCGCCGTACTTCGTGCTCGTCGACGGTGCGATCCGTGGCGAGGGCGTGGCCACCACGTGGGCCGCGCTCAGCTCGCTGGTGGCCGACGCGGTCGCGGTCGCGATCGTGGACGCGCACGACGCCGGCTCGGGCTCGGGCTCGGGCGGCACGGGCCGGGCGCTGGACGTCGAGCGCACGCTGGCGGCCGCCGGCATCGGGCCGGGTCACCCCAGCCTGTATCCCGGCGAGCAACAGCGCCGATGAACGAGCTGGTCTGGCTCGGGTGCGCGGCCGCCGTCATCGCCGCCGTGCGCGCGGCGTGGTCGCCCTGAGGCGAGTCGATGCTCGCGAGCATCACCCCGCTCGGCGAGCGGGGCCGCCAGAGCCACTGGACGGTCACGGTAACCGCGTTCGCGCTGGGCGCCACCGCTGCCGGAGCGGCCGCGGGGGCCCTGCTGGGCGCCCTCGGCCGGCTGGTGCCCCACGGGTTCAGCGCTCACGCCCGGATCGCGGTGATCGCGCTGGCGCTGCTGGCCGCGCTGGCGCTGGACCTCGGCGGCAGCGCGGTGCCGGGACCTCGGCGTCAGGTGGACGAGCGCTGGCTGGATCGCTACCGGGGCTGGGTGTACGGCTTGGGCTATGGCTCCCAGCTGGGACTGGGGATCGTCACCGTGGTGACCAGCGCCGCCACCTACGTCACCCTGCTGTGCGCCCTGCTGGCCGGCCCGGCGACGGGCGCGCTGGTCGTGGGCGTCTACGGGGCGCTGCGGGGGCTCACGCCGCTGCTGGCGGCCGGCGTGCGCACCCCGGGGCAGCTGGTGGCGCTGCACGCCCGGCTGCGGCGCGCCGAACCGGGGACGGCGCGCGCCGGAGCGGCCGTGCTGGCCGCGGCCGCCGCGATGGGCCTGGTGGCGAGCCTGTCGTGATCCTCTCGGCCCACGGCATCGAGGTCACGCTGCCGCCGCGCTGGAGCGGGCGGATCTTTCGCCGCGCCGGCGGCAACGCCACCCTGCACGCCGGCGACTTCCGGCTGGCGCTGGGCGACGGTGAGTTCGGCGATCGCAGTACCGGGCAGATGCCGCCCGGCTCGACGTTCTTCGCGCTGGTGGAGTATCTGCCGGGCGCCGGCCTGCAGCCGGGCCGAGGCCTGTACGCGCCGAGCTCGATCTCGTTGCCGCTGGATCCCACCGCGTTCTCGCCGCGCCGCCTGGCCCACATCCGGCCCGGTCAGACCGGGATGCAGCATTTCTTCACCGCTGCCGGGCGACCGCTGTGCCTGTACGTGGTGATCGCCGCCGAACAGGAGCCCCGCGCCCGCCGGCGCCGTCAGCTGGCGGCCGTCAGCGCCGTGCTGCGCTCGCTGCGCGTGGTGCCGCCCGGCGAGATCACGAGCCTGCCCGTGTAGCGGGCGGCGTCGTGGGCGGGAGCGGTGACGCACCGGGTCAGTCCCACGCGCCGGGGGCTGCGGTAGAAGGCCCGCACCCTGCTGGCTAGCACCCGGTCGCCGATCGTCGCGGCGGCCGTCACGCGCGCGGTGATCGAGAACGGGACCGCCTCGCCCTTGGCATAGCGCTGTCCGGCGCAGCGCATGGGGGCGACGAACGTCGCCGTGCCCTCGTAGAAGCCGGGCGAATGGCGGCGCAGGACCAGCTGGTCGGTCTTGGTCGGGTCGGTGCGGCTTCGCGTGCGCTTGAGCGCCACCGTGGCGCACGCGCCCGCTGGGCACGTGGAGCTGAACGTCCAGGTGCGGTGCACCAGCTCGCCGCGGTACTCGCCGCCGGTGTTGACGGCGTCGGTGACCCGGCCCGACATCTCAAAGACGCCCTGGAGCCGGGCCGACGCCAGCAATCCGGCGCCGCCCGCCGCCGGCGCCGCGGCCAGCCCGGCGAGCGCAAGGACGACGACGGTCGCCGGCCTACGCATCGCCGTGGGCGAAGGCGATCGCCAGCTCGGCCAGCAGGCGGACCCCGAAGCCCGTTCCGCCCTTGTCCAGGTACGGCGCCCGCCCGTCGTCGCCGACGGCGGCGATGTCCAGATGCGCCCACCGCTCGTCGCCGGCGAAGTGGTGCAGGAACTCGGCCCCGGCGATCGCGGAGGCCTCGCGTCGCTGCGTGCGGTTGGTCAGCTGGGCAGAGCGGCCCTTGACCATCTCGGCATAGGCGGGGTGCAGCGGCAGCCGCCACAGCAGCTCCCCGGTGCGCTCGCCGCAGGCGACCAGCTGCGCCGCCAGCGCGTCGTCTGAGGCCCACAGGCCGGCATACGTGGCGCCGAGGGCGACCACCACGCCGCCGGTGAGGGTGGCGATGTCGACGATCGCGTCGCAGCCGAGGCGGCGGGCATGGGTGATGCAGTCGGCCAGCACCAGTCGGCCCTCGGCGTCGGTGTTGTTGACCTCGATCGTGGTCCCGTCGAGCGCGGTGACGATGTCGCCCGGCCTGACCGAGCTGCCGCTGACCAGGTTCTCGGTGGCGCCCACGATCCCCAGCACGCGCACCGGTGTCTGAAGCTCGGCGAGCGCCGCGATCGCCTCGATCACCGCCGCACCGCCGGCCATGTCGAACTTCATCTCGATCATCGAGTTGGGCGGTTTCAGCGACAGCCCGCCGCTGTCGAAGGTGACCGCCTTGCCGATCAGCCCCAGCCTGCGGGCGTCGTCGGGCGCGCCGGCGTACTCCAGCGCGATCAGCTGCGCCGGCTGCGCCGAGCCCTGCGCGACGGCCGCGAACGCGCCCATGCCCCGGGTACGCAGCTCATCCTCGTCCAGGACCGTCACCGTCAGCGCGGCGTGGCGCTCGGCCAGCGCGATCGCGTAGTCGGCCAGCGCGGCGGGCGTGAGGTCGTTGGGGGGCGCATTGCCCAGGTCGCGGGCGCGGTTCTGAGCCTCGGCGAGGACCGCGGCGCGATCCACGACGTCCTTCAGATCGTGGCCGGGGGCGCTGATCGTCAGCTGGTCAAGCGCCGGCTCGTCCGCCGGCGGCCGGTAGCGGGTGAAGCGATAGGCGCCGAGCAGGGTGCCCTGCACCAGCCCGGCCGCCACACCGTCCCCGACGGCCGGCGGGAGCTCCCAGCACAGGTGGCGGGCGCCCAGCTCCCGAGCGCGCCGCCCGACCACCGCGGCGACGATCCGCGCGCGCTCGCCGTCGAACTGCTCCCGCGGGCCCAGCCCGGCGAGGACCACGCGCCGCCCGTCGCGGTGGGTGACCGCGACATGCTCGAGCTTCGGCTTGGCCTCCCCGGCGTCCAGCAGCGCCTGCAGGGAGACGTCGGCCGCGGCCTCACCGTCGAACGCCCCAACCGCGACGGTGTCGGCGTCGGTGACGAAGGGCCCCTCGGTCGTCGCTGCGACTCGCACAGACTGGCACGTTAGCGACGAACGCGTAGCATGAGAGAGGCCACCGAAAGCGACCACCGGAGACCGAATCCGCATGCCCAAGACAGTGATCCTCTCAGCAGCTCGGACCCCCGTCGGCAAGCTCGGAGGCGGGCTCGCCTCGTTGGACGCGACCGAGCTGGGGGGGACCGCCATCAAGGCCGCCCTGGAGCGCGCCGATGTCGCGCCGGAGGACGTGCAGCACGTGGTCATGGGACAGGTGCTCCAGGCTGGTCAGGGCCAGATCCCGTCGCGCCAGGCGCAGATCAAGGGAGGGATCCCCAAGGAGGTCCCCTCCGAGACGATCAACAAGGTGTGCGCCTCGGGCATCCGGGCCGCCGGGATCCTCGACGCGTCAATCCGGGTCGGCGACCTCGACGTGGCGGTCGCGGGCGGCATGGAGTCGATGTCAAACGCCCCCTACTTGCTCAAGCAGGCGCGCTTCGGCTATCGGATGGGCGACGGCAAGGCGATCGACGCGATGGTCTCCGACGGGCTCACCAACCCCTTCAGCGGCAAGCACATGGCCCAGGAGGCCTCGGAGGTGTCGGCCGAGCTGGAGATGACCCGCGCAGACATGGACCGCTGGTCGCTGCGCTCGCACGAGCTGGCGATCAAGGCGACCGACGAGGGCCGGCTGCCCGAGGAGATCGTGGCGGTCACGATCAAGGGCCGCAAAGGCGACACCGTGGTCGAGGTCGACGAGGCGCCGAGGCGGGAGGTGAGCCTGGAGTCGCTGGCCAAGCTGCCGCCGATCTTCTCCAAGGAGGGCACGCACACGGCCGGCAATTCTCCCGGCGTCAACGACGGCGGCGGCGCGCTGGTGCTCGCCTCCGACACCTGGGCGAAGAACTCCGGCAAGCAGGTGCTGGCCACGATCCTCGCCCAGGGCCAGGTGGCCGACGACTTCGCCTACCTGGCGCGCACGCCCGCCAAGGCGGCGAAGCTCGCGCTGGAGAAGATCGGGCTCAGCCCCTCCGACGTCGACTTGTGGGAGATCAACGAAGCGTTCGCCTCGGTCGCCCTGAACTCGATGCGGATGCTCGACATCGACGAGTCCAAGGTCAACGTCAACGGCGGCGCGGTTGCGCTCGGGCACCCGATTGGTGCCTCGGGCGCCCGGATCCTCGGCGCCCTGATCTACGAGCTAGGCCGCCGCGGCGGGGGCATCGGCTGCGCGGCGATCTGCTCGGGCGGCGGGCAGGGCGACGCCGTGATCGTGGAGGTCAATGGCGGCTGAGGGCGAGGGCGAGGCTGTGGCGGCGTCCGTCGGCGCCGCCTTCTTCGATCTCGACAAGACCCTTATGCAGGGATCGTCGGCGTTCCAGTTCGGGCGTGCGGCGTTCAAGGCGGGCCTGATGGGGCGACGCCAGCTGCTGGCCGACGGGCTGGCCAACCTGCAGTTCCGCCTGC
The DNA here is from genome assembly GCA_017882405.1 of Solirubrobacteraceae bacterium. The sequence continues at coordinate 21,769 of JADGPO010000032.1, read as the reverse complement.
GTGGGGCCACGGACGCCGACTCGCTGGCGCTGCGCGAGCGGATCGCGGCCTCGCTGGAGGGCGTCCGCGTGGTCGACCTCGAGCGTCTCGGGGTCGAGGTGCTGGCGGGGATCCTGCCGCGCCTCTATCCCCAGATGCTGGAGGTCGCCCATCGCCATCAGGACGCCGGGCGGCGCGCCTACATCGTCACCGCCGCCTCGCAGGAGCTGGCCGAGATCCTCGCCACGGTGATGGCCTTCGACGGCGCGATCGGCTCTGACATCTCGGAGATCGTCGACGGGGTCTACACGGGGCAGCCGACCGGGCTGTTCATCTATCGCAGCGGCAAGGCGAAGGCGATCGAGCAGCTGGCCGCCCGCGAGAACCTCGATCTGGCCGACTCCTATGCCTACTCGGACTCGGAGTCCGACCTGCCGATGCTGCGGGCGGTCGGCCATCCGGTGGCCGTCAACCCCGATGGTGTCCTGGCCGGGATCGCCCGCGAGGAGGGCTGGGAGGTGCTGCGTTTCGACCGGCTGGCTCGCCGGCTGAAGACGGCAGCCGCCCTGGGCGGCGCCGCGGCGGCGGGCGGCGTGGCCTCCGCCGCGATCGTCCGGCGGATGCATCCGCGGCGCCCGTCCATCTATAGACTGCTGCCCGCGCGCCTGGCGGCGCGCACGCCATGAGCACCTCCGAGAAGAAGATCCGCGTCGTCGTCGCCAAGCCGGGGCTCGATGGCCACGACCGCGGGGCCAAGATCATCGCCCGCGCGCTGCGCGACGCCGGCATGGAGGTCATCTACACCGGGCTTCACCAGACGCCCGAGCAGATCGTCGAGACCGTGATCCAGGAGGACGCCGACGCCGTCGGCCTGTCGATCCTGTCGGGCGCGCACATGACGCTCGTGCCGCGGATCATGGAGCTGATGGCCGAGCAGGGGATCGACGACGTGGTCGTCACCGTGGGGGGGACGATCCCCTCCGACGACGTCGAGGAGCTCAAGACCCTGGGCGTGGCCGAGGTGTTCACCCCCGGCGCTCCCGCCCAGCAGGCGATCGACTTCATCCGCGGCGCCGTGCGGGCCTGAGGGGCGGGCGGGGGCTGGTACCCGCCCCCGCGGTCCCGGAGATCGTGTCATCATCTCGTGTCAAGATCACCGATTGACTTGTCAGTCAACGCGGTAGTATTGCCGCACACTTCACCGCAACACAGCCGTGAACCGAGCCCGCCCGCCCGGAATCCCCGCTCAGGACACCTGATAGGAGGCCACACTTGAAGATTTGCGTCCTGGTCAAAGAGGTCCCGGACGCCGCCGTCGAGAAGCGCATCGATCCCTCGACGGGGCGCATGGACCGATCCGGGGAGAGAAATCTCAATCCCTACGACACTCACGCCATCGAGGCCGCGATGCAGATCCGCGAGGGCGGGGCTGTGCAGGTCGACGAGATCGTCGCCGTCACGATGGGCCCGACGACCGCCACTCGTGCGCTGCAGAAGGCCGTCTCGCTGGGGGCCGACCGCTCGCTGCACCTGTCCGACGACGCGCTGGCCGGCTCTGACGTGTCCGCCACCGGCTACGCACTCTCCAAGGCGCTGGCGAAGGAGTCGCCCGATCTGGTGCTGCTCGGCCAGCAGTCAGACGACGGCGAGTGCTACACGATCGGCGCGGTCGTCGCCGACCACCTGCAGATGCCGTCGCTGACACAGGTGATCAAGATGGACGTCGATAGCCAGTCCCCACCCACCCTGACCTGCGAGCGCCAGGCCGAGTACGGCTACGACACCGTCGAGATCTCGCTCCCCGCGGTGATCTCCGTCGGCGACGCCATCAACGAGCCCCGCTATCCCTCGCTGAAGGCGATCATGGGTGCCAAGAAGAAGCCGCTGGAGACGCTGGCCGTCGGAGACGTCGGCATCGACGCGTCGCTGGTCGGTACCGAGGGCTCGCGAGTGCAGTGCGGCGAGTTCCACGACCCGCCGGCCAAGTCCGCCGGGCAGATCATCGAGGACGAGGACACCGACGAGACGGTCGAGAAGATCGTCGCCTGGCTCGACGAGAGGAAGCTGATCTAAGTGGTCGACCTCGTTCAAACCGCACGCACGAAGGAGACCACTAATGGCTGACGTTCTGACGTACGTTCTTCACTACGAGGGCGCGTTCAACAAGAACTCGCTGGGTGCCGTCTCCGAGGGCGCCGCCCGCGCCGCCGAGATCGGTGGCGAGTGCCACGCGGTGGTCGTCGGCGGCGACGAAGGGCTGTCTCAGGAGCTGTGCCAGTCGCTGGGTGCCTACGGGGCCACCAAGGTGTTCCGGGCCAAGGGTCCCGAGGGGTTGTCCGGGCCGGTGGTTGACGTGATGGCCAAGATCATCGACGAGCATGGCCATTCCTACGCCCTGTTCGGCGGCGGTCTGCTCGGCTTCGAGATCGGCGCTGGGCTGGCCGCGCGCCAGCAGGCAGGCGTGACCATGGAGGTCATCGCGATCAAGGCCCAGGACGGCAAGCTCGTCGCCGAGCGCCCGATCCTGCAGGACTCCAAGATCTCCGATTCGCACTACCGGGGTGACCTGGGGATCATCATCGGGCGTATCAACGCGTTCGAGACGCGGCAGAGCGATGGCGCCTCCGCCGAGGTGGTCGAGGTCGACGTGGAGTACTCGCCCTGGTCCACCCAGGCCAAGATGAAGCAGCGCGGCGAGCAGCGCGGCGCCGACGTCGACATCGAGGGTGCGGACATCCTCGTGGCCGGCGGCCGTGGCCTGGGCAAGGCCGAGGGCTTCGAGCTGGCCGAGTCGCTGGCCGGCGCGTTCGGCGGCAACTCGGCCGTCGCCGCCACCCGCGCGGTGGTCGACGCCGGCTGGTATCCGTACGCCGCGCAGATCGGCCAGACCGGCAAGACCGTGTCGCCCAAGCTGTACCTGGCGGCCGGGATCTCGGGCGCGATCCAGCACAAGGTCGGGATGCAGTCCTCGGAGAACATCGTGGCCATCAACAAGGACGCCAACGCGCCGATCTTCGAGTTCGCAGACCTCGGGATCGTGGGCGATCTGAACAAGATCATGCCCAAGCTCACCGACGCGATCAAGGCCAAGAAGGGCGGCTGAGCGGCCATGGCGGGGGACGGAAATCGGACCCACCCACCCACTCACGCGCCGTCAGAGTTTCCGCCTCCGGTGGACTCCGTCGGGGAGTTCATCAAGCGCGGTCTTGACGACGAGGACGAGCTGATCGAGGTCGGCGTGGCGATCGTCGGGGGCGGCACCGCCGGCCTGGCGTGCGCCAACCGGCTGCTGCAGCTGCTGGGCGACGACGAGGCGCTGACGGAGCGCCTCGGCGAGGTGCCGGTGGCGGTGATCGAGAAGGCCAAGACCTGCGGCGGGCACAACCTGTCGGGAGCCGTCATGCGACCGGACCCGCTACAGGAGCTGTTCCCCGAGATGTCGCGCGAGGACTGGCGCACGGAGCGCTTCGCGTTCGGCGAGGTCACCAAGGAGTCGATCTACGCCCTGCCCAACGGGAAGATGAAGCTGCCGGTGCCGACGTTCGCGGTGCCCAACTTCAAGAACCACGGCAACGAGGTGGTCTCCGTCTCGGCGCTGGCGCGCTTCCAGGCGGCCAAAGCCGAGGAGGGCGGCGCCTACATCCTCACCGAGACCTCGGCCACCCAGCTGGTGGTGGAGGACGGCAAGGTGGTGGGCGTGCGTTCGGGCGACAAGGGCCGCGGCAAGGATGGCGAGCCGCTGGGCAACTTCGAGCCCGGCACGGACATCAAGGCCCGGGTAACGGTCCTGGGAGAGGGCTGCTGGGGCCATTTGACCGGAGCGGCGATCAAGGAGTTCGAGCTGGCCGACGGGCGCGAGCCGCAGGTGTGGGAGCTGGGGGTCAAGGAGCTGTGGAAGGTTCCCAAGCCGCTTGACCGGGTGATCCACACGATCGGCCCGTGGCCGCTGAAGATCCCCGCCAAGTACGGCCACGTCGGCGGCACCTGGCTCTACCCGATGAGGGACGAGAAGACCGGCGACGACCTGGTCTCGATCGGCTTTGTGGTCGACCTCGACTACGCCGACGCCACCACCTCGGCCCACGACCTGCTGCAGCAGTTCAAGCTGCATCCGCTGGTCAAGGGGATCCTGGAGGGCGGCGAGCGCGTCGGCTGGGGAGCCAAGGCGCTGCCCGGCGGCGGCTACTGGTCGATGCCCAAGCTCTCGATGCCGGGGGCGCTGCTGGTCGGCGACTCGGGCGGGATGGTCGACGCGGCCGCGCTCAAGGGCGTGCACCACTGCATCAAGTCCGGCATCCTGGCCGCCGAGACGATCTACAAGTCGCTGCGCAACGGCGAGTCGCTGGCCGGATACGAGCAGGCGATCGAGGACTCCTCGGTCGGCCAGGAGCTCTACCAGGTGCGCAACACGCGGCAGCCGCTCCAGAAGGGCTTTTTGCGGGGCGCCCCGCTGAGCGGGGCGGCGATCATGAGCAAGGGCAAGGTGCCCCGCGGACGGCTGCCATGGCACCGGGGCGACGAGGTCCCGCTGTTCGTCGGCGACACCGCCAAGGGCTATCCCAAGCCCGATGGCAAGTACACGTTCGACAAGCTCGCCAGCGTCTACATCTCGGGCAACGCGACCCGTGACGACGCGCCCAATCACATCCGCGTGCACCGCAACGTGCCTAGGGAAATTGCCGAGGGCTGGCGCTGGATGTGCCCGGCGGGCGTCTACGAGATCCCCGACGACGCGCCGGAGACGGGCTTCGTCGACGTGACCGTCAACTACACCAACTGCGTGCAGTGCGGGGCGATCACCGCCAAGGGCGGGCGGCTCACGCCTCCCGAGGGCGGCGACGGCCCGCTTTACCAGATCACGTAGTGGATGGGCCACTAGTCACAACTTCTGGCCCTCCAACCGGTTAAGACGCTGTAGATGAGGCGTCTTCTCCTGCTTTTGGCGCTCCTCGCGCTGTTCGTGGTGGGCCTTGGGTCGGCGGGCGCGACCGGCCAGGCCCCGCCGCGCTACGACCTGACGTCCTTCGCCTGCCAGCGGGCCCTCGATCCACCCAACCGGTCGGTTTCGGTCAAGGCGGTGATGCGCCCGGTCAAGGGGACGCGCAAGCTGTCGCTCAAGTTCGACCTGCTGGAGAAGGTGGCGGGCGCAACCCGGAGCCTGACCGGAGCCGGCGACCTGGGCATCTGGCTGTCGCCCAAGGACCCGACGCTCGGCCGTCGGACCGGCGACGTGTGGGAGCTCACCAAGGCCGTGTCCAACCTCGATGCTCCCGCTATTTATCGCTTCAGGGTTACGTTTCGCTGGCTGGGCCCGCACGACAAGGTCCTGGCGACGGCCGTCACGCAGTCGGGCAGCTGCGCGCAGCGCGACCTGCGGCCCGACCTGCTGGTGCGCAGCGTGTCGGTGGCGGCCATCCCGCACAAGCCTCACAAGCAGCGCTACGCCGTGGTGATCGCCGACCGCGGCGCGTCCGGCGCCGGCCCGTTCCAGGTCCTGTTCACGCCCGGCGACGGCTCGGCGCCCCAGACCAAGACGGTCTCGCGCGTGGATGCGCACTCCTCGCTACGGCTGTCGTTCGTCGGACCGCTGTGCGACGCCGGCAGTCCCCCCACGGTCGTCGCCGACTCCAGCGATCAGGTCGACGACTACGACCGCAACAACAACGCGATGACCGTCACCTGTCCGGTCTGAGCGCAAACCGGCGACGCTAGAATCGTTGTAACTATGAAGACCGAGATACATCCCAATTACGTCGATGCTCACGTCACCTGCACGTGCGGCAACGACTTCATGACTCGCTCGACCCAGTCTGAGATCCACGTCGAGATCTGTTCTGCGTGCCACCCGTTCTACACCGGCCGTCAGAAGCTGGTCGACACGGGCGGTCGCGTGGAGCGCTTCCAGCGCCGGGTGGCCAAGGGCCGCCGCAGCGCCCGCACCACAGCCGCGAGCTAAAGCACGCGTTTGCGCCACGGCGGCAACGACAGCCCGTTGACCGCCGTGCGCGACGCGCCGCTCGGCGGTCAGGCCGTGCTCGAGGGCGTGATGATGCGCGGCGTCACGACCTGGGCAGTGGCGGTGCGCAAGCCGCCTGACGAGTCGGTGCCCGAGGCCGAGCTCGGCGAGATCGCCGTCCGGCGTTTCGCCCTGACGCCCCGCGCCAAGCGCCATCGCTTCTACCGGCTGCCGGTGATCCGCGGCGTCACTGCGCTGGCCGAGTCGCTGGGGATCGGAATGCGCGCGCTGACGATCTCGGCCAACGCGCAGCTCCCGGGCGAGGAGGAGGAGATCTCCAGCGGCGCCTGGTTCGGCACGGTGCTCGTCTCGATGGTGTTCGCGATCGGAGTGTTCTTCGTCGCCCCGGTCGGCCTGACCAGCCTGATCAAGAACCAGCTCGGCTCGTCGCTGCTGTTCTGGGTGGTCGAGGGCGTGCTGCGGACGACGATCTTCCTCGGCTACCTGTTCCTGCTCTCCCGAATCCGGGACCTGCGACGGGTGTTCGAGTACCACGGCGCCGAGCACAAGGTGATCTCCTGTTACGAGGCCGAGGACGAGCTCTCCCCCGAGCGGGCCAAGCTGTACTCCCGCCTGCACCCTCGCTGCGGGACGAGCTTCCTGCTGATCGTGATGATCCTGGCGATCTTCGTGTTCGCGCCGATCGGTCTGCCGGCGTGGTGGATCCTGGTGGCGACGCGCATCCTCGGCGTGCCCCTGATCGCCGGGCTGTCATTCGAGGTGATCCGCTGGGCGGGGCGCAACCGGCGCCACCGCTGGGTGCAGCTCGTGATGTGGCCGGGAATGCAGCTGCAGAAGCTGACCACCCGCGAGCCCGACCTCGATCAGCTGGCGGTGTCGATCGCCGCGTTGCAGGCCGTGCTCGAGGTCGAGAAGCCGGGTGAGGCCGCGGCCGCCGATCTGCTCGGGCTCGAAGTCGTCGCGTAGGCGTTTCGACTCGCGCTAGCCTCCCGGGTACCGAACTCGTACCCGATAAGGAGAACCACATGCCTGACGATGGCACGATGGACAGAACCAAGGGCAAGCTCAAAGAGGCGGCCGGCGACCTCACCGACGACCAGTCGCTGAAGAACGAGGGCAAGGTCGACAAGGCCTCCGGCGGGCTCAAGCACGCGATCGGCGACGCAGCCGACAAGATCAAGCACGCGGTCAACCCCAAGCACTGACCGCCGGACCCGCTCCGAGATGTAGGACCGCCGGCGGACGGCGGTCCTACACTCGCGAGCATGATTGACGAGCTCGTCTCCCGAGTACAGGCACGGTTCGGGGAGCTCGAGGGCGAGCTGTCTGACCCCGAGGTGATCAGCGACCGCGAGCGCTTCGAGGCCGCCAGCCGCGCCTACCGTGAGCTGGAGCCGGCCGCCCGCCTGGCGGTCGAATACCGCCATGCGGCCGACGATGCTGCGGGCGCCCGGGAGCTGCTGGCCGAAGGCGACGACGCCGAGCTCCGGGAGCTGCTGGAGAGCTCACGCGCGCGGATGGCCGAGCTGGAGGAGGAGATCCGCCTGGCGATGGTCGAGCGCGATCCCAACGACGACAAGAACGTGATCGTCGAGATCCGTCCGGGGGCCGGCGGTGACGAGGCGGCGCTGTGGGCGGGCGACCTCTACCGGATGCTCGCCCGCTACGCGGAGCGACGCGGGTTCAAGGTCGAGCCGCTGTCGCTCGGCGAGGGCGCCTACACGTTCTCGATTAAAGCCCGCCCACCCGACGGGGCCTACTCGGTGTTCAAGTTCGAGGGCGGGACGCATCGCGTCCAGCGCGTCCCCGAGACCGAGTCCCAGGGCCGGATCCACACCTCGACGGCGACCGTGGCAGTGCTCCCCGAGGCCGAGGACGTTGACGTGCAGGTCGATCCGAACGACCTGCAGATCGACGTGTACCGCAGCTCCGGTCCGGGTGGGCAGTCGGTCAACACCACCGACTCGGCCGTGCGGATCACCCACAGGCCCACGGGCATCGTGGTCTCGATGCAGGACGAGAAGTCCCAGCTGCAGAACCGCGAGCGCGCGATGCGGGTGCTCCGCGCCCGGCTGTATGACCGGGCGCTGGCCGAGCAGCAGGCCGAGATCGGCGCCAGCCGCCTGGCCCAGGTGGGCACCGGGAAGCGAGCCGAGAAGATCCGCACCTACAACTACGGGGAGCAGCGGGTCAAGGACCACCGCATCAACCTGCTGGTGCACAACCTCGACGAGATCCTGATGGGCGAGCTCGACGAGCTCACCGCCGCGCTTGAGGACGACGAGAAGCGCCGGCGCCTCGAGGAGCGCGCCGTTGGCTGAGACGGCCGTGGGGGTGACGTTGGGGGCCGGGGTCGCCGCGTTGGCGGGGGTGTCCGAGACACCTCGTCTCGATGCCGAGCTTCTGCTGTGCTCGGTCTTGGGGGTCGATCGCGCTGCGCTCCTCGTCAACCGCGACGAGCCCGTGGGTGGCTCCGAGGGTGAGCGGTTCTGGAAGCTGGTGGCGCGTCGGGCAGCGCGCGAGCCCGTGGCCTACATCCTCGGGCGACGGGCCTTTCGCCGGCTGGAGCTGGCGGTCGACCCGCGCGTGCTGATCCCGCGGCCCGAGACCGAGCTGCTGGTGGAGGTGGGTCTGTCGCTGGCGCCGGGGGCGTCGGTGGTGGACGTGGGGACCGGGAGCGGCGCGGTCGCCCTGGCTTTGAAGGACGAGCGAGACGATCTGCGCGTCGTCGGGGTCGATGTGAGTGCCGATGCGGTGGCCGTGGCTCGCGGGAACGCCGCGCGGCTCGGTCTGGAGGTGCGGTTCTTCGTCGGTGACCTGCTGTCAGGGGTCGGCCGCGCCGACGCCGTGCTGGCGAACCTGCCCTACGTGGAGGAGCATGCGGAGCTCCCGCCCGACGTGGTCCGGTTCGAGCCGCCGGGCGCGCTGTTCGGCGGCCCCGACGGCCTGGATCTGGTGCGGCGACTGGTCGCTGAGGCATCGTCTGAGCTGCTGGTGCTGGAGATCGCCCCCGGGCAGGCCGCCGAGGTGGCCGCCTTGGTGGGCGGCGCGGGTTATCCGGGGGTGGAGATCCTGCGCGACCTGGCGGGCCGCGAGCGGGTAGTGGTCGGCCGGGGGCGCAGCTCGTGACCGAGCTCGGGCCCCAAGCCGAGACGTTCGAGCGCTGCATGAGCGTGGGCGGGATCGCGGTGTTCCCCGCGGACACCGTGTACGGCCTGGCCTGCGACGCGGCCGACCGGCTCGCCGTCGAGCGGTTGTATCGCCTCAAGCGCCGGCGGCTGGACAAGCCCTCCGCGGTGATGTTCTTCGACCTTGAGCTGGCGCTGGCCGCGCTGCCCGAGCTGGGGCCGGGTTCTCGAGCGGCTCTGCGGCGGCTGCTCCCCGGCCCGGTGACGGTGCTGGCGCCCAATCCGGCGCAGCGCTTCCCGCTGGCGTGTGGCGACGACCCTTCGGTGCTCGGTCTGCGCGTTGTAGTCGTACCGGCGCTGGCCGGGGTGCGCCGGCCGGTCCTGCAGTCGAGCGCCAACCTGGCGGGAGAGCCGGATGCGCGACGGCTGGACCACGTGCCCGAGGCCTTTCGGCGCCTGGCCGACCTGGTGATCGACGGTGGCGAGCTGCCGGGGACCGCCTCGACGGTGGTCGACCTGCGCTCCTACGAGGAGTCGGGGAAGTGGAGTGTCGTGCGCGAGGGGGCGGTCAGCGCCGAGGACGTGGCGGCGGCGATGGAGGGGCAGTTCCACTTCACCCCGGGCTCCTACCTCGAGATGATCCGCTCGGACATCCCCGTCTATGACCGCTTCCAGGAGGAGCTCGTCGCGGCGTCGGTCACGGGGGTGGGGGCGCGGCGGGTGCTGGAGCTGGGGACGGGCACCGGGGAGACGGCGGCGCGGCTGCTGGAGCACCATCCCGAGTCGTTCCTGGTCGGCATAGACGAGAGCGAGGGCATGCTCGACGCCGCTCGCCAGCGCCTGCCGGCCGGGCGGGTGAGGCTGGAGGTCGGCCGCTTGCAGGATTCGCTGCCCGAGGGGCCGTTCGACCTGGTGGCCAGCGCCCTGGGCGTGCACCACCTGGTGGGGGATCAGAAGCGCTCGCTGTTTTCACGCGTGCGCGAGGTGTTGGGGCCGGGTGGCGTGTTCGTGCTGGCCGACGTCGTTGTTCCGCCCGATCCGGCCGATGCGGTCACCTCTTTGACGGCGGGCTTCGACCATCCGGACACGCTGGCCGACCAGCTGAAGTGGCTGGGGGAGGCGGGGTTCGCCCGGGCACGGGTGACATGGACGCATCGCGACCTCGCGGTCGTCGTGGCCGAGGTGCCCTGACCGTCGCTAGGATCCCCGGCGTGAGCTCCGAGTTGCCGCCGGACTTCTTCAACCGCCCGCTTTCCGAGGTCGATCCCGAGATCGCCGAGGTCCTGGCGCTGGAGCTCGAGCGCCAGCAGCGCACGCTGGAGATGATCGCCTCGGAGAACTTCGCGCCCGCCGCGGTGCTGGAGTGCCAGGGCTCCGTCCTGTCCAACAAGTACGCCGAGGGCTACCCCGGCAAGCGCTACTACGGCGGCTGCGAGTACGTCGACGTCGCCGAGCGGCTGGCGATCGATCGGGCGTGCGCGCTCTTCGGGGCCGAGCACGCCAACGTGCAGCCGCACGCCGGCGCCCAGGCCAACACCGCCGTCTACCACGCCCTGCTGCGCCCCGGGGACACGCTGATGGGGCTGGAGCTGTCCCACGGCGGCCACCTCTCGCACGGCATGAAGATCAACGTCTCGGGGCGGCTGTACGAGATCGTCGCCTATCACGTCGACCGCGAGACCTCGCTGATCGACATGGACGAGGTGGAGCGCCTGGCGCACGAGCACCGCCCCAAGATGATCATCGCCGGGTGGTCGGCCTATCCGCGCCAGCTGGACTTCGAGCGCTTCCGGGCGATCGCCGACTCGGTGGGCGCCTACCTGCTGGTCGACATGGCCCACTTCGCCGGGCTGGTGGCGGCGGGGCTGCACCCTTCGCCGGTGCCGATGGCCGATGTGGTCACGACCACGATCCACAAGACGATCGGCGGCGGCCGCGGCGGCATGATCCTCTGCAAGGAGGAGCACGCGAAGAAGATCGATTCCGCGGTGTTCCCGGGACAGCAGGGCGGCCCGCTGGAGCACATCATCGCCGGCAAGGCGGTGGCCCTTCGAATTGCGCAATCCGAGGCGTTCCGCGAGCGTCAGCGGCGCACGCTGGACGGGGCCCGCGCGGTGGCCGACGAGCTGCAGAATCGGACCCCACCCACCCGCGGCGTGTCGGTGCTGACCGGGGGCACCGACGTGCATCTCGTGCTGGTGGATCTGCGCGAGTCCGAGCTGGACGGAAAGCAGGCCGAGGATCGCCTGCATTCGATCGGGATCACCGTCAACCGCAACGCCGTTCCCTTCGACCCGCGCCCGCCGGCCGTCTCCTCGGGGCTGCGGATCGGCTCGCCCGCACTGGCCACCCGGGGCCTGCAGGTCGAGGACTTCGTCGAGGTGGGGCGCGTGATCGCGGCCACCCTGACCGCCGGCTTCGAGGACCGCCGGGCGGAGTTGAGTGAGCGCACCGCCGCGATCGCCGACCGCTTCCCGCTGTACGCGCAGCTCGCCGCCGCCGTCTGAGGGGGGCGAACCTCCGGTCGCCCGGGCCTCTCATGAGGCGCGCATGCGTTTTGGCCCATATCCGAAATCGCTCCGCAGGTGCCAGCGCGGACTCGTGCACCGCTCGCAGCCGGCGGCGCTGGGCATGGGACGCGGAGCGGTGGCGCACCGGGTCGCGAAGGGGACCCTGCCCCGACCCGCAGCGGGTCGAGGTGACTGTCGCCGTGCGGAAGATCCGCCATCGACCCGGCCTGCACGTGTACCGGTGCCGTCGGATACCGCGTGCTGCGCGTCACCTGGCGCCAGCTCGTCGATGAGCCAATCGCGGTGGCTGTGCATATCGCTCAGACGCTGGCGAAAGCCTGATGCAACGCTGCAGTCGGCCGCGGCTGGCATGCTTCAGCGCGGATGCGATATTGGGATGCCGGCCTTTCCTTCGTGGTCGCGGCGGCGGTCGCCGCCGTGCTGACGCCCCTGGCGGCTTGGCTGGCGCGGCGATTGGGCGCGGTCGACGTTCCCCGCGAGCGCGGGCTGGCCTGGCGCGAGACCCCGCTGCTGGGGGGGCTGGCGATCCTGGTCGCCGTGCTGGTGGCGGCGGCGATCTGGATGCCCGACACGATCACCCTGCCGCACACGGCGCATGCTGCGCCCGGGGTGAACAAGGCCAACACGTGGGGGCTGATCGTGGGCGCCTGCCTGATCGCCCTGGTGGGGGCGGTCGACGACGTGCGCGACCTGCCGCCGCTGGTCAAGCTGCTCGGGCAGGTGGGCGCGGCGGTGATCGCCGTGCGCGCGGGGGCCGTGGTCACCGGCATCACGGTGCCGTTCGTGGGCGCGCTGCAGTTCCCGAACGCCGGCGGCGTGCTGACCGTGATCTGGCTGGTGGGGCTGATGAACATGGTCAACTTCTCCGACGGGGTCGACGGGCTGGCGGCCGGGCTGTGCACGATCGACGGCATCGCGTTCGCGATCATCGCGTTCGATCTGAACATCCAGGGGGCAGCGATCCTGGCGGCGCTCACCGCCGGCGCGGCGCTCGGCTTCCTGGTCCACAACTTCCATCCGGCCTCGGTGTTCATGGGCGACGCCGGCGCCAACCTGCTGGGCTACCTGCTGGGGGTGGCGGCGGTGGTCGGCTCGCTGAAGACCAACGCCCTGGTCGCCCTGCTGGTGCCGCTGGTGATCCTGGCGATCCCGTTCCTGGACACCGGGTTCGTCGTCGCCAAGCGGCTGAAATACCGGCGCAAGCCGTGGTCGGCGGATGCCAACCACTTCCATCACCGGATGGCCCGGATCGGCTTCTCGCAGCGCAAGACGGTCGTCTACCTGTACGGATGGTCGCTGCTGATGGCGGCGCTGGCGGTAGCGATGCGGCTGTATCACCACCATCACCGCCAACCCGGCTGGATCGCGCTGATCGTGCTGCTCGCCCTGGCCGCTCTGGCCACCAGCGTCTACCTCGTCTACGTGCTGGAGATCTTCAAGTTCAAGGGGCTGCGAGCCCAGGACCTGCGCGCCGCCAGACCGCAGGCCAGCGAGGCCGAGATCGAGGCGACCGTGAGCCACGACGTCGAGACCGGCGACTTTCAGAAGGTCAAGTCATGAACAAGGCCAACCTCGGGCCGGGCCGGCTCGTGCTGCTGTGCTGCTGTGCGCCGGCGTACTCCGACGACGACACCGTGATGACCGGCAGGTAGAGGATCCTGGCGGGCCTGACACGGAGCGAGCGCGTCGGCCTGGTCGGGGTCGCGGTCCTCACCATCCTCGCCGGCATCGCCCGATATGTGAGCGCTGTCCCGCACGTCGCCGCGTTCGTGGTGGCCGGGCTGGCGCTGGCCGGGGGAGCGTGGATCGTGTCGTTCTCCACCGAGCAGGTCGGCCAGCGCTTCGGCCCCGCGGTCACCGGGCTGATGCAATCGACGCTGGGCAACCTGCCCGAGTTCTTCGTCGTCATCTTCGCGCTCAACGCCGGGGAGAAGATCGTCGCCGAGACGGCGATCCTCGGCTCGATCCTGGTCAATGCGCTGCTCGTGTTGGGGCTGGTGCTCATCGCCGGCTCCCTGCGCGAGCCGGATCGGATCATGCGCTTCAGTCCGCGCCTGCCCAATGACACCGCGACGCTGCTGCTGATCGCCAGCTTCATCATCGTGCTCGTGGCGCTGGCCGACTCGTCCAACGATCACGCCAGCCACCACATCAAGACGATCTCGATCGTCAGCGCGGTGGCGATCCTCGCCGTGTACGGGTTCTGGGTACGCCAGTATTTGACCACCGAGCAGGCCAGCGATAGCCCGGTGGAGAAGGCGCGGCTCTCAACCGGCTCCAGCCTCGTCCTGCTCGTGCTCTCGGGCCTGGCGGCGGCGTTCGTGTCGGACTGGTTCGTGCACGCCCTGGAGCCGACGATCAAGAGCACCGGCATCTCCAAGCCGTTCGCCGGGCTGGTGATCGTGGCGATCGCCGGCAACGCCGTGGAGCATGCCGTCGGCGTGGTGCTGGCCCACAAGGGCCAGCACGAGCTGGCGATCTCGGTGGTCAAGAACTCCGTCGCCCAGGTGGCCGCCTTCCTGTTCCCGCTGCTGGTGCTGGTCTCGCTGCTGACCGTGACGCCGCTGACCTTCGCGCTGGCACCCGTCTATACCGGTGCGCTGCTCGGCACGGCGATCATCATCTGGCAGATCACCGGCGACGGAGAGGCGACGCCGTTCGAGGGGGCGGCATTGGTCGCAGCGTTCGTGATCCTGGCGACGGTCGCGGCGTTCGAGTGAGGCGGAACGGGCCGGAACGCCCGTTCCGATGACCGCTGAATCGTGCTATTCTGACGTTTACGTAAGAATCAGATTGCAAGAGAAAGCGGAACTCCCCTTGTCAGCCCTCAAAGCTCCCTCGACAACGGCCGATGGACGTCGGCGCCGCATCGGCGTGAATGCCGAGCACGGTTCGTACAAGTGGTGGGCGCTGTCGTGCACGAGCCTCGGCATGCTGCTGGCCACGATCAACTCCGGCACGCTGATCATCGCCCTGCCCGACCTCGAGCGCAGCCTGCACACCAGCCTGCTCGAGCTCGTCTGGGTGATCCTCGTGTACATGATCGCCTCCACCGTGCTGGTGCTCAGCGCCGGCCGCCTGTCTGATCAGTTCGGGCGCAAGAAGGCCTACGTGGGGGGATTCCTGCTGTTTGCGGCAGCTTCTCTGGGCGCCGGTTTTGCCGGCAGCGGCACCGAGCTGATCCTGTGGCGGATCCTGCAGGGCATCGGCGGAGCGTTCCTGTTCGCCAACTCGGCGGCGATCGTCACCGACGCGTTCCCCAAGGAGGAACTGGGCGTCGCGATGGGCACCAACACGATGGTCGCGGCCGTCGGCCTGGTCATCGGACCGGTGCTGGGCGGCGCGCTGGTGGGCATCTCGTGGCACTGGGTGTTCTGGTTCAACGTGCCGTTCGCTCTGCTGGGCAGCTTCTGGGCCTGGCAGGTGCTGCACGAGATCACCGGTCGCTCCGAGGACCGCTCCTTCGATTTTCTGGGTACGATCACCTTCCTGATCGGGCTCACCGGGATTGTCTACGGCATCTCCAAGGGCGGCATCTCCGGCTGGACCTCGTCTCTCGTCATTCCCTCGCTGATCATCGGCGCGGTGCTGCTGCCGCTGTTCGTGCTGATCGAGAGCCGCCACAAGGCGCCGATGCTCGACCTCAGCATCTTCCGCAACCGCCTATTCGCCACCGCCTCGGGCGCGGCCTTTGCCAACGGCCTGGCGCGCTTTGCGCTGATGTTCGTGTTCGTCTTCTACTTCCAGGGCGTGCAGGGCGACTCGCCGATCCTCGCCGGCATCAAGCTGGCCCCGCTGGCGCTCGGCATGCTGATCGCCTCGCCGCTCGCCGGCGTGTGGGCGGACCGCCGCGGCTCGCGCACGCTGGCCGTGCTGGGCATGCTGGTCACCGCCGTCGGCCTGGCGCTGATGACCATGCTCGGTCGTGACACCAGCTACGTGTGGCCCGGCATCTACATGTTCGTCGTCGGCGTCGGGTCCGGCATGTTCAACTCGCCCAATACCGCGGCGATGATGGGCGTGGTCGCCCCGCACCGCCGGGGGATCGCGGCGGGCGCCCGAGTGCTGGTGCAGAACACCGGCGCCGTGATCTCGATCGCGTTCGTGCTGGCCGTGGTCACCTCCTCGGTGCCCAAGAACGTGCTGTTCGCGGTCTTCTCGGGTGTGGCCAACCACATCTCCAACGCCCAGCTGGTGCCGTTCCTGTCCAACATGCACGTCGCCCTGTGGTGTCTGGCCGGCGTCTCGCTGGTCGGCGCGGCGATCTCCGCCGCCCGGCCGAAGCACGTCGCCGGCGAGGGCCCGGCAGCCAACGACGCCGAGGCCGAGCCGGTGCAGGCCCAACGCGAGCCCCAGGCGGCATTGTCATGAGCGCCACCGCCGAGCGGAGCCTGCGGATCGGCGAGTTGGCCGAGCTGACGGGCACCACGCCGCGCACGATCCGCTACTACGAGGAGATCGGGCTGCTGGGCGGGGGCAGCGAGCGGGTGCAGGGCAAGCATCGCGCCTACAGCGAGGCCGACGTCGATCGCGTGCGGGAGATCATCCGCCTGCGCGACCTGCTGGGACTCTCGCTGGACCAGCTGCGCGACCTGCTGGAGGCCGAGAGCGCCCGGGCTCACCTGCGGGCCGAGCTCCAGCAGACCGAGGCCCCCGCCGAGCGCCGGCGCATTCTCGAGGAGCTGGGCCACCACATCGCCACCCAGCTGAAGCTGGTGCGCAGCCGGCTGTCCGAGCTCTCCGAGCTGGCCACCGAGCTGGAGGACAAGCAGAAGCTGGTGGCCACGCGGATCGCGGAGCTGGCGACGGCCTGAGCCGACGCGGGGCAAGTAACCAGACGGCGGCGAAGACGTACTTTCCCCCGCTGTCCCGACTGCGACCGCATCGGGGCGGCGGTTACCCCCTGTGACGACGACCTCCACCCGCATCGCGCGTCTGACGCCCACGCTCGCCGCCCTGGCCGCCGCGCTGGTGGGAGCGATCAACGTCGCCTCCGCGCTCACGCCCGACATACGCTGGCGCGGGCACCTGCTGCTGGACTTCGAGCCGGTGGAGGCGGTGCGGCTGCTGCACGCGTTCGCGCTGCCGACCGGAATGGCGCTCCTGTTGGTGGCGCCGTACCTGTTCAAGCGACGGCGGCGGGCCTGGCAGGCGGCGATCGCGCTGATGCTCCTGCTGGGCCTGCTGGACCTGCTCAAGGGGCTGGACTTCGAGGAGACCGCGATCACGTGGCTTACGGCCGCCGGGCTGGCGCGCGGCCGGTCCGCCTTCGGCGTCGACCACGACGCGATCACGGTGCGCTCGGCGGTGTGGCGGGTGCCGTTGATCGGCGCGCTGGGACTGGCTCTGTCCGGCGCGGCGGCGTGGGCGTCCCAGGGCCATCCGTCGCTGACCTCGGTGGCCCGCGAGACCTGGGACCTGCTGCGCTGGGCGCCCGGGCAGCTGCACCTGCATCATCTGCCCCTGGCGGCGATCGTGCACGGGATCGAGGTCGGCACGCTGATGGCGATCGCCTATGCGATCTTTCGCCCGCTCGCCGGCCCGCGTGCGCTCCCGGGCAGCGCCGCGCGCGGCGCCGCCGCCGGGCTGGTGCGCGCCCACGGTTCCGACACGCTGTCGTTCTTCAAGCTGCGCGCCGACAAGCACTACTTCTTCAGCGCCGACCGCTCCGCGTTCGTGGGCTACCGGGTGGAGAACGGCGTGCTGCTGCTGTCTGGTGATCCGGTCGGACCGGACGCCGCGCTCGCCGACCTGCTGACGCAGGTGCGGGCCTTCGCCGACCTCCGCGGACTGCGGCTGGGTGCGGTCGGCGCCTCCGAGCGTCTGCTCCCGCTGTACGAGCGACTGGGGCTGCGCACGCTGTATCTCGGCGACGAGGCGGTCCTCGACCTGCTGCAGTTCTCGCTGGAGGGACGGCCGATCCGCAAGGTCCGCCAGTCGGTCAGCCGCCTGGAGAAGGCAGGATTCAGCTCGCAACTGCACGCCGTCAGCGAGCTCGATGCGGCGACCACGGCCGCCGTGGAGGCGGTGCTGGAGCGCGGTCGCGAGGGTGCGCCCGAGCGCGGGTTCTCGATGGCGATGGACTCGATCCGCTCCGAGCACGACGCCGACACGCTGGTCGTGCTGGCCCGGGATGAGTCCGACCCCGACCGCCCGATCCGCGGCGTCCTGCATTTCGTCCCCTGCTACGGACGGGCGGCGATGTCGCTGTCGTTCATGCGCCGCGATCCCGGGACCCCCAACGGCCTGACCGAGTTCATGGTCGTCAGGGCGGTGCAGCTGCTGCGCGAGCGCGGCGTGGAGGAGATGTCGCTGAACTTCGCGGCGTTCGCCAAGTGGCTGCACAGCCCCCAGCGCGCCAGCGAGCGCGCGCTCGGGAAGCTGATCGCGCTCGGCAACCCGTTCTTCCAGATCGAGAGCCTGTATCGCTTCAACGCCAAGTTCTTTCCGCGCTGGGAGCCCCGCTACCTGGTCTACGAAGGGGCGCTGGGGCTGCCGCGCGCCGGCCTAGCCGCGATGTGGGCCGAGGGGCAGTTGCCCAAGCCGCTGGAGCGCGTCCCCGTGGCGCCCGGGAGGCCGCGGTTGCCGGCGCCGGCACGCTAACCTACAACTAACCTTTTGGCGGCGCTCCACTACCCTATCCGGTGGTGGCACGGCCGCATTTTCGGGCGCCTGACCTTCGGGCAGCGCCTGCTCAGTCGCGCCGCTACCCTACGCGGCCCCAACCCAGTAGCTCAGCTTGAGAAGAAGCGTCGGCAGACAACATGAGGAACAGCAGTCGTCCGCCGGTCACCGGTCGGGACGTGGCCGGAGCCGGAGCCTTGATGCTCTCGGTGAACTTCATGTGGGCGGCGGCCGGCGCGGGCATCGGCGCGCTGCTGGGAGCGGTCGTGCCGCTGGCGATCGTCGGCTTCCTGATCGGATTCCTGGTAGGGATGCGAGTTGTCGCTAAGCGCTTCCGTGATGTCTGAGCAACCGCTCACGGTGCTCGGCTACATGGACGTCGTGCTCATCGTCGTGGCGGCTCCGATTATGCTGCTGATGGGCATCCCCCTCTCGGGCTACGGAATCGCCGCGGGCGTTTGGATAGCGCTGCGTGCGCTCGGGGTAGGGGTTGACCGTTATGCCAACGCGACGCCGGACGCCAACCGCCAGATCGGCGTGCGCATGGGCTACATGCTCGGACGGCTGTTCACGCTGGCGATCGTGGTGATCCTGGTGCGCAAGTCAGATGGACAGGATGCCGGTCTGACCGCGCTGGCGGTGATCGTGTTCGCCTTCACCGCCCAGCTGGTCTCGAGCGCCTTCAGCCGTCCGCGGCCGTCCTCGAGGCGCCGCCCGGCAGCCCCTCGTACGAGGTCACGATGAGCAACACACGCAAGGTCTTCTACGGCGTCCTGGGCTTCTACGTCCTCGGGATCGCGCTGCTGGTTGTCATCTTCGGCTTCGGCCACAAGAACAACGTCTTCCAGATCCAGAATGAGTTCCAGCTCATCAACTGGGTCGACCTCGGCGTGTTCAGCATCAACCGGGCGGTCCTCTACCTGTTCATCTCGACGATCCTCACGATCGTCACGATGGTGTGGATCGCCGGGCGGATGCACGACCGGCCCAACAAGGTGCAGACGGCGGTCGAGGTGCTGTTCTCGCTGATGCGCGAGAACATCACCCGCGGAAACATGGACGACTCGATGGCGGCCAAGTGGTTTCCGTTCATCGGCGCCCTGTTTCTGTTCATCTGGTTCTGCAACCTCGTCGGGTACATCCCCCTGCCGACGAACAGCGAGCAGACGTTCAACATCTTCGGCGCCCACATTCCGTCGTTCGCCCTGTACGCCGCGACCGCCAACATCTCCGTGCCACTCGTCCTGGCGCTGGTCGTATTCGTCTCCTTCAACTGGGTGGGGGTGCGGGCCCACGGCCCGATCGGCTATGTCAAGAGCCTGATTCCCTCCGGCGTGCACGGCCCGATGCTGCTCCTGATCGCCCCGCTGGAGATCGTCTCGAACTTCATGCGCCTGATCTCGCTGACGATCCGGCTCTTCGCCAACATCCTCGCCGGGCACCTGATCATCCTGTTCATGTCCGGGGGCCTGGCCGTGATCCTCGGCCTGAGCTTCCTCGGTTGGTTCACCCTGCCGGTGGGTATCGCCGTCTACCTGTTCGAGCTCGGCCTGGTGGCCACGCTGCAGGCCTTCATCTTCGCCACGCTCGCCGCCATTTACGTCGGTGGCGCGGTGTCTTCTCACTAACGAAAAAGGAGCTGTCCCCAAGTGCTTAATCATTTGTTCGCCTTCGCTGCGGCGTCCACCGGGGTTGGCGCCGGTCTCGGGATCGGCATCGGGGGCGGACTCGGCGCGCTTGGCGCCGGCGTCGGCATCGGGATCATCTTCGGCAAGGTGATCGAGTCGGTCACGCGCCAGCCTGAGATGCGCGACGAGATCACCAGCATCCAGTGGCTCGGCTTCGCCCTGACGGAAGCGTGCTTCTTCTATGGGCTGGTGGCCGGCCTGATCTCCTACGTGCTCAAGTAATGGCCGCGACCGCCGCATCATCCGGATCGTTCCTGATCACGCCCAACGTTGGGCTGATGGTCTGGACGCTGGTGCTGTTCGGGATCTCGATGTACATCCTGGCCAAGCTGGTGTTTCCGCGCATCTCCGAGGCGCTGGACCGCCGGCAGAAGATGATCGAGGAGTCGATCGACGCCGCCGAGCGCATCCGGGCCGAGGCCGATCGGCTGCTCGCGGAGTACCGCGAGCGCCTCAAGGAAGCCCGCCAGCAGGCCGACGAGATCGTGACTCGCGCGCGCAACGCCGCCGAGGCCCAGGAGCGTGAGGCTCAGGAGGAGGCCAGGGCCAAGCGCGAGCAGATGATGGAGCAGACCCGGCGTGACATCGAGGCCGAGACCCGCCGCGCGATCTCGGAGATCCGCCACGAGGTGGCCGACCTCACGGTGATGGCCACCGAGAAGGTGACGCGCAAGGTCCTCAACGACGACGACCAGCGCCGGCTCGTCGAGGATGCCCTCTCGGAGCTCGACTTCAGTGCCCTCAGCGGTGCGGAGGGTCGAAACTAAGTGGAGGAGATCGCTCGGGTCTACGCCCGCGCCCTGTTCGAGGTCGCGGTTGAGCACGACTCGCTCGACGAGATCCGCGAGCAGCTCGACATGTTCGCGGACGCCTTGAACGAGAACCGCCAGCTGGCGTCCTTCTTCTTCTCGCCGTACTTCTCGGCGCAGGAGAAGAAGGACGGTCTCGAGCGGGCCGTCGTCGACGCCAACCCCGCGTTCGCCAACTTCCTGCAGGCGCTGATCGAGCGCCACCGGATGCCGGCGATCTTCCGCATCCGCACGGAGTTCATCGCGCTGTGGAACGAGGCGAAGAGGCTCTTGCCGGTGCAGATCACCAGCGCCGTCGAGCTGGACTCGGCGACCGTGGAGCACCTGGGCAAGCGGATCGGCGAGCAGTTCGACCGCAAGATCGAGATGTCCACCACGGTGGACCCCGACATCCTGGGCGGCGTGACGCTGAGGGTGGGCAACGTGATCCTCGACGCCTCGATCAAGAACCGACTGGAACAACTGAGAAAGCAAGTCGCGCAGGCGTAAGCCGCGCCAAAGGGAGCAACTGAATCCACATGCAGATCAAGCCCGATGAGATCACCTCGATCCTCAAGAACCGGATCGAGGGCCTGGACACGTCGGGCGCCGAGCTGACCGAGGTCGGCACGGTGCTGTCGGTCGCCGACGGCATCTGCCGGATCCACGGCCTGGAGAACGCGATGTCGTTCGAGATGCTCGATCTCCCGCATGACGTGACCGGCCTGGCGCTCAACCTGGAGTCCGACAACGTCGGCGCCGTGCTGTTCGGCCGGTGGGAGCACATCTCCGAGGGCGACACCGTCCGGCGCACCGGTCGCCTGCTGGAGATCCCCGTGGGCGAGGCGCTGCTGGGGCGGATCGTCGATCCGCTGGGCAACCCGCTGGACGGCAAGGGCGAGATCGAGACCTCCGAGCTGCGGCCCGCCGAGCACAAGGCGCCGGGCGTCGTGCAGCGCCAGCCGGTGACCGAGCCGATGCTCACCGGCCTGAAGGCGATCGACTCGATGATCCCGATCGGCCGCGGCCAGCGCGAGCTGATCATCGGCGACCG
>JADGPO010000169.1 GCA_017882405.1 Solirubrobacteraceae bacterium | reverse complement strand
GCGTGGGGCGCAGCGCGCCCAAGCAACAGGGCGACCTCGGTGTCAACGCCTAGCTTAGCGCCCCGAACCGGACCCGACCAGAAAACTGAGGCGCACTTCCCGCTGGCTGGCACAAACAACGAAACGAAGATGACGTTTCTGCGTTCCTAGGCGTACCGTCCCTAGTTCCAAACGCGCGCCAACTCACCAATACCCGTCCAATACCCGTCCTGAACATGTTCCCCGAGCAATCCGAAGACCACCTGGAGGCAGCGATCACATCCCCGAGCACCGTGCCAGTGCTGGGAGTGCCGCTGGCGCTGACCGACTACGATCGAATGCTCGCATGGATCGAGGACATGGTCGCCCGGCATCGCCGCGGTTACGTGTGCGTCGCCAACGTCCACACCGTGACCTCGTCCAGCGAGGATCCGGAGTTGCGCGCGGCTCTGCTCGATTCCTCGATCAACGTGCCGGACGGGCAACCGCTGGTGTGGGCGATGAACGCGCTCGGCTACTCGCTGGGGGACCGCGTGTACGGCCCTGAGCTGATGTCCCGGGCGTGCGCGCGGGTCGCCTCCTCAGGTCATCGCTTCTACCTGTACGGCGGTCGCAGCCAGGGGGCTCTGGTGCAGCTCGCGCTCAACCTCCGTCAGCGCTACCCCGGGGTGAAGATCGTCGGCGGTTACTCACCGCCCCATCGTCCGCTCTCGGCCGAGGAACGGGTTGCGGTCACTGAGGAGATCAACCGCTCGAAGGCCGATGTGGTCTGGGTCGGGATCGGGGTTCCGAAGCAGGAGAAGTGGATGGCCGAGATGCGCCCTGATCTCGATGCCCCGGTCCTGATCGGTGTCGGCGCAGCCTTCGACTTTCACGCGGGGCTGGTCCCGCAGGCCCCCAATTGGATGCAGGACGCCGGGCTCGAGTGGGCCTACCGTCTGGCCCACGAGCCGCGAAGGCTCTGGCGCCGCTATCTGCGCTACAACCCGCGCTTCGTCGCCGGCTTCGCGCGCCAGCTGGTCAATCACCGCCGGATCGAGCGCTGCGACTGACGGTCCTCGCGCCGCGCATCGCGCCGCGGCGGGAGATTGGAGCCGACGGCCTGCGTTACGGTGTCCGCCCGCGATGACCGATCAGGAGCCGCTCACCCACCTGCCGACGGCCTCGATCGTGATCCCCACCCGGGGCCGGCCCGGGTACCTGGATGTCACGCTCGCGTCGGTGATGCCCCAGGCCGAGGACGCGGGTGCCGAGGTCCTCGTCGTCAGCGACGGTGACGAGCCCCCGGCCCGCGCGGTGGCGACGCGGCGTGGCGCTCGGCTGGTCGCGGTCCCTGAGCCCTCCGGCGCCAATGCCGCCCGCAACGCCGGGGTTGACGCGGCGCGCGGGCCGCTGCTGATCTTCATCGACGATGACATCGAGGCGCCACCCGGCTGGCTCGATGCGTACCTCGCCGGGGCGCGCGCAGCCCCGGAGTGCGAGGTCTTCGGAGGTCCCATCCGCGCCCGGCTCGAGGGTGGTGGCCGGCCCACATGCGGTCGCGAGCCACCGCCGATCACGACGCTCGATTTCGGCCCCGTCGATCGGGACGTGACTCTCGTCTGGAGCGCCAACATGGCCGTGCGGCGCGCAGCGCTGGAACGGATCGGCGGCTTCGACGAGGCGGTGGCGGGTTGCGGCGAGGAGGAGGACTGGCAGCGCCGCTACAGCGGCCATGGCGGGCATGTCCGATACCTCGCCCGGGCCGGCGTCGACCATCGACGGACCGCGGCGGACTCGACGCTGCGCTCGCTCTCACGCGCCGCCCGCGGCCGAGGGCGCGCAGCGAGGCGCTACGACACCTTCAAGGGGACGGCGCCGCGGCTCGGGGCTGAGCTGCGAACACTCGCCGGCTGCGCATGGCACATCGTCAGGCGGCGATGCCCGAACGGCGTGGTGATGACTGCGCACGCATCCGGGCGCGTCCGGGAGGCGCTCGCTTCCCGAGTGGGCGCAGGCCGCGATGGCGGGCCGGCGCCGGTGGGCGAGCCGCCATCGGCAGCGGACGACTTCCTCTCCGGCGCCAGCGGCCAGGTCGGGGGCATTCGCCTCACCACCCGGGCGATTGCCACCGACGCCCTCCAGGACGCTATCGCGCTCGCGCGGCTGGAGCCGTGGAAGCTGCGACGCGACGCGGCCAGGTGGCCGCGCCGGCGCGTGCTCGCGCTCGGGATCGAGCGCACGGACCAGCCCAATCTGCTCGGCTCCGCGCGCGCCGAGCTGCTGCGCTCCCGCCATCGGGTCCAGTTCGCCGAGACCGACGCCGGCGACCGCGGCAAGTTCCAGAACCTGGGGTCACTGCTGGCCCGCCATCCGGCCCATGGGCACGACTGGCTGCTGGTGATCGACGACGACGTCTCATTGCCGCCGGGCTTCCTGGACTCGTTCATCTTCCTGGCCGAGCGCTTCGGGTTCCTGCTGGCCCAGCCCGCACATCGCCGGCGATCCCACGCCGCGTGGGAGGTCACGCGACGCCATACGGCCAGCGTCGCGCGAGAGACCGCGTTTGTGGAGATCGGGCCCGTATTCGCTTTCCAAGCCGCCACATTCGACGTGCTGCTGCCGTTCCCACCTCTGCAGGTCGGCTGGGGGCTCGATGCGCACTGGTCGGCGGTCGCCCGCGAGCACGGGTGGAGGATCGGCGTGATCGACGCGACGCCGGTCCGTCACGGGCTGCGCCCGATCGCGGCCTCCTATGACCGCCAGCGGGCGGTCGACGAGGCCCGCGAGTTTCTCGCCGGCCGGCCGTACACGCGTGCCGCCGAGGCGCGGCGGACGCTCGTCACGCACCGATCCTGGCGATCAGCGGGGGCCAATGGCCGGTCCGGGCGATGAGCGGGTCGGTGTCGGCGTGAGGGTGCTGGTCGTGGCCGAGTACTACCCTCGGGCGGCCGACCCCGTGCTCGGGCTCTGGGCTCACCGCCAGGCCGTGGCTGCCCGCAGCGCCGGCGCCGACGTGCGAGTGCTGGTCCTGCACCGGCCAATCCCGCCTCTCGCCGCACTCCGCGCGGCCGATCTGGGCGCCGTGCGAACGGCGGTCACGCAGCCGGGCCGCGCGCGGCTCGACTTGATCGAGATCGCGTACATGCGCTATCTCTCGCCCCCGCGCCAGTGGAGCTACGGCGCCTGGGGGGCATGGGCGGCGCCCTCGCTCGGGCGGGCGCTGCGGAGGGTGCGTGGGCGATTTCCGTTCGAACTCGTCCATGCTCACTACGCCGTCCCCGCTGGGGACGCCGTCCGCCGCGCCGCGCCCGACGTGCCGCTGATCGTGTCGGTTCACGGCGGGGACATCTACGGCGCTGCGGCGACCAGAACCGGTGCACGCAGCGTGCAGGCAACCCTCGCTCACGCCCGTCTCGTGCTGGCCAACAGCGCCGGGACCGCGCGGCGATGCATGGGGCACGGGGCGCGCGTCACCCGGGTCGTGCACCTGGGCACCGACCTGCCGGCGCGACCGATCAGACCCGAACGGGCCGGGCCCGCGGCCCCGATCCTGGTGACGGTGGGGCACCTGATCGCGCGCAAGCGCCATTGCGACGTGATCGCCGCGCTGCCCGCTCTCCTCGAGCGCCACCCGGGGCTGCGTTACGTGATCGTCGGCGATGGGCCCGAGCGACAGAGCCTGGCGGCTCTGGCGCGCTCGCTCGGCGTCGATCGCAATGTCGAGCTCCTCGGCGCGCTGCCCCACGAGCAGGCCGTGGCGCTGGCCCGCTCGGCCGATCTGTTCGTTCTGCCCAGCGTGGATGAGGCGTTCGGCGTCGCGTACGTGGAGGCGATGGCCGGCGGCGTGCCCGCGATCGGCTGCCGGGGGGTCGACGGACCGCAGGAGATAGCCGCGGCAGGCGGCGGGATCGTGCTGGTGAGGCCGGGCGACGTGTCCCAGCTGAGCACGCGGATCGATGCGCTGCTGAGGGCGCCTTCCGAGCGCGCCGAGCTGGGTCGGCAGGCCCGCCTGACGGTGGAACGTGAGTTCACCTGGGAGCGGTGCGGGATCGAGACAATGTCCGCGTACGGACACGTTCTCCAAAATGCCGCGGGGGTGACGGTTTAGGCGCGAGTCAACCTGGGCATTAGCGGGCCAAGGTGCTTTTCGCGGGCCTGGTGCGCCTCGGGCCTCTGGCACCTCACGCCGCGCTGGTCCTGGTCGGCGGAGGCCACCCCCGGTCCCGGGCCTCCGCCGCCAGCGCGGCACACATCTTGGCCACCAGCGCAACTTCCGTTGGCGTGTGCTCGTTGTAGGCGTATGTCAGGACTCGATTGTCGGGACTCGACTGCTACCCTCGGACAGCGGACGGAGGTGGGGAAGCGGCGTCGCCGCGAGAGATCATGCGAAAGCTGAACCTACTCACAGCGCTCCTGGCCGGCGTGGCCGTATCCACCTCGGGGCTGGTCATCGCGGCTCCGGCCGTGGCCAGCGGCAGCCAGGTGGTCGCCGACTGCAACGCCAACGGCCACCTGACCGGGCACTACTCGCGCAGCGATCTGCAGGCCGCCCTCAACGGCATGGGCGCCGACGTGAAGGAGTACACCAACTGCTATGACGTCGTTCGCCGGGCACTCCTGGCCTCTGCGGCAGGCGGCGGCGGGAGCAATCCGGGCGGAGGCTCGTCGAGCGGTTCCTCGGGCGGGCACTCGTCGGGCGCGGGCCCGTCGAGCGCAAGCACCTCCGGCGGCCACGCCACCTCTCGGCACGCCAGCGCCGCCCGATCCCCCAGCCGCCACCCATCCGCCGTTTCCACGCGAGGCGTCTACTCCACGCCGGCCAACGCTGTCGCGTCGAGCCCCGGCTCCCCGAATCCGGTCCAGCTCGATGGCAGCACCGTCAGCCCCGGAAGCGCCGGGGTCAACGCCGGATCGAGCCTTCGCTCACTGCCCGCGCCGCTGATCGTGGT
>JADGPO010000168.1 GCA_017882405.1 Solirubrobacteraceae bacterium | reverse complement strand
CCGGGTTCTGCGTCGCGACTCCCACCGGGCAGGTGTCGAGATGGCAGACGCGCATCATGACGCAGCCTTCGACGACCAGCGGTGCCGTGGCGAAGCCGAACTCCTCTGTACCGAGCAGCGCCGCGATGATGACGTCGCGACCCGTCTTGAGCTGGCCGTCGGTCTGCACGACGATACGGTCACGCAGGCCGTTGAGAAGCAGCGTCTGCTGGGTCTCGGCCACGCCGATCTCCCAGGGCACGCCTGCAGCCTGGATCGATGACAGCGGCGATGCTCCCGTGCCCCCGTCGTGGCCGCTGATGAGCACGATATCCGCGCCCGCCTTGGCGACGCCCGCCGCAATGGTGCCGACCCCGACCTCCGCGACCAGCTTGACCGACACCGAGGCCGACGGATTGGCGCAGCGCAGGTCGTAGATCAGCTGCTTGAGGTCCTCGATCGAGTAGATGTCATGGTGCGGCGGCGGGCTGATCAGCCCCACTCCGGACGTCGAGTAGCGGATCTTGGCGATGTAGTCGTCGACCTTGTGGCCGGGAAGCTGACCGCCCTCCCCCGGCTTGGCGCCCTGGGCCATCTTGATCTGCAGCTGGTCGGCGTTGACCAGGTAGTCGATCGTCACCCCGAAGCGGCCCGAGGCGACCTGCTTGATCGCCGACCGGCGCTGGTCGCCGTTCTCGTCGGGCGTGTAGCGCGACGGGTCCTCCCCGCCCTCGCCGGTGTTGGATTTCCCGCCCAGTCGGTTCATGGCGATCGCCAGCGTCTCGTGGGCCTCGCGTGAGAGCGAGCCGAGTGACATCGCGCCGGTGCTGAAGCGCCTCACGATCTCCACCGCGGGCTCCACCTCGTCCAGCGGCACCGGCTCCTCGGCCTCCACCAGCTTCATCAGCCCTCGCAGCGCCGCCCCGCGGGTGGCCTTGTCGTTGGCCTGGCGCGCGAACTCGTCGTAGGTCTCCTGCGGATCGCGGGCCACGGCCCCATTGCCGTTGGCGTCCCGGTACCCGTTGCCGTTGCCCTGCTCCAGGCTCTTGCCGGTGGCGGCGCGGACCGCGTGCTGGAGGCTCGAGATCGTGTCCGGATTCCAGATGTGGCGCTCACCGTCGCGGCGCCACTGCAGCACGCCCCCGACCGGCAGCACGTCGCGCGCGGTACGCGGATACGCGCGGAAGTGGCGCCCCAGGGCCTCGGCGGCGAGGACCTCCAGCCCGACGCCGCCGATCCGCGACGCGGTTCCGGTGAAGTGACGGTCGATCACCTCGCGCTCCAGGCCGACGGCCTCGAAGATCTGCGCGCCGCAATACGACTGGATCGTCGAGATGCCCATCTTGGCGATGGTCTTGAGCAGCCCCTTGCCGATCCCCTTGACGATCCGCTGCTCGGCCTCGTCTATCTCGAGGTCCTCGGGCAGCAGCGAGCGGTCGGCCAGCTCGTCCAGGGACTCGAACATCAGGTACGGGTTGATCGCGGAGGCGCCGTAGCCGATCAGCGTGGCCATGTGGTGGATGTCGCGCGGCTCCCCGGACTCGATCACCAGCCCCGTGCGCAGGCGCGTCCCGGCTCTCACGAGATGGTGGTGGGTGGCGGCGACGGCCAGCAGCGAGGGCATCGCCACCCGCTCGGGGCCGACGTTGCGGTCCGACAGGATCAGGATGTTGGCCCCGTGGTCGACCTGGTTCTCGGCCTCCAGGCACAGCGCCTCCAGGCGCTTCTCCATCCCGTCCTGACCCCCCTCGATCGGCCAGGTGGTGTCCAGCGTGGCGGCGTCGAAGATCTCGTGGGAGACCTGGCGCAGCTTCTCCAGCTGGGCGTTACGCAGGATCGGCTGCTCGATCACCAGCTGGTGGGCCTGCTCAGGCGACTCGGCCAGCAGATTGACCTCGGCGCCGACGCCGGTCTGCAGGCTCATCACCACGTTCTCGCGGATCGCGTCCACGGGCGGGTTGGTCACCTGCGCGAACAGCTGCTTGCAGTAGGAGACCAGCGGCGGCTGGCGGTCCGACATCACCGCCAGCGCGGAGTCGTTGCCCATGCTGGCCACCGGCTCCTCGCCCTGGGAGGCCATCGGCGCGATGATCATCCTCAGGTCCTCCTGGGAGTACCCGAAGGCCAGCTGGCGTGAGCGCAGCGGCTCCACCCGGGGGACCAGCGGCTCGCGCTCGGGGAGGTCGTCGATGTGCACCACGGAGCGCTCGTACCACTCGCCGTAGGGCTTACGGCGGGCGACCCGGCGCTTGACCTCCTCGTCGGCCACGATCCGCCCGTCCTCCAGGTCCAGCAGGAAGATCTTGCCGGGGGCCAGCCGGCCCTTGCGCGACACGTGCTCGGGGGCGACCGTCATCACCCCCGTCTCGGAGGCGAGGACCACGTAGCCCTCGGTGTCCTGGATCCAGCGCCCGGGACGCAGGCCGTTTCGATCCAGCACCGCTCCCGCCCAGCGCCCGTCGGTGAAGGCGATCGCGGCGGGACCGTCCCACGGCTCCATCAGGCAGGAGTGGAAGTCGTAGAAGCCCTTGACGTCGGGGTCGAGGTCCTTGCGCGTGCGATAGGCCTCGGGGATCATCATCATCATCGCGTGCGGGATCGAGCGGCCGCTGAGCACCAGCAGCTCCAGCACGTTGTCGAACGTGGCCGAGTCCGAACCGCCGCTGCGCACGATCGGCAGCGCCTTCTGCAGGTCGTCGCCGAACAGCTCGGAGACCAGCTGCGACTCACGCGCCCGCATCCAGTTGACGTTGCCGCGCAGGGTGTTGACCTCGCCGTTGTGGGCGATCATCCGGTAGGGATGGGCCAGCTCCCAGCTGGGAAAGGTGTTGGTGGAGAAGCGCGAGTGCACCAGCGCCAGGCGGGAGGCCAGCCGGGGGTCGCGCAGGTCCGGGAAATAGCGCGGTAGCTGGGGCGCGGTCAGCATCCCCTTGTAGACGATCGTGCGGCTGGAGAAACTGGGGATGGACAGCTCGGGACCGCTCTCGAGCTCGATGATCCGGCGGATCAGGTACAGCTTGCGCTCGAACGCGCCCTGGTCCTCGAGCTCGTCGGAGGCCGCCACGATCAGCTGACGGATGACCGGCGCCGACATGCTGGCGATCTCGCCCACGAAGCGGTCGTCGACCGGCACATCGCGCCACCAGAGCGCACGCTGGCCCTCCGCCACAACCGTCTCCTCGATCAGCTGCTCGAAGGCCAGCCGGCGCTCCGGGTCCCTCGGGAGGTAGCAGACACCGACGCCGTAGCGCCCGGGCGGCGGCAGCTCGATCCCGGCGACCGCTCCGCGGATGAAGGCATCCGGGATCTGCAGCAGGATCCCGGCGCCGTCACCGGTGTTGGGATCGGCTCCCTCGGCGCCGCGGTGCTCCATGTTCTCGAGCGCCTCGAGCGCCTTCTCGACCACGGCGTGCGTGGCCGCGCCCCACAGCTTGGCCACCAGCGCGATGCCGCAGCCGTCGTGTTCGTACGCGGGGTCGTAGAGGCCGGTGGCCCCGGGGGGAGCAATGCGGTCCATACAGCTGTGCCTCAGCTTCGAGGAGGGGGTTGGCAGGCACGGCGTCGCAGCCGTCAAATCCTACCAGTGGATCTTCAGCTCTTGGCTTTGGACCGCGATTTGGACTGGCTGCCGTTACTGGACGGGGACTTGGCCTTGGCACGGGTCTTCTTGGGGGCCGGCTTGTCCTCGTCACCCCCGGCGTCGCCCCGGATCTCGGCCAGGCTGGCCTCCAGGGCGGCCATCAGATCGGGCGCGGGACCGGACTCCTCGGCCTCGGGCTGCACGGCGATCTCCTCCCCGGAGGCCTTTCGCTCGATCAGGTCCAGCACACGCTCGCGGTAGTCGTCCTTGAACTTGGTGGGGTCGAAGTCGGCCGACAGCGACTCGATCAGCTGCTGGGCCATGGTCAGCTCGCGCTTGGTGGCCTCGGCCTCGTCGAGCCCGTCGAGCTCGTCCAGGCGGTCGGGCGAGAGCACCTCGTCGCCGAACAGCATCGTCGACAGGGCCATCGCCTCGCCCGACGGGCGCAGCGCGCACAGCTGCTGCTTGGAGCGGATCACCACTCGGCCGATCGCCACCTTGCCGGCCTCCCGCATCGCCTCCAGCAGCAGCCGGTAGGCCTTGGCGCCGCCGGTCGCCGGAGCCAGGTAGTAGGAGTGGTCGTAGTAGATCGGGTCGATCTCGGCCAGATCCACGAACTCCTCGATGTCGATCGTCTTCGTCGCCTTGGGATCGAGCGCCTCGAGCTCCTCGGGCTCGATCAGCACGTAGCGATCCGGGCTGAGCTCGTAGCCCTTGACGATGTCCTCGAAGGCGACCTCGTCGCCGGTCGACGGATCGACCCGCTTCTGCTTGATGCGCGCGCCCGTCTTGGACGACAGCTGGTGGAAGCGGACCGTCTTGGGAGAGGTCGCGCTGTACATCTTTACGGGCACGTTGACCAGTCCGAAACTGATCGCGCCGCTCCAGATCGCACGGGGCATGGGATCACTTTGTATACCCCACGCAGGACGGCGGCAAGTCCTGAGACCGGTATTGCCGACCGACCGCCAGTGGCGACGCGCGGCGGATCTCACGTCGGCGCGAGCTGCGACGTTTCATAACCGTGTCATTGCCCCCGTTCCAAGCGCTGCTCGATGCCCACGGCGGCGACGTCCACCGCTTCCTGGTCGCCTCGGTCGGCGCCGTGGACGCCGACGACTGCTACCAGGAGACGTGGTTGTCGGCCCTGCGCGCCTATCCGCGGCTGCGTGACGCCTCCAACCTGCGCAGCTGGCTGCTGACGATCGCCCATCGCAAGGTCATCGACCATGCGCGGGCGCGGGCGCGGCGGCCTGTGCCGGCGGCCGCCGCCACGACCGGCGAGCTCCTGCCGGGGTCGACCGCGCCCGATCCGCTCGGCGGGACCGGCGGTGGCGAGCTGTGGGCGCAGGTGGCCGCGCTGCCCGACAAGCAGCGCACCGCCGTGGCGCTGCGGTTTATCGCCGACTCGTCCTACGCCGAGATCGCCACCGTGATGGAGACCAGCGAGGAGGCGGCGCGGCGCAATGTGCACGAAGCCCTCAAGCGACTGCGAAAGGACCAACCCTCCCGATGACCGAGATCGATGACCTGGAGCGCCGGCTGCGCTGCGCCCCGCTTGGCGCCGGACCTCCACCCGACCTGATCGAGGCGGCCGCCGGCGCCGGCCTGCTCGACGTCGCCTACGCCACGCTGGACTCGCCCGTCGGCCCGCTGCTGCTGGCCGCCACGCCGGCGGGGCTGGTGCGGATCGCCTATCTGGACGACCACGAGCAACCGCAGAACGCCGTGCTGGCCGACGTGGCCCGTCGCATCTCTCCGCGCGTGCTGGCGGCTCCCCGCCGGCTGGACACGCCACGGCGCGAGCTCGACGAGTACTTCGAGGGCCGGCGCGATCGCTTCGACCTGAGCCTCGATTGGCGGCTGATGACCGCGTTCGGCCGCCGCGTGCTCGAGGCGACCGCGGCGATCCCCTACGGCTCGGTCTCCACCTACGGCGAGGTCGCGGCCCACGCCGGCAGCCCGCGCGGCTCGCGGGCGGCCGGCAACTCGCTGGGAGCCAACCCGCTGCCGATCGTCCTGCCCTGCCACCGCGTCGTGCACTCGGGCGGCGGCCTCGGCGGCTACACGGGCGGGGTGGCGCGCAAGCGCACGCTGCTGGCGATCGAGAGCGGACAGCGCGTACGATCTGCCTAGCACTGGCGACCGAGGAGGCGACCATGACGACCGACGCCCTGCCCCCGGGACCACGGGTGCCGCCATGGATGCAGCTGCTGGGCACGTGGACGCGACCCACGGCCACGCTGGAGCGGCTGCGGGCTTACGGCAAGCGGGTGACGGTGCGGCTGCCGTTCCAGCCGCCGTTCGTGATGCTGTCGGACCCGGCCGACGTCAAGGAGCTGTTCGCCGCCCCTCCGGAGGTCCTCCATCCCGGCGAGGGGGCGTGGGTGCTGGAGCCGATCATCGGGCGCAACTCGGTGATCCTGCTCGACGAGCGCGACCATCTGGCCCAGCGGCGCCTGCTGCTGCCCGCCTTCCACGGGGAGCGGATGCAGCGGCTGGTGGGCGTGATGACGGAGCTGACCGAGCGCGAGGTGGAGGGCTGGCCGGTGGGCGAGCCACTGACGCTTCACTCCCGGCTGCAGCACCTGACGCTGGAGATAATCCTGCACGCTGTGTTCGGCCTGCAGCGCGGACCGCAGCTGGACGCCCTGCGCGACGCGCTGACCGAGGTGCTGTCCTTCAGTGAGAGCCCGCTGTCGGTGCTGCCGGCAATGCAGCGCGCGCTGCGCTGGACGCCGACCATGAGGCGCTTCCGGGCCGCGATGGCCAGGACCGACGAGCTGATCTTCACCGTGATCGAAGGGCGGCGCGCGGCCGGCGGCGACGTGCTGGCGATGCTGCTGACCGCCCGCCACGAGGACGACTCGCCGATGTCACGCCAGGAGCTCCGCGATGAGCTGATGACCGCGCTGGTCGCCGGCCATGAGACGACCGCCTCGCAGCTGGCCTGGGCGCTCGAGCGCCTGGCCCGCGAGCCGGCGGTGCTCGCCCGCCTGGTCGCAGAGCTGGACCGCGGCGAGGACGGCTATCTCGACGCGACGGTCACCGAGATCCTCCGGCTGCGACCGGTGCTGCCCAACGCCGAGCCGCGACTGGTAAAGCAGGCGGTGCGGATCGGCGGCTTCGACTACCCGCCGGGGGTGATCCTGCTGGCCAGCGCCTACCTGATCCACCACGACCCGGAGATCTACGAGGAACCCTACGCGTTCCGGCCCGAGCGGTTCCTGGTGGACTCGCCGGGCAGTTACACCTGGATCCCTTTCGGCGGCGGCCGCCGGCGCTGCCTGGGAGCGAGCTTCGCGCTGCAGGAGATGAAGATCGTGCTGCGCACCGTGGTGGGGCGCTTCGCCCTGGCGGCTGCCGGCGACTCGCCGGAGACCACCCGCCGGCGCGGGATCACGTTCAGCCCCCGTGGCGGGGCCACGGTCGTGCTGGCGCAGCGCACGCCCGCCCCCACATCCGCGGCGGAGGGCGGGTGGGATCCGATTCCGGTTCCGGTGACCACGGGGCGGACCGGGTAGCAACGCTGCACATGGACTTCAGGCGCCTGACGCGGCGGTTCGACGCCTACCAGCAGTCTCACCGGTGGCTGGCGCTGCCGATAGCGGTGGTCAAGAAGTCCAGCGACGACCAGGGGGGCAACCTGGCGGCGCTGATTGCCTGGTTCGGGTTCTTCTCGCTGTTCCCACTGCTGCTCGTGTTCGCCACGATCCTCGGGTACGTGCTGGCCGGGGATCAGAGTGTCCGGCAATCGGTCGAGCACTCGGTGACAAGCCAGTTCCCGGCGGTCGGCACCTCGCTGCCACTCAATTCGATCTCGGGCTCCGCAACGGCGCTGGTGTTCGGGGTCCTGACCGCGCTCTACGCCGGCCTGGGGGTAACCAGCGCGTCGCAGACCGCGCTGGACACGGTGTGGGCGGTGCCCTTCAAGCACCGCTCGAACTTCATCAAGTCACGCCTGCGGGGGCTGGGTCTGCTGGCCTTCCTGGGCATCCTGTTCATCGTCTCCACGATCGCCTCGGGTGCGGTCAGCGCCGGCTTCGGCGGGGCGCTGGCCGAGGTCGCCGGCTACCTCGTGTCGCTGGTCGTCAACTTCGGCCTGTTCTTCGCCGCCCACCGCCTGATGACCAGCCCCAACATCCCCAGCGCCGACCTCAAGTGGGGCTCGATCGTGGCCGCACTGCTGTGGACGATCCTGCAGTCGGTCGGCGGCCTGTACCTCAAGCATGCCGGAGGCGGGAGCTACGGCGTGTTCAAGGTGGTGATCCCGTTGCTCATCTGGTTGCGCCTGGGCGCCCAGGTGTTCCTCTACAGCGCCGAGATCAACGTCGTGGTCAGCCGGCGACTGTGGCCGCGCAGCTTCTTCGGGCCACCCGAGGCTCCGGCCGACAAACGCACGCTGGGGGCGCTGGCCAAGGTGGAGGAGCGCTCGGAGGCGGAGCAGGTCGACGTCGCGTTCAAGACGCCGCGGGCCAAGACTTAGGTAGTGCCCCGGCGTCATCGCGGCGATTAGCGCCGTGAGCGCCGATACCGGGAGGGCTCGATCAACGAGTGGACACGATTCTTCGCGCGCCACGCTCCCCGACTGACTTCGAAGAAGACCTCGCCAACCTTCGCTGATGTTCAGAGGACAGCTAGAAGAGAGTGTCAGCCGCCTCGCGCCGGGTCTGCGACAGCGGCCACGAGCACAGCCCGCCCTCCGCGGGGCAGCCCGCGCACACCGGCCGGCACGGCTCGGGGGTCACCTCGAAGCGCCGCTGCAGCACACCGGCGCTGAGCGCGAGCAGCCGCGTCTCCAGCTCGTCGGACTGCGCGCTCGTGAAGCTGGCGATCGCGGGCTCCTCGGGACGCTCGAGGAAGCAATGCGCGATCTCCACCTCGGCGGCCCCGCCGCGCAGGGCCGCCAGCGCATAGACGAGGCGCTGGGTGGCGTAGGCACCGCGGACGACGGCCTCGGGCTCGGCGGCGCCCAGCCGGTCTGACTTGTAGTCGACGATCAGCGTTCGGGAATCGGAACCCCGCCCACCCCGCCGCCCCGCCTCGCGTGCCAGCACGTCCAGCGCCCCCACCACCAGCACGCTGTCGGCCAGCGGGAAGGCGAAGCGCTCCTCCCGCCGCGCCTCGGTGGCCCGGCCGAGCCGGGCGCACAGCTCGGTGGCGGCGAACCGGCGTACCAGCGCGATCAGCTCGTCGCACTCCTCGGGCCCTGGAGCCGGTGACAGGCCGGCCCGGGCGGCGGCCGACACGATCGCGGTCGCCGGCGGCACGACCGGTCGGCGGAAATCCAGACGCTCGAGCAGCGCGTGGGCGAGCACGCCGCGGTCGGCGGCGCTGCGCACCCCCGGACGGGCCTCGCCCGCGCCGCGCGCCCCCGGCCCCGGCGGCAGGCCGAGGACCCGCTCGGCGTAGAAGCGATAGCCGCAGCGGGCGTACTCCCCCAGCGACGAGTAGCTCATGGTGGCCACCGGCGCCCCGGGGTTCGGCGCGACGATCGGGTCCGGTCGGTCGGTCGGCGGAGGCGTCCGCTCGGCGGAGAGCGCCGGCGCGGACGCCGCGGCGACCTCGACGAGGCCCTCCGGTCGCCCGACACGCACGACGATGCGCGTGCCGTCGGCCTCCACGTCCCCTCCCCCCTCCTGCACGACTGCCGGAAGGTCGGGCACGAAGGCCGGCGCGATCCACGCGATCGGACCCGCCGTCCGCCCGCGGCCCGCCTGCCAGACCTCGAAGCGGGCGGCGCCGCTGAGGATGAGCCGGTCCTGCGCGCGGGTCATGGCGACGTAGAACAGGCGGCGCTCCTCGTCCTCCTCGGCCTGGCGGCTCTCGCTGCCGAGCGCGGCGTATTCGAGCGCGTTCTCGCGCCCGCCCCCGCCCGGCTGGGCCAGCCGCAACCCCAGGCGCTCCCCGGAGACACGCAGGATCTCGGAGCCGAAGGCCGGCGAGCGTCCCAGGTCGGCGACGCACACGATCGGGAACTCGAGCCCCTTGGCACGGTGGATCGTCATCAGGCGGATCGCATCCAGGCCCTCGCCCTCGACGGGGGCCTCGCCCTCGCGGGCCTCCGGCGAGCGCCCGGCCTGGCGGTCGGCCAGCAGCGCCAAGAAGCCGCGCAGGCCTGGACCGTGGGCGTCCTCGTGCTCGCGCGCCAGGCGCATCAGCTTGCGCACGTTGGCCAGCCGACGCGTGCCGCCGGGCATGGCGAGCATCGCCAGGTCATACCCGGTGGCCTCAAGGGCGCCGTCGATGAGCTCCTCGATGCCCGCCCGGGCCGTGCGCGCGCGCTGCTCGGAGAACCATTCGGCGAACCTCGTCAGCGCGAGCCGGTCCTCGGCCGCGAGCCCGGGCAGCGTCTCGGCCGATTCGCGCACCACCCACCACAGGTCGCGCTCAGAGGCTCGGGCCGCCGTTCCCAGCAGCACGAGCGCGTCGAGGGAGGCGCCCACCAGCGGAGAGGCCAGCACCCCGTACAGCGATTCCTCGTCCCGCGGGTTGGCGAGCGCTCGCAGATAGGCGACGAGGTCGACGACCTGGGGATGGGACCAGTAGCCGCGCCCGCCGATCACGTAGGTGGCGAGGCCGCGGGCCTCGAGCGCGCGCTCGTAGGCGCGCATGTCGGTGGTGGCCCGCATGAGGACGACGACCTCGCCGGGAGCGGCGCCCTCCTCCACGAGCTCGGCCGCCCGGCCGGCCAGCGCCCTCGCCTCGGCCAGCCGCCACGGCGCTGCCAGGCCCTCGAGCTCCCAGTCGGCGCCCTTGTCGACGACCATCAGCTCGACGCGCGGTTCATCCTCGGAGGCGTCCTCGGGGATCGGCCGGCCGGGGCGCAGCGCCATGAAGCTGTCGCCCAACTGGGCGTCAAACGCCCGGTTGAGCGCCGCCAGGATCTCTGGACGCGCGCGGAAGTTGGTCTG
Organism: Solirubrobacteraceae bacterium; assembly: GCA_017882405.1. The sequence goes on along the minus strand of JADGPO010000168.1, from coordinate 27,329 downwards.
CAGCGTCTCGCGCGCGCCGACGGCCGCCAACCGCGCTCCCCGGGCTCTGAACAGCCCCACGTCGGCGTGACGGAACCCGTAGATCGACTGCTGGGCGTCGCCGACCGTGAACAGGTTGTCGCGGGCGATCGACTCGATCAGCGCCAGCTGCACGGCATTGGTGTCCTGCAGCTCGTCGACCATGATCGAGGCAAAGCGCGTGGCGTAGCTCTCCTGCAACTCGTGGTCGGAGGTCAGCAGGCCGCGCGTCAGCAGCTCGAGATCCTCGAAGTCGACGCCGGAGACCTCCCGCTTGCGCCGTTCGTAGTGCTCGCCGTAGCCGGCGAGCAGCCGGTCGAGAAGGTCGCGGACCGGTCCGGCGGCACGGGCCGCGCAGGCCGCCCGGAAGGCGTCGAGCGCCTCGCTGTAGGCCAGGCAGGCGTCGGTGGACAGCGCGGCGCCGTTGCGCGGGAGCTTCAGGGGCCACAGCGACGCCGGCCAAGCCTCGGCCGGATCTCGCTCCGTCACCTCGAGGCAGCGCTCGATGCGCTGCAGGGCCTGCACGACGCGTACCCCCGGCTCGGCGATTGCCCCGAGCTCGGCCCCCAGCGCCGCGGCGGCCGATCGCAGCTGCGCCGCTCCGTCGTCGGCCGGCGACGCGGCCGGAGGCAGGCGCGGATGCGTAGCTCCCGCCGAGCGCAGCTGCCCGTAGACGGAGAGGATCGTGGAGCGCAGCGTCGCCTGCCCGTGGGCGGCGATCAGGTCGACGGCGCCGTCGGCCTCCCGGGCGAGATCCTCGAGCGCGTCGTCAAACGCCCGCGCGGCCAGGGGGTCTGAGCCGTAGCGATCGAGCACCGTGAACTGCGGATCCAGGCCGGCGGACAGCGCGTGGGCGCGCAGGACCCGGGCGCAGAAGCCATGGATCGTGGAGATGAACGCGCCCTCGGTCTGACGCGCCGCCTCGTGGGCGCCCACCTCGCGCAGCCGCGCCCGGATCCGGTCGCGCAGCTCGGCGGCCGCCTTCTCGGTGAAGGTGATCGTCAGGATCGCCGAGACGGCGACGCCGTCGACGAGCACGGCGCGGACGAAGCGCTCCACGAGCACCGAGGTCTTGCCGCTGCCGGCCCCGGCGTCGAGCAGCAGGTCGCCCTGGCGGCGCTCGATCGCGCGCCACTGCTCCTCGGTCCACTCGCGGGGTGGGCGGGGTCCGTCGAGCGGCGCTTCGGGTTCCATGGCCGGGGCCACGCTCATTGGCTGCGACAGATGCTCGGATAGGCGCAGCCAACGCGCGAGCAGGTCGAGGGGCAGGGGGTCAGCTCGCCGGAGCGCAGCCGCAACCCCAGCGCGACCGCCCGCTCGGCGGCATCGGCCAGCTCGGCGTCGACCTCCTCGGCCGAGCGCCCGTCGCGGTCGTGGACGGCGGCACCGAGCTGCGCATCCGTCACGAACACCCCGCGGGCGCGCAGCTCGTCACCCCGCAGCGGCTGGTAGACGCCCGCCACCGCGTCAAGCCCGAGCAGCCGGCGGACGACGAGCATGTAGAGGGCGACCTGCAGCTGGCGGTCCTCGCGCCACCGCGCCACCGGCCACCCCGACCCGACCCTTCCGCTCTTGTAGTCGCGAACGAGCGCGTGGCCCTGATCGTCGACGTCGACGCGGTCGATCACGCCCCGCACCCGCACCTCCTCGTCGCCCTCGCCGAGGATGAGCGGCGGCAGCGAGTCCTCGGTGTCAAAGCCGAAGCGCAGCTCGAGCCCGAACGGCCGCCAGGCGCACCCGGTCGCCGCCTCGTGCTCGAGGTAGCGGCGCAGGTCGGCCTCGATCGCCCGCAGGCCACCGGCGCGGATAACGTCGGACTCGCCGGCGGCCAGCCGAGCGGCACCTCCCTGTGCCAGCTCGGCGAGGAGACGATCGAGGACCGTCCGCGCGGCGTCGAGCGTGGCGGGGGTCACGGAGCCGCCGAGCTCGGAGAGAAGGCGCTCGAGGACGTCGTGCATGAGGCTGCCGCGGGTGATCGGGTCGGGATCGGGGGCCATCGGCTCAGGCGCGAGCTGGCGCTCGATCAGCCACCGCACCGGACAGTTGGCGTAGGCCTCCAGCGCCCCCGGGGACAGGATCCGGGTATGGCGCATGCGCTCGAGGGCCTCACGCCCCAGGGTCCGGCGTGAGTCGGGCTCGTCTCCGCTGAGCGGCGCGCGGGCGGCGGCCAGGGCGCGCTCGCGCTCACGTGTCGTGGGCGCGTCGTCGGCGTCCCACACGACGTCGGCGAGCAGCCGACGGCGCCGTCGCGAGCGCCAGTCGGCATCGAGCACATCGGCGACATCGGAGACGAACGGCGACGGGAGCGCCAGGTTGCCCTCCTCGTCGGAGCTGCGGTAGGCGACGAACAGCCGCTCGGTGGCCCGCGAGACGGCCGCGTAGAGCAGGTAGCGCTCGCCCGCCAGGGCATCCTCGCGCGGGCGCAGCCGCAGGCCCGACGCTACCGCCAGCTCGTGCCGGCGCTCGTCGGAGAAGAACGGCTCACCCCGGCCCGCCCGCGGGAACTCCCCCTCCTGCAGCCCGCACACGAACACCGCGCGAAAGCGACGCGCCCGGATCTCGTCCGGTTCGGCGAGCAGCACGTTTTCCAGTCCGGCGGCGCCCGGCTCGCCCACCGGGAGAGCCGCCAGCAGCTCGATCAGCTCCGCCGGCGCCGGACGCAGGCCGAGCTCGCGCAGCTCGTCCAGGGCCCGGTGAAGGGCCCCCAGAGCCTGGGCGTCGAGTGCCTGGTCGGCATCGAGCTGCGGCGCGGTGTGGCCGTAGGGGGCCGACAGAAGGCGCCGCGCGAGCCGGCACAGCGCCGGGCCCGGATCGCCCCCGCCGACCCCCGCGGCGGCGATCTCCGAGAGCTCGTCGGGCTCCCAGCCGAGGTGCTCACGCGCCTGCGCGGCGGTCCGCAGGCCGCGCCGGCGAATCTCGGCGTCCAGCGCATCAGCGATCTCGGGGGTGTGCAGCAGGCCGGGCGCGCGCAGCAGGTCGAGCAGGTCCTGCGGGCGCGCGTCGGATGGCGCCAGCAGCGCGCAGCGCGCAGCCCCCAGCACCGCGCACCCGAGAGCCGTGTGCCCGAAGGTCGTCTGCCCGCCGCCGGCGAGGGCGATGCCGTACTGGGCGAACACCCGGGTGACGAGGGGCGCCGCCCCGTCGCGCGAGCGGTACACGACGACGATCTCCGACGGGGCGACGCCGCCGCGCCGGAGCTCCAGGACGTGGGCGGCCACCAGCTCGGCCTCGGCGCGCTCCCCGCCGGCCTCCAGCAGCGTGACGACCGGATGGGCGGGGTCGGTGTCGATCCGCTCGGCGTCGGGCTCGAACAGGAACCGTTCGAGGTGGTGCAGCACCCGACGCGAGCCGGGCGCGTAGTGCTCGTCCTGGGCGGGCAGCTCGGTCACCTGCTCGGCGAGTGGGCGCAGCTCCTCGACCGCCCGGGCCCGGGCGATGAGCGCCTCCCGGCCCGGCTCATAGGTGAGCGAGACGGTGACCGCTACGCCGACGACCCGGGACAGCGTCTCGATCGCGTCGCGCTCCAGCGCGGTCAGGTCGTCGAAGCCGTAGAAGAACACGGCATCGCGCCCCCAGGAACCGGGGCTTGAGCGCAGAGCATCGAGTGCCCGCCACGCATGCAGCTCCGTGTCCACCCGGCCCAACCGATCCAGCTCGCGAACATAGTCGGCGTAGATGCGGCCCACGTCACGGGCGAACGGCGCGCGGCGGACGTCCTGCGCCGACCAGGCCCGCATCGCGGCCGCCAGGCGCTGCGGGGTGACCAGCTCACGCTGGAGCTCGGCGATCAGCTCGCCGGCCGCCCCCGCGAAGCCTGCGCCGCCGGCCGACTCCCGCAGGGCATCCAGGCGCAGCTGCGAGAGCACGCGCTCGAGCACCCGCTCGCGCTGCAGCGCCGACAGCCGCCGGCCCGCATAGTCCGCTCGCCGCGCGATCTCAGACGCCAGGCCGCCGAACGTCAGCACCGAGCCCCGGACGACTCCCTGGCCGGCCAGCTCCAGCGTGTAATGGCGCGCGTCCTGGGCGGTGGGGACCACCAGCACCGCTCCACGCTGCGCGGCAGTCGCGTAGGCGCCCAGCACCTCCCCCGCCTTAGCGGAGTTCGCCGGACCAATGACCAGGTTCAGACCCATTCGCCTATGTTGGCGCCGGCACCTGACGGCATGACCGTTCTGTTGCACAGCAGGTCAGGCCGCACAGCGGCCTCCGATGCCCTCACCCAGCTGATGAACGGCCAGACAGCGTTCTTCGGAGGGTGACGGCCTCGGCGTCGGTGAGCTGCTCGCCGGTGAGGCGGACCGTGTCGTAGCCGCTCGCTCGGTGGACCGAGTCGCGGTGGTGGTCGCGGCCGAAGGCGCGCGGGTTGCCGTGATAGGTCCAGCTGTCGAGCTCGATGATGAGTTTTTCATGCTCGTAGAGGGCGTCGACCTCGTAGCCGTTGAGCATGACGTTGAGCTGTGGCATCGGGAGGCCGTGCTTTTTCAGCCAGCGGACGAAGTCGTCCTCGAGGGTCGAGCGCGTGGGTCGCTGCCCGGGGTCGACGAGGTCTTTGACCCGAGGGCAGCGAAGGAGGAGCTGCCTGAGCTTCGCGTCGCTCAGGTGACCCTTGAGGCGGGCGTTCTGGACAAGACGCGTGAGCTGGCGGTCAGTACGGCGGGGCGCGATATCGCAGATCGTGCGCACGGGGCTGGTGGTCCGAATGCCGTGGCGCGTCCAGACGTCGCCGGCGAGCGTGGTGCTGCGGTGCGTGCGGATCCCGGGACGGGACCTCCGGCTGGGCGCGGTTACTTCAGGCGTGTACGGCCAGTCGCCTATCTCCCAGGACGCCCCAGCCGAGTCGTGGCTGAGGGCGGCCTCGTAGCCACAGGCCAGAACGGCGGCATGGGCGACGGCGAGGGCGTGGCGCTCGGCATGGCCGAGGGCGTAGACCCCGGCGTGCACCACGACCAGGTCGCCTGCCGTGATGCGGTAGCTGATCGTCCGCTCAGGTAGCCCGAGCTCCAGCAGCTGCTGACGAGTCACGTGTCCGTGTTGCCGGTCGGCGAGGTGGCCGATCCTGGCAGCTATTTGTCCTCTATCCGCCACCACCCCCTAAGAGGCGACGACGGACGAAATTTCACCCCTGAGCTAATCTAAGCGGCGGCGGCCGGCTGCTCAGCGGCGGCGGGTGCTTCGGCCGCGGAGGCGTCGTCGGCCTCGGGGGGCTTGGCCCCCTCGCGCGCCCAGGGCTCGTCGAACTCGACGCGCCACTTGCCCTCGTCATTCTGCTGGAGGGCCAGCCGGGCGCGGAAGCTCTTGCCCGAGCGCCCCTTGAAGCCGGTCACCGGCCGCTCGGTGCGACCGGTCTTGATCAGCTCGCGGGCGACGGTCACCGGCAGCTGCTTGCCGGCCTTGGACTTCCAGATCACGAAGCCGCAGCCCGGGTCCTCGCGCGACCAGCACGAGTAGCCCTTGCGGTTCTCGACGATGCCGCGGCCGCACACCGGGCAGCGCCCGAGGTTGGCGCGCGGGATCCGGACGTCCTTCAATTTCGTATCCAGCTCGCCCACGGTGCTCTCGGCGAACTTGACGATGTCGCCCATGAACGCCTTGCGGGAGTCCGCGCCGGATTCGATCTTGGCCAGACGGCTCTCCCAGTCGCCGGTCAGCCCCGGAGACGTGAGCGGGTGCTCGCCCAGCAGGCGGATCACGTTCAGACCCTTCTCGGTGACCACCAGCGCTCGGGCGTCGCGCTCGATGTAGCCGACCTGCAGCAGGCGCTCGATGATCGCCGCGCGCGTCGCTGGGGTGCCGATCCCCGAGTCCTTCATCGCCTCGCGCAGCTCCTCCTCGTCGACCAGCTTGCCGGCGGTCTCCATCGCGGCCAGCAGCGCCCCTTCGGAATAGCGTCGCGGCGGCTTGGTCTCCTTCTCCTCGGAGGCGATCTTCTCCACCAAAGACTCTTCGCCGCGCTCCAGCTTGGGCAGCCGCTGCTCGCGACCCTCGTCATCGTCCTCGGGGCGCTCGGAGTCGGCCTCTTCGCCGTAGACGCCGCGCCATCCCGACACGAGCATCACCTTGCCGCGAGTACGGAACACATGCGAGGCGACCGTCGTCTCGATGCGCGTGTTCTCGAACACCGCGTCGGGGTGGAAGACCGCCAGGAAGCGGCGCACCGCCAGGTCGTAGATGCGCCGGTCGTCGTCGTTGAACTTGTCGACCGGGTGGTTCTCGGCCCGGGTGGGGATGATCGCGTGGTGGTCGGTGACCTTGGCGTCGTTGACCACCCGCCCGAGCGGCAGCACGTCGAGGCCGAGGACGTACCTCGCCCCCGCCGCGTACTCCTTGCGCTTGCCCACCAGCGAGGCGATCGGCTTGATATCGGGGACCATGTCGCCGGTGATGTAGCGCGAGTTGGTGCGCGGATAGGTGAGCGCCTTGTGCTCCTCGTAGAGCCGCTGGGCGGCGGCCAGGGTGCGTCGCGCCGAGAAGCCGAAGCGGCTGTTGGCGTCGCGCTGCAGCGAGGTCAGGTCATACAACAGCGGCGCGCGCTCCTTGCGCTGGGTCTTGTCGAGCTTGGTGATCGTGCCGGTCTGATCGCGGGCGGCGTCGACGATCGCCCGGGCCTGGAGAGCCGTCTTCAGACGGGGGGTGGCGCCCGCGTGGTAGCGGCCTTCGTAATTCCGGCCGGCCGGCTCGGCGACCGCCCTGAAGGAGGCGTCGACCAGCCAGTAGGGCTCGGGCTTGAAGGCGCGGATCTCCTCCTCGCGCCGGGCCAGGATGGCCAGTGTCGGCGTCTGCACGCGCCCCAGGGAGACCGCTCCGTCAAACGACGAGCGCAGGCGGATCGTGGCCGCGCGGGTGGCGTTCATGCCTACGATCCAGTCGGCCTCCGAACGCGAGCGCGCCGCGTCCTGGAGCGATGCCATCTCGGCGCCCGGCCGCAGCGAATCGAACGCCGCCTGGATCGCCGCCTTCGTCATCGAGTTCAGCCACAGCCGCTCCACGGGCTTGCGCGAGCCCGACTTCTCATACAGGTAGGCGAAGATCAGCTCGCCCTCGCGCCCGGCATCGCAGGCGTTGACGACTTTGTCGATGTCGTCGCGCCCCAGCAGGCGCTTGACCACGTTCATCTGCTTCTTGGAGCGCTCGTCGCGCACCACCAGCTTGAAGTGCTCGGGGACGATCGGCAGATCGGCCATTCGCCATTTCTTGAACTTCTCGTCGTACTCGTCGGGATCGGCGAGCTGCACCAGATGGCCGACCGCCCACGTGACCACGTGATCGGAGCTCTCCAGGTAGTCCTTGTGGTTGGTGAAGGCGCCCGGCAGAACCCGCACCAGGTCCTTTCCCACGGACGGCTTCTCGGCGATGACCAGAGTCTTGGACATAGGCCGCGGAGGGTAGCGCTCGCGACAAGGGCCCCTCTTAACCCGCTCGTCAACCCCGGTGTGGCCCAGTCAACGAACAGCACAGTCGGATTGCTTTTTGCGAGTGCGGGGCGCGACTCGTGGGCAACTCCGAGGACGAGCTGTTCGAGGCGGACCAGGCTCACCTCGCGCATCACCACCCTGAGCTCTTGGGGGCGGTTGGGAGCGACGTGGTGGCGCAGATGGCCGAGGAACGTCCGGGGGCACTCAACGCCTGAGGCGGGCGGCGCGCTCGCGCCGCCCGCCCGCGGCGTCGGGTCGTAGTCCTAGTTGGCGCAGTGACCCGTACCCACGGGCGTCCGAGTGGACCGCGCCCTCGTGAGCTGCCGGCGAACCAGCGCGTTGGGAACGGCGAACCCGCCGGCCCGCCGCGTACCGGTGATCGCCGCGAACACGGTGGCCACCACGCGTCCGCGGCCGTCGACCATCGGCCCACCGGAGTTGCCCGGACGGACCCGGCCACGCAGCGCGGTGATGCTGCGCTGCACGTGGCCCTGGCCGTAGGCGTTCTGGGTCTGGACGGTCTCGGTCTGGCCGAGTCGCCCCGGTTCGGCGTCGAACGAGCCGTCGAGCGGATAGCCGAGGATCGCCGCCGCGGTACCCGACGGCGAGCGGCCGGCGATCGCCAGCCGCGGCAGCCTCAGCCCTTCAACGCGCAGGATCGCGATGTCGTCGTGCGGGTCGAAGCGCACGACGTCGGCATGGTGTCCCGGGCCGGATCCTCCGATCTGAATCGCCGTGTCGGCCTCGCCGGCCACGACGTGGGCGTTGGTCACGACCAGCTGAGGCGCGGCCACCCAGCCGCTGCCCTCCACGCCCAGCCCGCAGGCGATCCCGTACACGCGCACGACGCTCGGCCGTGCGGCCCGCACCCCGCGACTGGCCAGCACGCGCCGCGTCGGGGCCGCGACGTCGGCCGCCGGTCCGTGGACCGACGGCAGCGGATCGAAGCGTGCCAACGCGTCAAGGATCGGGCCGGACGGAGGCAGCAACTGGTCGAGCGCTCGCAGGATCTTAGACCCGCGGACGTCATCGCGCAGCGGGGTCGAACCCGAGGAGTCCAATGCGACGGCGCCGATGATCCACGCGATACCCAATCCCACGCACGCCGTGAGGGCCGCTCCGAGCAGGCCGTCGACCTGCTTGAAGTACGGGATCCGCAGGGCGGACCGCACCCGCGCGCCCAGCCCCTCGAGCCCGCTGGCGAACACGCCGCCGGCCAGCAGGGCGCCGACCAGCCCGAACAGCGGCGCATACGGGGAGTGGGAGCCGTCGCTGAGCAGCAGCGGCGCCAACCGGGTGCCGAGGAACGCGCCGAGCGCGAAGCCCACCAGCGACAGCGCCCCGACGACGAACCCCTGGAGGTAGCCGTAGAACGCCAGCAGGCAGGTGAAGCCGACGATCACCCAGTCGAGAGCGGTCACTCATGGCAGGGTAATGCGGCGCCGGACCGCTCTCTCATCTTCTACCGTTTGTCACCAAGGTGGTAGACAGCGCAGTTACGGTCGCGCGGAGCCCCCGCCCCGCCCGGCGACGCCGGGGCCGGCGGAGACGGGTCCTGACGCGCGTCGGGCCGCTGGTCCTGCTGGCCGCCGGGGCGTTCACCGCGGGAGCCGTGCTCGCCACCGCGCCCGGGCGCGATGAGCATGCGCTGGTGGTCCGCTACGTCCGAGCCTGGGAGCACGACGACGTCGCCCAGATGTACTCGCTGCTGGACTCGCGCTCGCGCGCGCAAACCTCGGAGGCGTCCTTCGCCCGCCGGCTGGAGAGCGCGCTGGACACGGCGACGGCGACCTCGATCGTGCCCCTGCACGTCGCCAACCGCTCCGGCGGCTCGATCCGGGTGCGGATGCGGGTCAAGACCAAGCTGTGGGGCATCCTGAACGAGAACCTGATCGTGCCCCTGAGCGGCAGCGGCTCGTCGGCGCGCGTGCGCCTGGGCCCGCAGGTGCTGTTCCCGGGCCTGCGCCCGGGCGAGCGACTCAACCGCCAGATCAAGCTCCCGGCACGCGGGACCCTGCTGGCCGCAGACGGTGAGACGCTCGCCACCGGCCCCGGCCGTAGCTCCCCCATTAATGATGTGGCGGTCCAGATCGTGGGCACGGTGGGGCCGATCCCGCGGGCGCTGGCAAGCCGCTATGACGCACTGGGGTACCCCGCGGGCGCGCAGATCGGGCTCGACGGCCTGGAACGCATCTTCGAGCACCGCCTGGCCGGCAAGCTCGGGGGCGAGCTCCTGGCGGGACGGCGCGTGCTGGCCAACGCCAAGCCTGTGCAGGCCAAGCCGGTGAAGACCACGATCGTGCCCTCGCTGGAGCGCGCGGCCGTGGCTTCGCTGGGCGGCCAGTACGCCGGGATGACGGTGATGAACCCGCGCACGGGCGCGCTGGAGGCGCTCGCCGGAATCGCCTTCTCCTCAGTGCAGCCGCCCGGCTCGACGATGAAGATCATCACCACGACCGGGGCGCTGCAGGCGGGAATCGTCAAGCCGAGCACGACCTTCCCGATCCAGACCCAGACGACGATCAGCGGCTTCACCATGCAGAACGCCAGCGGGGAGGCGTGCGGCGGCACGCTGGTAAACGCCTTCGCGGTGTCGTGCAACTCGGTCTTCGCCCCGCTGGGCGTCAAGCTGGGCGGCGCGCGGCTGGTGGCCACCGCCAAGCGCTTCGGCTTCGACCAACAGCCCTCGATCCCCGGGGTGGCCGAGAGCACGATCCCCTCCGCGCACGACATCGGCGACGATCTATCGGTCGGCTCCTCGGCGATCGGCCAGGGCATGGTCCAGGCGACGCCCCTGGAGATGGCCGACGTCGCGGCCACGATCGCGATGGGCGGCCGGCGGCCGGTCCCCACGCTGCTGGCCCACCAGCATCCGCACTTCATCCGCGTCACCCCCGCCCGGGTCGCCCGCCAGGTTCAGCAGATGATGGTCGCCGTCGTGCAGTACGGGACCGGCACCTCGGCGCAGATCTCGGGAGTGGAGGTCGCGGGCAAGACCGGCACCGCCGAGCTCAAGAACACCTCCACCAACTCCGGCGGCAACCCGAACGCCGGAAACCCGCAGAACACGGACGCCTGGTTCGTGGGCTATGCCCCCGTCGGCCATCCCAAGATCGTGGTCGGCGCGCTGTTTCCCAACCAGGGAGCGGGCGGGGCCGCGGCGGCGCCCCCGGTGCGCGACGTGATCGCCGCCGCGCTGCAGCACTGATCACTTCGCCCGGAAGGCCGCCGCGACGACGCTGGGATTCAGCGTGCCCTGCGTCCACGCGGCCAATGCCTCGTTCTTCGGACCGTAGGCGACCGTCTCGTCGGTCGCGAACCTCGTCGGGGACAGAATCGACGGGGAACCGAAGCCCACCGAGGCGACCGGATAGCCGCCGCGTATCCAGCCGATGATCACCTGTCCCTTGGGACTGAGGGTCAATGAGGCCGTCTGGTAGGGGTCGATCGCTCCCAGTGTCTTGGCGGAGCCGAAAGTTCCCTTGGCCGGGCGGCCGGACGCCTGCACCGTGCAGGAATCGGAGGACGTGCACGACTCCCAGGCCGCACCCTGGTCGCCGGCCGCATCGTCATCGACCGTCAGCCCGGAGGCCAGGCGGTTGTCGGGCGAGAGGGCACGCGTGCTCGAGTGCTTGGCCAGGTCGGCCGCCTCGACGCGCGAGTGGTAGAAGCCCTTCTTGTCGTACCAGCTCTCGATCCAGGCGAGCGTGGCGCCGTTGTCGCGCCGCATGACCGCCAGCTCGTCGATCCGGTGGCCGGCGGACACGGTGAGCGCCACGCGGGCGTGGTGCGGAGCCTGCTTGCGCGAGCCGGTGGCGTAATAGACGCTGCGCGGCGTGGTGGCGCCGATCACGCCGGTGCCGGCCGTCCACGCCACGATCGAGGTCTGCCCTCCGAGCCAGGCGGCCGACATCGAGACCGGCTCCTGGCCCTTGTCGGAGACGATGTGCGGGCCGCCGAAGCGATTGCCATGCGTCGCCTGTAGCACCCACACGCCGCGCTCGGTGGCCACCGCGGCCATCAGCTGGCCATCGGCGAGCCTCACCAGCCGCCCCTGGGTGGCGCCGGCCAGACCGCCGACGAGCTTGCGCGCCCTGCCGGCAGCACCCGACGGGCTGACCTGGACCGCCTCGGCGGTGCTGCAGCAGTTCTGGTTGGAGGCGCTGGAGCCGACCAGCAGCTCCAGGGGGCCACCGTCGTAGGCCAGAGAAAGCACCTGGTTGACGCCGGCGAGCGCACTCGGCTGACCGACCTTGCCCTGAGCCGAGCGGCCCACCAGATAGGCCTGGGAGGAGCCGGGCTGATCGACGTTGCCGATCTGGAACGTCGCCGCCGCGGCTCCCTGAGCCGAGAAAGCCAGCTGCGGGTCCAGATAGTCGAGCGAGCCGGGCTTGGTGAGCTCGAACGGCTTGCCCCAGGCGGCCCTCGCCGACGCAGCCCCGGTGAACAGCAGGGCGGACGCGAGGAGCGCCAGGCCAACCAGCGCCGCTGTCCGGCGGACCGCCGAAGGTCTCAAAGGTTCAGTGAGATCGACCCCAGCTTCTTCCCGGTCGAGCCGAGGAACCACAGCGTGAGCGGCCGGTTGGCATAGGCCGTCGTGTTGAGCTTGAACAGCAACAGACCGCCCTGGGTGGGGCCATAGCTGGCGACCGTGTCGGGGCCGGGCTCGATCTGGTTGGGGGCCAGCGTCCGCGGCGTCCACGCGAACGGGTTGACATTCGGATCGAGCTTGAGTGGGTAATAGGTGTTCCCCTGCGAGTCGGTGATCTGGAAGCTGTCAAGCGTCGTCTGATCGTGGTGGGTCTGGTTCAGGCCCCGCAGGAAGACCGCGTACCAGAACTGATCGGCGGTGGGACCCGTCGCTCCGGGCGGCAGCCCCTTGACGTACGCCGAGTCCTCGGTGCCGTACTGGTTGAGCTCGCGCGAGATCTGCATCTGATAGGTGAGCGGTCCGGCGTCGATGTAGGAGCCGTCGTTGTTGGCATCGGCTGACGACGGATGCGCCTGCTTGTGGCCGCAGGCGGTCAGGGCGACGGCCAGCGTCAGCGCGTAGACGAGCAGGAGGAGGCGACGGGCTCTCACGGGCGGCGCAGTTTACCTAGGAGGACTCGACGGATGCGCGCTTGCCGCGGTCCCGGCCGTCCTCGAGGATCGAGCGCAACCGGCGCATCGCCTTGGCGGCCTTGCGCCGGTTCCACGAGCGCCCGCCGAGTACCTCCATCAGCCTGTCCGACAGCTGCGAGGGCTCGGTCTCCAGCGTGTACTCGACCTTGGTGGTTCCGCCGGCGGCCGGCGACAGCGTGTAGGTCCCGAGCATCCGGATCCGGTTGTACTTGCCGCCCCGGCCGCGCTCGAGGATGCGGAACGGCGGCTGCATCTCGGCGAACGTGGCGTCGGCCCAGGAGAAGCGGTTCAGCGGCGCCTTGATGCGAAAGCGGGCGCCCGCGCCCGGACCATAGGAGTCCATGCGCGTCAGGTGCCAGTCGACCAGATAGTGGTCGGTGAACTCGGCGTGGTTGGCGATGTCGGCCAGGTACTCGTAGACCTGCTCGCGCGGCTTGGCGATCGTCGTCGTGACGGTGAACGGATCCACGAGCCGGAATCTTAGTGGCGGCCACAGGGCCAGGGGCCGCTGTTTCCTCGCCGCGAGATGGGCTCAGGCAGCGGCGCGCTGGTCGATGATCCGCATCGTGTGACCGAACTCGGGCCCGTGCACGATCCGGTCCTGCTGCGGAACGTCGCGCTGGCCCGCACGGCACAGCTCGCAGGCGATCGTGCCCGAGGCATAGACGTAGACACGCTCGCCGACCAGCGGCGTGCGATGGCAGCAGGTGCAGCGCTCCGAGCCGGCGAGCCGCTCGTCCAGACCGCGGCGCAGCAGCGCCAGCTCCAGGTCCAGCATGTCGCGTGCCGACGCCGTCATGCGCCCTGTGTTCGTCTCGCGAGACGCCGTTCCTGCGCGCTGGGCGACGTCTTTCAGGCGAGGGTGGGCGGGAACGGTTCCGGGCGTGGGCGCCGGGTGGGCGCGGAGGCTGACTCAATCAATCGTCCAGATTGAGGTTTGGCTTAGGCCTGGCTTAGGCCGTCCATGGAATATTGGATTGCGTTAAGCTTCGTTGAGCATCGCATTTCCCCGAGACCCCAGGTGCGGAATTGCGGTGCGAGCGAGACCTTCAGCTAGGAGACGCCGTGAAAGCTTGGATGTCGGGCAATGTCGCGGGTACTGGCACGTTTCGCTGCACCGAGTGCGACGCCTCGGTGTCGCTGGAGGCCGCCGACGAGCTCCCCGCCTGCCCCAACTGCGGCGGCACCGAGTTCGTGCGGGCCTCGCTGTTCACCACCTGCGACCAGGCGGTCCTGGACGTGGACGCCGAGGTCGACGTAGAGGACCGGTCGTGGCTCGACGAGCTGCGCAGCGCCCTCGACAAGCCCGGCCAGTACATCGCCTACCACTCCGACGACGACATCGTCGCCTACGCGCTGCAACGCGAGTGGACCCGGATCGGCCGCAGCCTCGCTGCCGACATCCGCTTCGACGATCCGACGGTCTCGCGCCGGCACGCGCTGATCGTGCGACAGCCCGACGGGCTGCGCGTGCTCGACGATCGCAGCCTCAACGGCGTGTTCGTCAACGGCGAGCGGGTGGAATGGAGCACCCTGGCCGACGCCGACGAGGTCGTGATCGGCCGCCACCACCTGCACTTCATCGACGTGCCGGTGGTCTCCGGGATGCGCCTGGAGGGGTCGACCGAGACCTCGTCCAGCTGACTCGCTGCCCCCGTTCGCAGACTGTACGCGGGGCCAAGGTCCCGACCACCGCGGCTCGCCTATAGTCCGGCTTCGATGAGCACCACGATCGCGGTTCTCTCCCAGAAGGGCGGCACGGGCAAGACGACGACGGTGCGCACGCTGACCGATGTCTTTCGCCGCATCGGGCTCGCCGTGCTGGCCGTCGACCTCGACCCTCAGGCCAACCTGTCGGACTACCTCGACGTCGATCCGGATGCCTCGCCGACGATCGGCGATGTCCTCTCGGGCCGCGCCAAGGCGCGCGACGCCATCCACGACGGGATCATCCCCGCCAACCTCGGACTGGCCGAGTCCGAGCTGGCCCTCGGCGGCAAGATGGGCCGCGAGCTCACGCTCAAGAAGGCCCTGCGCGAGGTCGCCGTCGACTACGACCTCGTCCTGATCGACTGCCCGCCGGCGCTCGGCCTGCTGACGGTCAACGCGCTGGTCGCCTCCGACTACGCGCTGCTCTCGGCCGAGGCGCAGTATTTCGCCCTCCAGGGCGTCGAGCAGGCGCTCCAGGTGATCGAACTGGCGCGCGACAGCCTCAACCCGGATCTGCAGTGGCTGGGCGTGGTCCTCAACATCGCCGACATGCGCACCCGCCACTCGCGCGAGGCCTTCGATTCGCTGCGCCAGCACTTTGGAGACAAGCTCGTGGAGACGACGATCCGCTCGTCGATCGCCTACGCCGAGTCGGCCGAGCGGGCCGTGTCGATCCTGGACTACCGGCCCGACCTGGGCGTGGACTACCTGGCGGTCGCCGACGAGTTGCTCAAGCGGCTCGGCCAGGACAAGCCGCGCAAGCGGGTGAGCGAGCTGCTGCGCGCGGCCCAGCCTGCCCAGGCCAGCGCCTGACGCCCGGCCGGCTGGGAACGCCGGTTTAGGTGACTCTTCAACGAGTACCGGAGGGTTCGCCGCCATGGCCACCGAGAACCTTGCCGTGACGGGCGATCGTCGGACGATCAACCCCGAGTGGGCGCTCGCCATCCTGGCCCTGCTCACGTTCGTGCTGATCCCGCTCCAGATCAACACGATCTACAGCGGACTGCCGGCACACCCGCTGTTCCTGCACGTTCCCGTGATCCTGATCCCGGTCGCGGCGACCGGCGCGCTCGTGCTCGCCGCATGGCCGCGGCTGTTCGCCCGTAACGGTGTGTGGATCGGCCTCGTCGCCGTCGTGGCGCTCGGCGCCACCAACCTGACGATCGGCTCCGGCAAGCAGCTGCGCAACGACCTGCACCTTCAGGGCTCGGGGATCGTCGCCCAGCACGCCAGCGCCGCCGACAGGCTGCGCGCCCTCGAGCTCGCCTTCACCGCACTGCTCCTCATCGCGGTCGCGGTGTTCCGCACCGCCGGTCCGCGCGTCACCGGCGTCGGCCCGGTCGACGGGGCGCTCGGCGCCGTTCGCTCGCAGGCCGTTCTCAGCGGGGCGCTGCGCGTGCTCGTGGCCGTGTTCGCGCTCGCCAGCCTGTACTACTGCTTCCACACCGGTGACCTGGGCGCGAAGGCCGTCTGGCAGCACCGCCTGGGCGGGGGCGGTGGGTTCCCGGGCGGCGGCGTCGGCGGCCTGTTCCCGGGCGGCGGCGGTTAGCTCGCGACGGGGCCAGTAGCCGGACGCGATTCAGGCTGGGATTGAGTTTCTCGGGGCTGAGGCGCGAGCGCTGCCGCCATCGGACGTGATGTCGGTGGCGAGCGGGCGTGGCCAGAACGACACCTCTGTGCCGCTCAAGGGCGCCGACCACGGGCTATGTGCGATCGGTACTGGAAACCGACCACGGAATCCCACGCCCCTCCCAGACCCGGAGTCGCCGGGACGACGCCGCTCCCGTCACACCAGACTCGCCGCCCAGCTCCTCGCCTCGATCGCAAACTCGAGCGCCTGAGCGCGACTGACCGTTGCGGACTGGGAGCTTCCGTAGCGCAGTTGGGCGGCATACGGCGTGAGCAGATCCGCCTCCGCCAGTGAATTGGGCAGGTCGAGGTCGGCGTCTTCGCAGAGCTGCATCAGCAGCCCGAGATCGTGGGTGAAGGGAAACTCGGCACCGATCGATGCGAGCGCGGCCTTGAGCGCCTTCTCGACAGCCTGCTGTGCGTGAAAGGCGACGATCACGTCGGATACCTCGCCGACGCGCAGCAGCGCTTGGGCCGCAAGCTCGTCGTCACGTGCGCGGGCAAGCAGCTCGCGCGCGAGGTCCCGATGGTCGGCCATCAGCCGGCGAGCACGCGGCCTTGCGAAAGCGCGGCGTGCACGAGCGTGCCGCGAACATCACGCCAGTCCTCGGCGTAGCGTTCGCTCACCACGATCACGTCCGCGGGCACCCGCAGATCACGCAAGACGCGCATCAGACGTACGGCCTCTCCCCCATCGTCATCGACTTCGGGCTCCACGACCAGGAAGTCAAGGTCGCTGTGCAGCGCGGCCTCCCCCCGCGCGTGTGAGCCGAACAGAATCACCCGTGCACCGGGCGCCGCGGCCGCCAAACGGCGCGCAGCTTCTGCGATCACCCGCTCGTCGATCATCGCCAGAGACGGTACTGCCCCCCGGCGACATCGACCCCGCGACCGGATGCCGCCGAGTGTTGGCGAGCATGTCTCCCGGCGTGTGCTTGAGCGACGGGATAGGCAAGAGGTTCTCAGAGCTCGCGCACGTCGGCGCCCTGGGTCTCGAATGGGGCCCGGATCACGGTCGCCCACCCCTCGGTCTCGCCATGGAGGCGCCCGACGACGGCGGCCGTCTGCTCGTAGTGGCACCACACGAGCACGGTCGGGCCGGCGCCGGAGATCGTGGCCCCCAGCGCCCCCAGCGACGGGGCCCGTTCCAGCAGCTGCGCCGAGCGGGGAAACAGATGCGCCCGGTGGGGCTGGTGCAGCCGGTCGCGCAGCCCGGCGGAGATCAGGTCCCAGTCGCCGGTGGCCAGACCCAGCGTGAGCGTGGCCGCGCAGGCGACGTTGAACACGGCGTCCGCCATCGGCACCTGCGCCGGCAGTGCCGCGCGGGACTGAGCGGTGCGCATCGCGTCGGCGGGCACCACCAGCACGGCCTCGAGTCCCATCGGCGGCTCGAAGCGGTGCGCGCCCGGCCCGTCGCAGATCGTGAATCCGCCCTGCAGTGAGGCCGCGATGTTGTCGGGATGGCCCTCGAGCTCGGTGGCCAGCCCGCGGATGTCGGCATCGAGCTCGAACAGGTGGTCGGCGGCCATCAGACCGGCCAGGGTCGCGGCCGCGCTGGAGCCCAGTCCCCCGCTCATCGGGATCTGCGAGGCGATCCGGAACTCGAAGTCATCGGCCGGATGCAGACGCTCGAACGCGCGCACCACCAGGTTGTCGCGGTGCAGGGGCACGCCCTCGAGCTCGGAGACGACCGCGAACTCCCCCGTCTCCACCACCTCCAGCTCCAGGTGCAGCGCCAGCGCCGCGGCCATCACGTCGAAGCCGGGCCCCAGGTTGGCGGTCGACGCCGGCACCCGCACCAGACGCCGGCGGCCCAGCGTCATCCCAGAACCGCGTGCTCCACCGCGGCCCGCTCGGGATCGCAGGACACGACGGCGCCCGCCTCGCCCAGCGCCGTCTGCGGATCCTTGAGCCCGTTGCCGGTGAGCACGCACACGATCCGCCGCGCGTCGCCCGCCCCGTGGACCAGCAGGCCGGCCACGCTCGCCGCCGACGCCGGCTCGCAGAAGATCCCCTCGGTGGAGGCCAGCAGCCGGTAGGCGGACAGGATCTGCTGATCGGACACGGCCTTGACGGCCCCGCCGGAGGCGACCATCGCGTTCATCGCGTCCTCCCAGCGGGCGGGGTTGCCGATCCGGATCGCGCTCGCGACGGTCTCCGGGTGCTCGACGGGGGCACCGAGAACGAGCGGCGCCGCGCCCTCGGCCTGGAAGCCGAGCATCCGCGGGCTGTGGGTGGGCGGGAGAATCTCTGAGAAGCCCCGCCAGTAGGCGGTGATGTTGCCGGCGTTGCCGACGGGGATGCAGACGGCGTCGGGCCCGCCGTCCAGCGACTCGACGACCTCGAACGCGCCCGTCTTCTGCCCCTCGATCCGGAACTCGTTGACCGAGTTCACCAGCGCGATCGGATGATTTGAGGCCAGCTCCCGGACCAGCTTGAGCGCCACGTCGAAGTTGCCACGCAGCGCGATCACCTGAGCACCGTGCATCAGCGCCTGCGCGAGCTTGCCGGTGGCGATCTTGCCCTCGGGCACGATCACCGCACAGCGGATCCCCGCCCGCGCCGCGTAGGCCGCCGCGCTTGCGGCGGTATTGCCCGTGGACGCGCACACGATCGCCTGGGCGCCCTCGCGCACCGCTGCCGACACGGCGCAGGTCATGCCGCGATCCTTGAACGAGCCGGTCGGATTCAGCCCCTCGAGCTTGCACCACACCTCGGCGCCCACCCGTTCCGACAGTCCCGGCGCATGAACCAACGGGGTGCTCCCCTCCCCCAGGGACACCACCGGGTCCTCGGGCGCAAACGGCAGTCGCTCGCGGTAGCGCTCGATAAGTCCAGGCATCAGCCGAACTCCTCCTCGATCACGCGGATCGCGCGCGGCGGGGCGCGCATGATCTCCAGGCCGGCGATCAGCTCCATCGCCGCCGCGAAGCGGGACTCCAGCACCGGGTGGACGACCATCACCAGCCGGGCCTGGTCGCGCATCCCCTTCTGCACCACCGACTTGACCGACACATCCTGGAGCGCCAGGACCTGCGCCACGCTCGCCAGCACCCCGGGCTCATCGGCGACCTCCAGGTGCAGGTAGAACGACGAGACGACGTCGGAGACGATCTTCAGCGACTCTGTGACGGGCGGCGTGGAGGCCGGCGGGATCATCGCGCTGATCACATCGCCCAGCACCGCTGACGCGGTCTGCGGCCCTCCCGCTCCCGGTCCCGACATGGTGATCTCGGTGATCGCCTCGGACTCGATCGTGACCGCGTTGAACGGCCCGTTGACCGACGCCAGCGGGTGGCCGGGGTACAGAAACGCCGGGTAGACGCTGACCGCCAGCCCATCGGCGCCGATCCGCTCGGCGGTCCCGATCAGCTTCAGCCCGAGGTTCAGATCGCGGGCGTACTCCAGGTCGTCGGGCTGGATCCGCTCGATTCCCTCGTAGCGCACCTGGTCGATGTGCACCGGCGTCTCGAACGCCAGCCGGGCGATGATCGCCATCTTCGCCGCCGCGTCGCGCCCGTCGACGTCGTCGCTCGGATCAGCCTCGGCGTAGCCGAGCCGTTGCGCGTCGGCCAGGGCCTCGGGAAACGTCGCCCCGGTGCGCGCCATCTCGGTGAGGATGAAGTTGGTGGTGCCGTTGACGATCCCGTGCACCCGTTCGATCGTCGCCCCCGCCAGCGACTCCTGCAGCACCCGGATAACCGGCACCACGCCGGCCACCGCGCCCTCGAAGCGCAGCTGAACTCCCTGCACCCTCGCCGCCTCCCACAGCTCCTCGCCGTGGTGAGAGAGCAGCTGCTTGTTGGCGGTGACGACATGCCGACCCGCCTGCATCGCGGACAGCAGCCACGTGCGCGCCGGCTCCAGGCCTCCCATCAGCTCGACGATCAGGTCAGACTCGGCCAGCAGCTGCTCGAAAGATCCGCCGCGGCTGCGGGTCAGCACGCCTGACAGCTCAGGACGCAGCCCGGTGATGCGCGCGATCCGGTCGGCGTGCTGCGGCAGCAGCTCGGCGAACGCCGAGCCGACCGTCCCGTGGCCGAGCAGTCCCACCCGGAAGCGCTTGACGGGGACGGACCCGTCCGCGGAGGCGCTCACGGCTTCACGTCACGGCTCATCAGGTCGGCATACGTCTCGCGGCGCACCGCCAGGCGCGCGCAGCCGTCACGCACGAACACCACCGGCGGCCTAGGCACGCCGTTGTAGTTGTTGGCCATCGCGTAGCCGTAGGCACCGGTGACGGGTGTGACCACCGTGTCCCCCACGGCGGGATTGGCGAGGAGAGCGTCGCGCACGATCACGTCGCCTGATTCGCAGTGCTTGCCGGCCACGTGGCAGCGCGTCACGGCGGGCGCCAGCGCCCGGTCGGCGACCAGGGTCTCATAGCGCGCCCCGTACATCATCGGCCGCAGGTTGTCGGACATGCCGCCGTCGACGGCCACCCAGGTGGAGACGTTGTGCTTGATGGTCTGCACGGTGTACAGCGTGACGGTCGAGTTGGCGACCAGCGCGCGCCCCGGCTCCAGCAGCAGCCGCTTGTCGGCCCCCAGCTCGGAATGCAGCGCGTCGACGATGGCCTCCACGTACTGCTCGATGTCGGGAGGATGCTGGTCTGGCAGATAGGCCGCTCCCAGCCCACCGCCCAGGTTGTAGACGGGGAAGTCGCCGAGCGTGGCGATCGCCCGCACGGCCGCGCGGAACGGCTCCAGCTCCATCAGTTGCGAGCCGATGTGGAAGTGCAGCCCCACCAGGTTCAGCGAAGGCATTCCGGCGAGACGCTCGATCGCCTCGCGCGCAGCCTCCATCGAGAAACCGAACTTGGAGTCGGCCTGGCCGGTGGAGATCGCCGCGTGGGTGTCCCCCGCGACACCCGGGGTGACGCGGATCAGCACATCCTGCCGAACCGTTCTCTCGGCGGCGATCTGGGCCACGCGCGCCAGCTCGTCGAAGGAGTCGATGACCACGTGTCCGACCCCGGCCTGCAGCGCCTCGTGCAGTTCCGCGATCGACTTCGCGTTGCCGTGCAGATAGAGCCGGCCGGGATCGATCCCGGCGGCGCGAGCCAGCGCCAGCTCGCCACCAGAAGCGACGTCGCAAGACAGCCCCTCCTGCGCCAGCAGCCGGTAGATAGCGGTGCAGGGGAACGCCTTGGAGGCGAACAGCACGTCGAAGTCGGCGTGGCGAGCCGAGAGCGCGCCGACGAACGCTCGGGCGCGGCTGCGCAGGTCGTCCTCGGCGACCACGTAGACGGGGGTCCCGTACTCGCGGGCCAGCTCCACGGCGTCGCAGCCGCCCAGCTCCAGGCGGCCGCGTTCGTTGACGCGGGTGCCCTGCGGGTAGACGTGCGAGAGCTGCGAGGACGAGATGGCGGCCATGAGCCAAAAGATATGGTGTGGGCGACGCGCACCGTCACTCCCCCGCTTCCCACCGAGACCGGACGTGTCGACGGCCTCGCCTATTCGCTCTGGCTGCCTCCTGTCCCCAAGGCCGGAGTCGTGGTCCTGCACGGAGCCGGCTCGGCCAAGGAGAGCCACCACGATTTCGCCCGCGCCGCGCTCGCGCTCGGCCTGGCCACGATCTGCTTCGACGCCCGCGGCCATGGCGAGAGCGACGGGCCGATGGCCGCGCAGGCGCTCGACGACGTGGTAGGGATGGCTGCGCTGCTGCGAGCCCGGCTGGGCGACGAGCGGGCGCCGCTGGCGCTGCGCGGGTCGAGCATGGGCGGCTACCTGGCGATCCTCTCCGCCGGCCCCGCTCAGGCCCAGGCCGTGGTGGCGATCTGCCCGGCCAGCGCCACCGGACTGCGGCGCGGCCTGGCCGCCGGGCGCTTCTCGTTCGCCGTCGACGCCGAGGCGCTGGACGCGTTCTTGGCAGAGCACGAGCTGGAGCGGGCCGTGGCGGCGCTGACCGCGCCGCTGCTCCTGCTGCATGCCGAGGGCGACGAGCAGGTCCCGATCCAGCACTCCCGTGAACTCGCCCAGGCCGTCACGGTGCCCGGCAGCCGCCTGATCGCCGTGCCCGGCGGCCACCATCGCTCGATCCAGCACGACGCCGAGCTGCAGGCGGTCAGCCTGCGGTTCGTCGAGCAGGCGCTCGGCCTGCGCGCGCGTCCGGCGAAGGGTCGGGCGTAGCGGGATGGTGGGAAACTCATCGGTTTCCTTCAAGCCCCGCTAAGACATTCTGCGAAACTCTTGAAGGCCATGCCAGCCCCCAGGTCATTCGGCCGCGATCGCGGCCTGCAAACGCGGATGTTGCTGACGATCTTCCTGCTCGGGCTCGTCTACGTCATCCTGATCGCCGTGCTGATCGCCGCCGGCGCGGGCGCGGTCACGGTAGCGGTGATCGCCGGCGCGCTGTTCCTCGTGCAGTACTTCACCTCGGACAAGCTCGCGCTCGCCTCGATGGGCGCCCGCGAGGTCACCCCCCAGGAGGCGCCGGAGCTGCACACGATCGTCGAGCGCCTGTGCATCCAGGCCAACCTCCCGATGCCGCCCCTGGCGATCGCAGATACGCCGATGCCCAACGCGTTCGCCGTGGGACGGTCTCCCAGCAAGGCGACCGTGTGCGTCACCACCGGCCTGCTGCAGTTGCTCAACCAGTCAGAGCTGGAGGCGGTGCTCGCCCACGAGCTCACCCACATCCAGAACCGCGACGTGATGGTGATGACGATCGCCAGCTTCTTCGCCTCGATCGCCGCGTTCATCGTGCAGATGGGCTTCTGGTTCGGCGGTGCCCTCGGCGGCGGCGGCGGCGACGACGACAACGGACCGGGGGCGATCGTCGTCATCCTGGTCGCGGGTCTGGTCTACGTGATCTCGTTCGTGCTGCTGCAGGCGCTCTCGCGCTACCGCGAGTTCGCCGCCGATCGGGGTTCGGCGATCATCACCGGACGGCCCAGCGCGCTCAGCTCGGCGCTGCTCAAGATCAGCGGCCAGATGGACCAGATACCTCAGCAAGACCTACGCGCCGCCTCCAGCGAGCTGGCGGCCTTCTACATCTTCCCGCCGAAGGTCAAGCAGAGCGTGGCCACGCTGTTCTCCACCCATCCGTCGCTGGAGCAGCGGCTGGCGGCCCTCTCGCGGCTGGAGTCCCAGCTGCAGGGCGCATCGGCCTAGGGGCCGCCGCGGTGGGCTTCCTGGACGTCATCACCGGCAAGCGCAAGCTGGCCAAGCCGGCCCCGGATCGCCTGTTCGCCATGACCACGGCCTACGTGACGATGGAGACCACGCTGGAGATCACCAGCCGGGGAAGCGCGGCGATCGTGTTCCAGTCGCTGGCCACCGCCGACTTCACCCAGATCGTGCGCGACATGGAGGAGGTCGTCCGGGCGACGGCATCCGACAGCGCCACCCAGGTGGAGACCTTCGAGGACAGCTACGGCTTCAGCTGGCTGGTGCTGCGGGGCTCCGGCCTCGACGACCTGGTGGTGGGCATCAACGCCGTCTCCACCGCACTGGAGGGCGGCGGCTACGGAGAGCGCCTGCTGTGCGCGGTGTTCGCGTTCCAGGACTCCCGGGGCCGGCCGGTGTACTTGATCTACAACTTCAAGCGGGGCGCCTTCTACCCGTTCGCGCCCGCCGGGGATAAGCAGCGCGACAACGAGCGCGAGCTCGTGCTCAAGGCCCAGCTGAGCTCGGAGCTTCCGATCGAGCCCGAGCTCTCCCGGTGGTTCCCCCTGTGGGGAACTCCGATCTGAGCCGGCCCGGCCCGATTCTGCTGAACGCTCGCGCGGCGACGCGCCCGACGATCACCGGGGTCGAGCGCTGGACGGCCGAGGTGACCGCTCGGCTGCACACGCTGGACCCGCGGCGCTACCGCATCGTGCAGCCTCCGCGCTGCGCGCGCCGGCGCCAGGCTGCCCAGGGATGGGAGCAGTTGGTGCTGCCGGCACTCGCCCGGCGAGCGCAAGCTGCTCTGGTCTTCTCCCCCGCCAACCTCGCGCCGCTGGCTTGGCCTCGCAACGTGCTGGTGATACACGACGCCGCCGTGCTGCGCGAGCCGGACGCGTACTCGACCGCCTACGTGCTGTGGCACCGCCGCTTCGGCCTGACCGCGGCCCGCCGCGCGCTGGCCGTGATCACGGTCTCCGAGTTCTCACACAGGGAACTGGTCTCGCTGGCCGGGCTGGACCCGGCGCGGCTGCATGTGGTCCCCGGCGGCGTAAGCGAGCGCTTTCACCCCGGCGTCGACCACGAGCAGGTGGCCAACCGGCAAGGCCTGCATCGGCCCTACGTATTGACGATCGCCACCGCCGACCGGCGCAAGAACCTGCCGTCGCTGGCGGTGGCGGCGCAGCGACTGGCCGCCGAGGGAATCGACCTGGTGTGGGCGGGCGACGACCGGCCGTACTTCTCGGCGTCGGGGGCGATCCCCGGACTGCGCTCGATCGGCTACGTCGACGATGCCGACCTCCCGGGTCTGTACGCGGGGGCGCGAGCGTTCGTGCTCCCCTCGCTCTACGAGGGCTTCGGCCTCACCTGCCTGGAGGCGATGGCCTGCGGAGTCCCGGTGGTGGCAGCCAACCGGGCGGCGCTGCCCGAGACCTGCGGCGACGCCGCGGTGCTGGTCGATCCCGACGATCCGCACGCGGTCGCCACGGCGCTGCAGGACGCCGTCGGCGACGTAGCGCTGCGCGGCCGGCTGCGCGAGGCCGGCCTGCGGCGCTCCGCCGAGCTGAGCTGGGAGCGCACCGCGCGCGCGACGGACGCCGTGCTGGCGACTGTAACCAGTCGCTGACGGAGGAGTAAGGGTCCGCGGACCCTAAATCTCCTGTAGGCGCGGGCAATCGTCGACCCGTGCGCTACCCTGATCGGCTCAGGTCTGCGCCCCCCTCGACCCAGGCCAGACCCTCTGCAGCGCTGCATCTCGGCGAGCGCGAGCTGATCGCGATGGACGACTTCAAGGAGAAACCTTGCGCATTCTGATTCTCGGTGGTGACGGCTTCTGTGGCTGGCCAACGTCATTGCACCTCTCGGCTTGCGGCCACGACGTCGCGATCGTCGACAACCTGGCCCGCCGCAACGCCGACGTCGAGCTCGAGGCCGACTCGCTGACGCCGATCAAGCCGATCGGGACCCGCCTGGAGGCCTGGCGCGAGCTGACCGGCAACAGAATCGACTTTCACCGCTTCAACGTCGCCGACAACTACCGCGTGATGCTGGACCTGCTCACCGACTGGCAGCCCGACGCGGTCGTGCACTTCGCCGAGCAACGCGCCGCGCCCTACTCGATGAAGAGCTCGTGGCACAAGCGCTACACGGTCAACAACAACGTCAACGCGACCCACAACCTGCTGGCCGCGCTGGTCGAGGCCGAGTCAGACGCGCACGTCGTCCACCTCGGCACGATGGGCGTCTACGGCTACGGCACGGCCGGGGTGAAGATTCCCGAGGGCTACCTGCGAGTCAAGATCGATACCGACGAGGGCACCGAGGTCGAGCAGGAGATCCTGTACCCGGTCAACCCGGGCAGCGTCTACCACATGACCAAGACCCAGGACCAGCTCCTGTTCGCGTTCTACAACAAGAACGACGGGACCCGGGTCACCGACCTGCACCAGGGCATCGTGTGGGGCACGCAGACCGCCGAGACGCGCCTCGACGAGCGCCTCATCAACCGCTTCGACTACGACGGCGACTACGGCACCGTGCTCAACCGCTTCCTCATGCAGGCCGCGGTCGGCTATCCCCTCACGGTCCACGGCACCGGCGGTCAGACGCGCGCCTTCATCCACATCCAGGACACCGTGCGCTGTATCCAGCTGGCGATCGAGAACGCGCCGGATCCCGGCGAGCGCGTCCGCGTGTTCAACCAGATGACCGAGACCCACCGCGTCGTGGACCTCGCCAAGCTCGTCTCCAGCCTCACCGGTGCCGAGATCGACTATGTCGACAACCCGCGCAAGGAGGCCGTCGAGAACGAGCTGTTCGTCGCCAACGACCACCTGCTCGAGCTCGGCCTCGACCCGATCCGACTCCAGGACGACCTCCTCTCCGAGGTCACCGAGATCGCCCAGAAGTACTCGGGCCGCTGTGACACGTCAAAGATCCCCTGCGTGTCGAAGTGGATCCAGAGCAAGGAGCCGGCGGCAGCGCCGACGGTCTGAGGCGACCGGAGCGACGATCCGGGCTCAGCCCGGGATCAGGCCCTCGCCCTGGAACTCCTCCTGCGCCTCCGCCAGTGAGACATCCGGCGGGGGCAGGATGATGTCCGACCCGTAGAGGTCGTCGTCGGGCACGGGCGTACCCTTGGCGCGCACCAGGTCCAGCAGCTGGTCGAACGCCTTGCGGAAGTGCTCCTCGTCGGAGTAGCCGCACGCGTCGACGGCGGCGTTGTCGAGCTTGTTGAGCTCCTCGATGTCGTCGTCCGAGACCTCGTACTGCCCCTCCGTCGAGATCCGGACGATCACGCCGACTGCCCCTGCTGACCGGCCCCCGAGCCGTCACCGGCGCCCAGGGATCCGGCAGAGGCGCCGCTGCCGAGCTCGGCCTTCATCTTGGCCAGGTCGTCGTCGACCTCGCTGGTGCTGGAGAGCTGCTTGAGCTGACGATCGATGTCGTCCTCGCCGGGCCCGATCTGGGTCAGGTCCTCGAACGTGCCGGCCGCCTCGAGCTCCTGCACGGCATCGGCACGGGCCTTCATGTTCTCGGTCTTGTCCAGCGCTCGCTGCATCGCCAGGCCGACATCGGCCATCTCCTCGCCCACGCCGGTGGCGGCCTCGGAGATCTTGACCTGCGCCTCGGCGGCGGAGTACTGGGCCTTGATGACCTCCTTCTTGGAGCGGAACTGCTCGATCTTGGTCCGCAGCTTCTGCTCGGAGGCGGTCATCTGCTCCTGCTGCTGCTCGAGCTGGGCGACCTGCGAGTCGAGCGACTGCAGCTCGGTCTGCGCGACGTTCTTGCGCTCCAGCGCCATCCGGGCGAGATCCTCGTTGCCGGCGGCTAACGCCTGACGAGCCTGGGTGTCGAGCTTCACGACCTGCTGCTGGAGCTTCTCCTCCTGCAGCTGCAGCCGCTTCTTCGACGTGACGACGTCGGCGATGCCCTTCTTGACGTTCTGGAGCAACTCGATCTGCTTCTGGTAGCTGTACTCGAGTGTCTCGCCGGGGTCCTCGGCGCGATCGAGCAGCTTTGAGATCTTTGCTTTGACGACGGTGGACATGCGCCCGGAAAGGCCCGGCATCGCATCCTCCCTTTAGCTATAGCTGTACTGGCCCCTGAAGCCTAGCGGCCATGGGCGATTAGGATCGTCGCATGGAGCCCAAACCGGTCGCCGAGTCGCAGGTGCTGCTCGCGCACTGGATGGGTCCGACAGACGCCAACGGGTCCGGCAACATCCACGGCGGGGTAATCATGAAGCTGGCCGACGAGGCGGCCGGCCTGGCGGCGGTCAAGTACTCGCGCCGGCAGGTGGTGACTGCCGGGATCGACCGGGTGG
>JADGPO010000167.1 GCA_017882405.1 Solirubrobacteraceae bacterium | reverse complement strand
TGGTGTGCGAGCCGCGGCCGGGGATCTCGGCGGCGCGCAACCGGGGGCTCGTGGAGGCGGACGGGGAGATCGTCGCGTTCACCGACGACGACGTGATCGTGGACCCCGAGTGGCTGCTGGCCATCGCCCTGCGCTTCCGTGACCATCCCGACGAGGCGTGCGTGACCGGGCTCGCGTTGCCGGGCGAGCTCGAAACACCGGCGCAGGTCGCGCTGGAGGAGTATTACGGCGGCTTCGGGCCGCGCACGTTTACGCCCGTCTCGCACCGGCTGCGCCACGCGCCCGGGTTGCGCTCGCTCCTGCGGCCCGCCACCGTCGACGCGTTCGCCGACGACGGGCGGCTCGTGCGCAGTTTCTCGCTGTACGCCGCGGGCAGCTTCGGGCCCGGGGCCAACATGGCCTTCAGGGCGCAGACCCTGCGCGAGCTCGGCGCGTTCGACCTGGCGCTCGGCGCCGGGACGCCGGCGCGCGGCGGCGAGGACCTGGTGATGTTCGCGCGCACGGTGTGGCGCGGGCACAGCGTCGGGTTCGAGCCCGCGGCCACGGTCCACCACAGCCACCGGCGCGGGGACGATGCTCTGCAGCGCCAGGTCGAGGGCTACGGCGTCGGCTACGGAGCCCTGCTGCTGGCGCTGGTGCTGGAGGACCCGCGTCACCTCGGCCGCATGCTCGGGACCGTTCCGCGCGGGGCTCTCGCCCTGGGTGGCGGCTACCGGAACAAGCTCGACTCCCGGATCGAAGCCGATCCTCGCACACGAGAGCTGGCGCGCCTGGAGCTGCGCGGGATGCTCGCCGGCCCGGCGGCATACCTGCGCAGTCGCTTCAGGTGGTCGCCGTGAGGCTGCCGCGACGGCGCAAGTCGCTGACGGTGAACGCGGCATCGCTGATGACCGCGACGGTGGTGACGAACGCGCTCGGGCTCGTGTTCTGGGTCGTCGCGGCCCGACTGAAGTCACCCGTCATCGTGGGGCGTGCCGCCGCGGCCGTGGCGGCCCTGACGCTGCTGGCCACGATCTCGCAACTCAACCTGACGAACATCTTCATCCGCCTGCTGCCGACGGCGGGGCGGCTGTGCGCGATCCTGATCCGCCGGGCGTACCTGACCGTCGTCGGCGTCGCGCTGGTGATCTCGGCCGTGTTCGTGCTGAGCGGTCCGGGCGCTCGCGTCGTGACTGGCGGTTGGGAGCCACGGGTGCTGTTTGCGCTCGGCGTTGCCGTGCTGGCGATCTTCGCGCTCCAGGACTCGGTCCTGACCGGCCTGCGCCTGGCCCCGTGGGTCCCGGTCGAGAACGTTTCCTTCGCCGCCGCCAAGCTGGTGCTGCTGGCGCTGCTGGTGATGGTCGCAGCGCCGGGTGCGATCGTCGTCGCGTGGGTGGTGCCGGCAGCCGTCGCCGTGGTCGTGGTCACCCGGCTGCTGTTCGCGCGTGTGCTGCCCGCGCTGCGTGCCGTCGAGGGCCGGCTTCCCGGCCGCCGCCGCCTGGTCTCGTTCGTCGCCGGCGAGTACGTCGGCAACGTGTTCACGACCGCGACCGTGCAGCTGATGCCGCTGCTGGTCCTGTGGCAGCTGGGCCCGGCACAGGCCGCGTACTTCACGCTGCCGTGGCTGATCTGCATGGGGATCACGTTCCTGTTGTGGAACGTCGCTTCGTCGTTCGTGGTCGAGACCGCGGGCGCGCACGGGCACCCCGACGCGCTGCTGCGACGGAGCCTGCTGCTGTGGGCGGGTGTCGCGTTCGGGGCGCTGCTCGTGTGCGTGCTCGGAGCCCGGCCGCTGCTGGCGCTGGCCGGCCCGCGCTACGCCGCCAACGGCGCCGCGCTCCTGCGGCTGATCGGCCTCAGCGCGCCGTTCGCCGCGCTGGTGGCGGTCTACAGCACGCTGGCCTGGCTGGATCAGCGGGTGTGGCTGCTGGCCGCGATCCAGGGGGTCGCGGGAGCGATGATGCTGGGCCTGACCCTGCTGGCGCTGCCGCGGGTCGGGCTGGTCGCCGGTGGCTGGGCGAACCTCGCCACGCAGGCGCTCGCCGCCGCGGTGATGGCGCCGCTGGCGCTACGCCGCGTGCGACGCGGTCGGCTGGTGGAGGCTGTATGAGCCCCGCCGGCGTACCGCCGCTGTCGGCCGCCCAGCTCGCACGGCCGCGCGCCGCGGCGCTCGGGACGCTGCCCGACGACGCCCGCGGGGCGCTGCGATGGCTGCGCCGCGGCCACCTCGTCACCTCACCGCTGCTGCCGCTGGCGCTCAGGCGCGGACTGCTGCGGTGGGGCGGAGTGCGGATCGGCGCGATGGTCTACGGACTCGAGCGCTGCACCTTTGAATCGACCGACGTGAGTATCGGCACCGGGTCCTACGTCAACGCTGGGTGCTGGTTCGAGGGCGCCGGGCGGATCGAGATTGGTCGTGACTGCCTGCTCGGCCCCGAGGTCTTGGTGCTCACATCCACCCATCCCGTCGGCGCCGGCGGCGAGGTCGGGCGCGAGCGCGAGCAGCGTGGTGTCTGCATCGGCGACGGCTGCTGGATCGGCGCCCGGGCGACGATTCTGCCCGGCGTGAGCATCGGTGCCGGGGCCGTGGTGGCCGCTGGCGCAGTGGTCACCCGTGACTGCGAGCCGGGCGTCCTGTTCGGCGGGGTCCCGGCGCGGAGGCTGCGATGAGCCGGCCGCGCACCGAGCTGACCGCCTACGCCGGCGTTCTCGCCAGCGTCGCCGCCGTGGTGCTGACGCTGACCGCGCCATTGCCCGCTCTGGCCCTGATCGGGGCGCTGATGCTGGCCTGTATCCCCGCGGGCGCCGCCGTGATGTGCTGGATCGACAGCGGCGAAGACCTCGCCCAGGCGGCGCTGACGCTGGTCCTGAGCCTGACGGCGTTCAGCCTCGCCAGCGCGCTCATGATCTGGGTGGCGGCATGGCATCCGCGAGCGCTGCTCGTGCTCGCGGCGGCGAGCGCGGTCTCGTGCCTGGCGCGCTTGAGGAGGGCGGACGGGCGATGACCTCGCCGAGTCTCACCCGTCCCCTGATCCGCACTCATCGGTGGGCGGCGATCCGCAGCCTCGGGCCGCCCGCGGTACTGGTGCTCGGGCTGTGCGCGTGGGCGCTCGGTGTCGGGCAGCTCAAGCCGCCGGCGATCGGCTCCTACGGCCTGCTGGCCAGCGCCGACCCCTGGTTCCTGATCGGCCTGGGGATGTTGGTGACCGGCTTCCTGATCGAGCTGCAACGCTCGGACGCCCGCGGATGGGTGCTCGGGCTGGGCATCGTCGCGGTCATCGTGGCGATCCACGCGACGGTGCCGATCGTCTACGGGACTCCCGAGTACGCCTGGGTCTACAAGCACATCGGCGTCGCCCTGGCGCTGGGACAGAACGGACGCGTAACCGACACATCGAGCATCTACCAGCAGTGGCCGGCGCTGTTCGCCGCCACGGCGGCGCTCAGCGCGCTGGCCCACGTCGGCCCGCAGACCTTCGCCACCTGGACGCCGCTGGCCTTCGAGCTGGCCGAGGCGCTCGTGCTGCTGGCCACCTTCCGCCTGCTCAGCGGGCAGCGCCGGATCGCCTACCTCGCGGTGCTCCTCTACGAGGGCCTGATCTCCTGGGTCGGACAGGACTACCTGTCCCCGCAGGCATTCGCCTATCTGCTCTGGCTCGGTCTCGTGCTCGTGCTCGTGCGCTGGCTGCGCCGGCCGGCGCCGGTCGAGCCCCGCGGCTGGCTCGCGCGACTGCGGGCGCCGCTGCTGGCCGGGCTCGCGCCGCCACCGACGACGACGCGTGGCCGCCGCGCCGTGGCCATCGTGCTCGTCGCGGTGGTGTTCCTGGCCATCGTCGCCGCGCATCAGCTCTCGCCCTACGTCGCGCTGGCCGGCGTGGCCGCGCTCGCGGTGCTGGGGCTGATCGGCCCGTGGTGGCTGGTGCTATTGCTGGCGGCGATCGCCGGCGGCTACCTGGCGCCGCGCTACGGTCTGATCGCGCACAACTTCGGCGGCCTGTTCAGCGGGGGCAACCCGATCCAGAACGCGTCCGGATCGCGCGGGACCGCGCACGGCGGCCCGCAGGCGGCCACGGCGCTGATCGTGCGCGGGCTGGCAGCGTGCATGTGGCTGCTCGCGCTCGCCGCGATCGCGCGCCGCTGGCGCTCCCTTGGGCGTGTGGCCTTCACCGCCGTGCTGGCGTTCAGTCCCTTCGTCGTGCTCCTGGCCCAGAGCTACGGGGGCGAGGCGATCTACCGCGTCTACCTGTTCTCGGCGCCCTGGTGCGCCCTGCTGATCGCCGGGTCCGTGTACGAGCTCGGCCGACCCCTGCTGCGCTGGATGCTGGCCGGCGGTGTCTGCGGGGCGGCGCTGTTCGCAGGCCTCCAGGGCCTCTACGGACCCGTGGCCGTCAACGCCGTCACTCACGACGAGCTGGCGGCGAGCGCATGGCTCTACGCCCACACGCCACCGGGTTCGCTGATCGTGCTGGCGGCGGACGACTTCCCGGCGCTCGACACCGCCGACTACAACGCACGCGAGCTCAAGGTCATGCCCGCCGACCCGCAGATCGGCGAGGCGTGGCTCGACGAGGGCAATGTGTCCGAGGTCGAGAGCTGGGTCGCGGGTCTCGGACATCAGAGCGCCTACGTCGTGGTCAGCCACGGCATGGCTGCCTACGCGAACTACTTCGGAGCGCCGGCAGGCTTCACGCGCCTGGCGCATGCACTCCCGACAGCTCCCGGCTGGACGGTGGTCTACCGGAACGCCGACGTGACGATCTATCGCCTGACCGTGCGCTGAGCCGACCGCAGCACGGTCGAGGCGGCGCCCGCGGCCGCGGCCGCGGTGCCGGCGATGATGGCCAGCGCCCGCGCGAACTTACCCCGGCCCAGGTCGCGCAGGACGGCCAGCGGGAGCGTACGCAGCAGATAGGAGCGCTCGGCGCCGAGATCGCGGTCCTCGCCCAGGTGGGCCGAGAGCTCGACCTTGCCCGCGCCCTCCCAGTAGCAGCGCTTCAGGAAGAAGGCGAAGGTGGAGCGCTCGCGCGGCACCTCGTGGTCGACGACGGCGGCCGGCACGTACATCCAACGGGTGTTCGGCTCGCTAGCGCTGATCCGGATGCAGAGGTCGGTGTCCTCCGGCCGGGAGGTCTGGCCGACCTTGCCGAAACCGTCGCGGAAGCCGCCCACCTTCTCGAAGACCTCGCGCCGCACGGCCATGTTCTCGCTCCAGACGTTGCGCACGGGGCCGCGGTCGTCGGGGAGGCCGGAGTACGAGGCGCCGATCACCCAGCCGAACTCGTCGGGAAACCAGGCCGGCCGCGGGCCCTGCCAGGCGGGCGCGGTCATGCCGCCGGTCCCGACGACGCTGTCGTCGGCGAACGGCGCGGTCAGCTCGCGCAGCCACCCGGGGCGGGTGCGGACGTCGTCATCGAGGAAGACCAGCAGCGGGCCGCGCGCGAGCGTCGCGCCGGCGTTCCGGGCGCCCGAAGCGCCGGGGGTGCCGTCGTGCTCGACGATCTCGACGTCCTCCTCCGTGGCGCGCAGGCGCTCGCACAGGGCGGGGTTGTGGTCGACGGCGACGATGACCTCGAGCGGAGCCTGCGCCATGGCGGACTCGATCGCGCCGCGCAGCGAATCGAAGCGATCCTCGGTGTGGCAGGCGATCACGACGCTGGCGGACTCCCCGGTCATGCTCGCGCCTCCACGGCCTCCCGCGCCGCCAGCGTGTGCGGTGCCTCGAGCGCGTCGGGCGCCTCCAACGTGTCCGGCGCCTCGACTCGGATCAGCCGGGCGGGGTTGCCGGCGACGACACCCCACTCGGGTACCGGCGCGAGCACGACGGCGAGCGCTCCGATGCGGGCGTGATCGCCGACGTGGATGTCGCCGATGACCATGCAGCCGGCGCCCAGGTCGACCGCGTCGCCGAGCGTCGCCACGCCGAGCTCGGTGCCGTCGCGGTCGACCCGGTTGCCGACCGTCACGCCGTGGCGCAAGTGGCAGTCGCTCCCGAGCGTGCTGTGCGGATTGAGCACGATCCCGTGTGGGTGGTAGAGGCGCAGCCGCGGTCCGATGACCGTTGTCACGGGCAGTTCGACGCCGAGCACCAAAGATGAGATCAGCCAGTAGGGGCTGACGAAGAGGCGCGCCAGCCGACCCCAGCGGTGCATCGCCCACTGGGCCAGGCGAAACCAGGCCAGGAGCCACTGCGAGTCGGGGCGGCCGGCGTTGACCTCCCAGTCCTGCAGCACCCAATCACGGAAGCCGATCATGCCCGCTCAATCGCCGCGCGCGCCGGCCCGCTGAGCAACACGCGATCTCTGGCCGGATGTTCGGGCGCCCCGGCTCAGGAGGGGGCCGTCAACAAACGGCTGTCAACGGGCGGGGATATAAGGCACGGCAGCGGGATGCCGATGGATAGACCATGCTGCCGCGCCGACTCTCCGCTCCCCTCGCGATCGCCCTTCTCATCCTTGGCCTGGTCGGAGGCGCGCTGCCGGCGCTCGCCACGGCCGGCGCCCGTCGGACCGGCGCGCATACGGCGCGGATCCACCGCAGCGTTCGCCATCGCAGCGTTCGCCATCGCCACGCCACACGGCGCGCCGTCAGCGCGCTGCAGCCGCTCCGGGCTGTCAACGCCGCCGCCAGCGGCACTCCATCCGGAGTGGCGATGCCGGCCGGCGACATCCCCGGATGGCATCAGGTGTTCGCGGACGATTTCACCGGCTCGGCGCTGGACTCCTCGAAGTGGCGCCTGTACTGGGGTCAGCCCGGAGGCGACCCTGGCGGCTGGTTCGACCCGGCGCACGTCTCCGTCTCCGGTGGTCAGATGGTGCTCGCCGGCTACCGCGATCCGGCCGACGGTGGCAAGTGGGCCACCGCCGGCG
>JADGPO010000031.1 GCA_017882405.1 Solirubrobacteraceae bacterium | reverse complement strand
TCACCCTGGGGCTGCTGCCGCCAGCTCCAGGCCGAACCTCTCAGCCAGCCCCTCAGCTCCCTCCTGGCTGATGTGCACGGCGCGTCCTCGACGCGCGCGGCTGACCCAGCCGAGCTCCAGCATCCGGTCCGCCAGCGCCGCTCCCAGCGCGCCCGCCAGGTGGTGGCGCTGCTCCGACCAGTCCACGCAGGAGCGGATCAGGGGTCGCGAGCGCCCGGCGAGCGCGTCGAGGTCGATTCCGAACTCGCTCAGCTCGTCTCGCCCGCGTTCGGTCAGCCGGTAGTCGTGGTCTGAGCCCGGCGCCGACAGCCGGTCGCGTTCGGCCGCCTCGGCCGCGAACGTGCCGTCGCCGCCCACGAGCAGGTCTCGCTCCAGCAGGGCGCCCATCAGCCCGGCGCCCAGGCGGCCCGCCAGGTGGTCGTAGCACGTGCGCGCCTTCCGCAGGGCGTTGGCCCGGGTGCCTTCGCGCAGCGAGCGCACCGGGGCGGCCGGGGCCATCCCGGCGAGGGTCTCGATCAGCGCGCCGACCTGCGGGCTGGCCAGCGCGAAGTATCGGTGGCGTCCATGGCTCTGGACGTCGAGCAGCCCGCCCTCCACGAGCTTGGCCAGGTGCGAGCTGGCCGTGGAGGCGGCCACGCCGGCCTCGTCGGCGAGGACGCTGGCGGCCAGGGCGCGGCCGTCGCCCAGCGCCATCAGCATTCGGGCGCGAGCCGGGTCGGCGACCAACGCTCCGATCCTGGCGATGTCGGCATCACCGCGCATGTGCTCAAGCCTAGCCCGGGAACGTTTCGATGGACGCCGAAATGTGAGGCTAAGCTGGAGGCGTGCGTCATCATCAGGATCGAAAATGAGCTCCGGACACCGAGGATTCGCGGCCTCCAACGGCGCCAGTGCGCCGGGATCGACGCGTTCGCTGCGCGGCGGCGACCGCAAGAAGCCGCCGCCGCTGATGGACCCCAGCCGCGAACGCGATGCCCATCGCATCCTGGCGCTGTTCAAGCCCTACCGCATGCGCCTGGGCGTGGTCCTGGTGATGATCGTGTTCAGCGCGCTGCTGAGCATGGTCTCGCCGTTCCTGCTGAAGGCAGTGCTCGACAAGGGGATCTTTCACCACCAGCACACCCTGCTGACGGAGCTGATCGCGGGGATGATCGCGATCGCGATCTTGTCGGCCGTCTTCAGCGTGTGGCAGACCTATCTGTCCAACCAGGTCGGCCAGCGGGTCATGCACGATCTGCGCGCCGCGGTCTACCGGCACCTGCAGCGGATGTCGCTGGCCTTCTTCACCCGCACCCGCACCGGCGAGGTCCAGTCGCGGATCGCCAACGACATCGGCGGCCTGGACAGCGTGGTGACGACGACCGCGACGACGATCGCCCAGAACGCGACGACGGTGATCGCCTCGTTGGTGGCCATGTGCATCCTGGACTGGCGTCTGGCGGCGATCTCGTTGGTGTTCGTGCCGCTGTTCGTATGGCTGACGCGGCGGGTGGGCCGGATGCGGCGCACGATCACGACGGAGCAGCAGCGCCGTCTGGCCGACCTCTCGGCGCTCGTGGCCGAGTCGCTGTCGGTGAGCGGGATCATGCTCGGCAAGACGATGGGCCGCGGCCGGGACCTGGCCGAGCGCTTCACCGGGGAGTCGAAGGGGATCGCCGACCTGGAGGTCCGCTCACGGATGGCGGGGCGCTGGGTGATGTCGACGATCCAGATGACGTTTGCGATCCAGCCGGCGCTTATCTACTGGCTGGCCGGCCAGAGCTTCCTCGGGAAGGGGGTCACGATCGGCACCGTGGTCGCCTTCACCACCTTGCAGACGCGGCTGCTGTTCCCGATCCAGTCGCTGCTGGGCGTGGGCGCCGACGTCGAGGCCTCGCTGGCGCTGTTCGATCGCATCTTCGAGTACCTTGACCTGCCGGTCGACATCGTCGAGGCCGCCGACCCGGTGGTGCTGCGTCCCGAGGAAGTGCTCGGGGAGGTGCGCCTGGACGACGTCTCCTTCCGCTATGAAGAGCTGAACCCCACCCACCCCGACGGCTCGGACTGGACGCTGCGACACGTCGGGCTCGAGGTCCCTGCCGGCACGCGCACGGCGATCGTGGGCGAGACGGGATCCGGTAAGACGACGCTCGGCTACCTGGTGGCGCGCCTGTACGAACCCCAGGAGGGGCGGATGACGATCGACGGCGTCGACATCCGCGACGTCTCCCTGGCCTCGCTGGCGGCCACCGTCGGCGTCGTCTCCCAGGAGACCTACCTGTTTCACGCCAGCGTGCGGGAGAACCTGCGCTTCGCGCGCCCCGAGGCCACCGACGAGGAGGTGGAGGCCGCCGCGCGCACGGCGCGGATCCACGACCTGGTCGCGTCACTGCCGCAGGGCTACGACACGATCGTCGGCGAGCGCGGCTACCGCTTCTCCGGCGGCGAGAAGCAGCGCATGGCGATCGCGCGGACGGTGCTGCGCAACCCGCCGGTGCTGGTGCTCGACGAGGCCACCAGCTCGCTGGACACCCAGACCGAGTACGCCGTCCAGGCCGAGCTCGAGCGTTTGGCCGAGGGGCGTACGACGATCACGATCGCCCATCGCCTGTCCACGATCCGCGACGCCGACCAGATCCTGGTGCTCGACAAGGGGCAGATCGTCGAGCGCGGCACCCACGAGGAGCTGCTGGAGCGCGGTGGCGCCTATGCGGCGCTGGTCGCCCGCGACGTCACCGAGGAGCCGGTCGAAGGCTGACTGGCGGCCTGCTCTGGATCGGCACCGGGTCGCGCACGCCGGATCCGGCTGACCGGCCACAGGGTGGCGAGCGTCAACGCGGCCAGCAGGAGGATCGGGACCGCGTCGCCGGTGGCCTGGGAGAGGCTCGCGGCGACTGGGGCGCCGATCGTCTCGCCGGTGGCGTAGGCGAGGTTCCCGAGCGTCGTCACCAGCACGAGCGCGATCCCGGCTGCCTCGGCTGACTCGGTCATCATCGACACCGCGGGGATCATGTAGGCCGCCAGCGGTCCGCCCAGCGCGATCACGCTCAGCGGCGCCAGCACGGCCGCCGTGTGGGGGAGCGCGAGCGTGCTCACCAGGACGGCGCTGACCCCCAGCCCGGTGACGAGGAGCAGCCGGGCGCCGCGGCGATCGCTCATCCGCCCGACGATCGGCGACAGCACGCTGCTGAGCGCCGCCGCGGCGACGAACGTGGCACCGATCGCCACCCCCGAGGCGCCGAAGCGTGACAGGCGCAGCGGAAGCAGGACGTTCGTGGCACCGATCGTCATCGCCTCGAGCGTGATCAGCCAGGTGCCCAGCGGCAGGCCCACGGTGCGCAACACCGTCAGCAGCGGGGGACGGGCGCTGTCGTCGTTGGCCGTGCGAGCCGGCGCGGGATGGCGGCGCGTCCGGGCGGCCAGTGCGAACGAGAGTACCCCGAGCGCGCAGAACACCGGACGCGTGCCGATCGCCACCGCGGCCGTGCCCAGCAGCGGCCCGATCAGGGTGCCGAACGTCGCCGCGGCGATGGCCGCGCCGATTGTGGCGCCGCGGCGCTCGGCCGGGGAAGCCGTGATCACCCACGTGAGGGCGCCACCCCAGATCAGGCCGCAGAACAGGCCCTGCGCCGCGCGCAACGCGTCGAGCGCGACCAGGTCGGTGGCAAAGCCGAACGCCGCGACCGCCACGCCGAAGAACATGAGGCCCGCCAGGGTCGTGCGGCGCACCCCCACCCGCGAGGCGATCCAGCCGCCGATCAGCGAGCCGGGGATCAGCCCGGCCGGATAGGCCGCGGACAGCAGCCCGAGCGCCGGCTTGGAGGCATGCAACGTGTGCGCGTAGTGAGGCAGAACCGGGGTGACCGCCGAGTACAGCGAGGACTCGAACGCGAGCAGCATCGCCACCAGCGAGACCAGCGACGCCTGCGGATGACGGTCCGATCCGCCGGCGCTGGGCCGGCGCCAGCGCCAGCGCAGCGCGGTCATTACCCGGGTCCGATCAGGAGGTCGACCAGCCGCGCGAGCGCCGGACGGAGGTCGACGGCCTCGCCGGTCGCCAGCTCCTCCAGCAGCAGGCCGTCGGCGGCGGCCAGGATCAGGCGCGTGTCCTCACGCGGGGGCGGCGAGCCGGCCCGCTCCAGGAGCTCGCCGATCGTGTCCAGGTAGGCGTCGGTCCAGCGGCGCGCCAGCGCCTGCAGCGCCGGCCGGCGGGCGGCCTCCAGCAGCAGCGCGTAGGCTGCCATCAGGGAGGCTCGGCTGGTGGGCTCGTCGAGTGGGTCGAGCACCGCGTCCAGCACCGCCTCCAGCGGGTCGCGCTCGCGCAGCTCGACGGTCAGCGCGCGCAGACGGGCGACGTCGCGCTCGGCCGCCAGTTCCAGGGCCGCCGTGAGCAGATCCTCCTTGGAGTCAAACCAGTACGTGGTGGAGGCCAGCGGCAGCCCGGCCCGCTCGGCGACCCGACGATGCGTGACCGCCTCGGCGCCGACCTCGGCCACGATCGCCAGCACGGCCTCCAGCAGCGCCTCGCGCCGGGCTGGGCCGCGTGGTCGCTTGTTCTCCTGGGAAGTGCTCACGACCATAATGGTACAAACGTACCGATTTTGGTCTGTGAGATTGCGCAACCATCAGGCAGCGTGGGCGATCAGGGTGCATATTGAACCCTTATCGCCCACGCCCCCTGGGGCCCGCGGGGTGCGGCTAGTGACCGAGCAGCTGGGCGAGCTTCGCCGGGGTGTCCTCGTCGGGCAGCGGCGTGTAGAGGATCATCCGCTGCTCGGGCGTTTCCTGGGGGTTGAAGACCGCGTGCTCGAACAGCATCTTGCCGACCGCCGGGTGGTGGATCTCCTTGCGCCCGGCGCTGCTGGTGGCCACCTCGTGCTTCTTCCAGGCCTTGCAGAACTCGGGGCTGGACTTGCGCAGCGTCGAGATCAGCTGCTCGAACGACGGGTCGCCGATGTGGCGGGCGCTGTCGGCGCGGAACTTGGCGGCCATGATGCGCGTCGACCGCGCCCAGTCGGGATACATCTCGCGCCGGGCCGGGTCCATGAAGTGCATCCACACGTGGTTGCGGCCGGCGCGGGGGACGGCTCCCAGGTCGCCGAACAGGGCCACCGTGGCCTCGTTCCAGGCCAGGTAGTCCCACCGGCGGCCGATCACGTAGGCCGGGTTGTGGCCGAGGTTGTCGATCGTGCGCCGGACGGTGGGCGAGACCCGCTCCTCGGACTTGCAGGCCGGCGGCTCCTCGCCGCGGCCCAGCAGCACCAGGTGGGTGCGCTCGGCGGGGGTCAGGCGCAGCGCGCGGGCCAGCGCCTCCAGCACTTCCAGCGAGGCACGAACGTCGCGGCCCTGCTCCAGCCACGTGTACCAGGTGGTGCCCACGCCGGCCAGGTGCGCGACCTCCTCGCGCCGCAGGCCCGGGGTGCGCCGCCGGCCGCCATTCGGCAGGCCGACCTCATCCGGCTGTAGCGCGGCGCGGCGCTTGCGCAGGAAGTCGGCCAGCTCGTCGCGGCGACGCTCGCCGTTGGCGCCCGCGACCAACAGGTGCGGCGCGGTCTCGATCTCAGTGGGGGGAAGCTCTACTA
>JADGPO010000166.1 GCA_017882405.1 Solirubrobacteraceae bacterium | reverse complement strand
TCAGGCCACGAATGCCCAGCTGGCGAACTGCGCCGCGTAGAAGACCAGCAGGGCCGAGCCGCACAGGACCACCGCCGGCAGCGCTATCCGCCGCCCCGACAGCCACGCCCCGGCGGCCATCCACAGCGGGAAGATCGTCAGCGTGTAGCGATCCAGCGACCAGAGCGGCTGACCGACGTCCGGCGTCGATATGCAGGCCAGCAGCACCACGCCGGCATAGGCCGCGTACTCGGCCGGCAACCGCCGCCCGCAGGCGACCAGCGCCGCCAGCGCCAGCACCAGCCCCACCGCCAGCAGCATGCTCTCGGTCCCGACGCCGAATGGACCCAGCAGCTGCGGGCGGTAGACGGACGCACCGCCGACGATCCCAGCCACGCCCCGCAGCGCCGCCCACACCGCTGACGTCATCCCGATCAGCGGCCCGCTGCTGACGCGGTGCCAGCTGGCCTGTGCCGAGAAGATCCCCAGCCACGGGTACCCGTGGGCGGCCAGCAGGGCCATATATCCGAGCAGTGCCGCCGGCAGCGCGGCCAGCCAGGCCAGCCCGCGATCCAGGCCGCCCTCGCGCCGGACGCGACCGACGCCCAGCGCCATGACCAGCAGGATCCCTGTCGGCCGGGCTAGGGTGGCCAGTGCGCCGAGCCCGCAGGCCAGTCGCCAGCGATCCGAGCGGGCTGCCAGCACGGCTCCCACCGTCAGCGCCAGGAACACCGACTCGGTGTACACGGCGGTGAAGAAGAACGACAGCGGCGCGAAGGCCAGCAGCAGCACGGTAGCGTCGGCCGCCCGGCGCCCCAACTCCAGCTCGCACAGGCGATGCAGGGCGACCAGCGCGATCAGCAGCGCGATGCTCGAGACGAGCGCGCCGGCCAGCACGCCCGAGCCAACGACCGCGCTGACCGCCCGGATCGCCAGCGGGTATAGGGGGAAGAAGGCGAGCTTCCCCGACCCGGCCGGCCCGTAGCCGTGCTGGGCGATCTCCAGGTAGTACCCGGAGTCAAATCGGGACACCGATCCGGACAGCAGGTAGCCGACCGGGCCGAGCTGATGCTGCGAGGCGGCGACCGTCGCGGCGGTGGCGTGCTTGTGGAGCCCCAGCACACCGGCCATGCCGCCGCCCAGCGCCAGCAGCCGGGAAGCCACGAACGCGAACATCACCACCGGAATCGCCCGTGCCTGGGTCAGGATCGCGGGGGTCGGCAGCCGGCGAACCGCAGCGGCGGTGGCGCCCATCACAGCGCCCCGGCCTGGCGCTCGTAGAGCACTGTCCGTCCGTCGCCGCGCGCCGCCACGAAGCCTGGGAGGTGCGCCATCAGCGCCGCCGTCCGCGACCCGCGCGCCACCAGCACCACCCGCACCGAGTCGGCCACCGCGCCGGTGCCGGAGTGGCTGCCCGCGAGCCAGTCGAGGTAGGCGGACTGCACGGCCGGCGAGAAGGCGTCGATCGGGTTGCCGGCCCAGATGCGCCCGCCGGCCAGCGCCACCTGCTCGTCGACCGAGCCGTCGGCGAGCACCGGTGACCCGCCGGCCAGCACGACCGCAGCGTTCACCAGCGAGCTCGGCGCGCCGCTGTGGATCGGCCCGCGGGCAACCGCGAACACCAGCGCCAGCACGGAGGCGACGGCGAGCACCGGCACCAGTGCGCGCAGCGAGCGACTCGGCGCCAGCGCTCGCGCGGCGGGGCCGGCGGCGAACAACAACAGCCAGATCCCGTTGCGCTCGGCGCGCACTGTGACCAGCACCAGGACGGCGACCACGCACCATTCCCAGCGGGTCGTGCCCGCCCTCCATACCCGCGCGAGCAGCACGACCGCCGCCAGCACGAGCACCAGGTCCAGTGGCGAGGTGAACGACAGCGCCCCCCACATGCCCGCCCCGCGTTGGGCCGCCTGGTTGGTGAGCACCCCGTGGTAGTAGTCGACCGTACGCGCAAGCGCCGGGGTCAGGCACATCGCGACCGCTGCGGCGGCGGCCACCCCAGCGGCCAGTGCCGGCTGTTGACGAGCACGTTCCAGCAGCAGGTAGGCGAACAGCACCCCGAGGCCGAGCAACGCCGCTCCGTGCAGGTTGGACCAGAGCGCCAGCAGCGGCACCGCCAGCCAGATCCGCCGCGACGGCGTACGCGACTGCGAACGCAGCAGGGCGACCAGCGCGGGGAAGAGCAGCAGCGAGAACAGCTGCACCCGCGCGATCGAGAGGCTG
Source organism: Solirubrobacteraceae bacterium (assembly GCA_017882405.1). The sequence continues at coordinate 20,928 of JADGPO010000166.1, read as the reverse complement.
GGCAGGCCGCCGACGCCGACCAGCAGCAGCGCGGCCGCGGTTCCGATAGGCGCAGCGCCGCCGGCAGTGGCATCGCGGGCCAGGATCGCCAGCGCGGCGGCGACGGCCAGCAGTTGCGCCAGCATCAGCCCGCGATCGCCGAGCGCGCTCTCCAGGCCGGCGAAGATCAGCTCGGCCAGCACCAGCGCATTGGGCCAGTGTCCGGTCGGCGCGGCGGCGAAGGGCACGCCGGCCGGGATCGCGCCGCGATGCGCGATCACATGGCCGAGCGCCGCCAGCCACTGCGCGTCGGAGCCGACGCGCGCCAGCAGCGCGGCCATGCCGACGACCGCGACGATGGCGGTCGCGAGCACGACGCGCGGTCCGATGCGCGAGAGGTCGAGCTGACGGGACACCTATTCCCACCTATCGCCCCGCCACGCGGGGGCTCCCCTAGACGTTCGTCGAGGCGCACCTGCTCGATGGTCGGCTGTGGGGTCGTCCCGAGGTGGACGATCCAAATCCCATGTCCTCGTTGGCCTATCCGCGGGCGGGCGCCGCGCGCGGCCTGCGCGGGCGCGCGCGGAGCCTGCCGACGGTGCTGACCCGATCGGGAACGGACGTGTTGCTCGTGGTCGCGATCGGCGCCCTGGCGGTCAAGCTGCTCACCGGCCTGGTCGGCGACTTCAGCGTCGACAGCTGGCTGGAGCTGGTCACCGGACGGGCGGTGTGGCAGCACGGCATTCCACATCACGAGACGTTGACCGTGATATCCCTGGGCCACGCCTGGATCGACCAGCAATGGCTCTCGCAGCTGGCCGGCTACGCGTTGTTCCTGGTCGGAGGGCTGGGCCTGCTCGGGCTTGTCAACGTCGCGCTGATGCTCGCCTCCGTCGCAGGGGCAACGCTCGCCTCCCGCCGGCTCGGCGCCCCCGCTCGCTCCGTGCTGCTCGTGATGGCGGTCTGCCTGGTGGCGATCGTGCCATCCCGCGAGGTCAGGACGCAGGCGTTCGTCCTGCCCCTCTACGTGCTCGTCGTCTGGCTCTTGGTGAGCGACTGCCGCGCACCGTCACGCCGGGTGCTGTGGTGTCTGCCGATCCTCGTGCTGTGGGCGAACCTGCACGGCTCGGTCACCCTCGGGGCGGGGTTCGTCGCCCTGCGCGGACTGACGCTCGGCTGGGAGCGGCGCGCCGAGCTACGCCGCAACGCGCGTGCGTGGCGACGCCCACTGGTGCTGGCGCTGGGAGCGGGAATGGCGATCATGCTCACCCCGTATGGGCTGAGCATCATCACCTACTACCGCACGACGCTGTCGAGCAGCGCGCTGGGCCACTTCGTCACGGAATGGGCGCCGGTGACGAGCACCCCGACCACCGCCATCGCCGTGTTCGCCATAGCCGCCGTGGCACTCTGGTCGTTCGGTCGCCATCCGGCCAACACCACGACCTGGGAGAAGCTCGCGCTCGTCGGCGTCTGCGCGATGACGATCGCCGCCGTGCGCAACGCCGTGTTCTTCGGCCTGCTGGCGATCGTCGTCGTGCCCCGCTCGCTTGGCTGGTCGTCGCCGGCCGTCGTCGTCGGTGACCTCGATCGCCGTCGCGCACTGGTCAACGGCTTGCTGGTGCTCTGCATCGGCGTGGCCCTGCTGATCGGCGGCGCCATGACGCTCGCCCGACCCGATGCCAAGGTGCAGAGCGCCTTCCTGGCACCCAAGCTGTTGACCGCCGTGCAGGGCGCCACGCGCGACGACCCTTCACTCCATGTGCTGGCGCAGCGCGAGTACTCCGATTGGCTGCTGTGGCAGGACCCGGCGCTCACCGGCCGGATCGCAGATGACATGCGCTTCGAGCTGTCGACCGCCGGCCAGACCGCTTCCTTCAACAACGTGTACTCGGCCAGCGGAACCGGATGGATGCGCGCGGCTGCCGGCTATCGCCTGCTCGTGCTCAATCGCGCGGTCAGCCGCAACAGCATCGCGGTGTTCGAGCATCAGCCCGGCAGCCGGGTGCTCTACCGCGACCCCGAGGCCGTGGTCGTTCTGCGCACGTCCGCAGCGGCCCGAGCATGAACCGCCGCACCCTGAGTTCGTTCGACGCCGCCGAACGCGAGACCCAGGCGGTCGCACCGGCCGGCGACCGGCGGAAGCTGCTGAGCGTTGCCACACGGATGATGCGGACCTGGTGGTTCTGGCGCGCCGTGCTCTGGGTCCTGCTCGGGGTGTCGGTGCTGCTCACCGGACCGCTCATGATCTCCAAGCTGTTTACCAACGGCCACGAGCTGTTCGACTTCCGCGGTGGCCTGTACAACGCCGGCGTGGCCATCCTGCATGGCCGCAGCCCGTATCAGCCGGGCTTCCTCGAGCACCAGGCGGCAATCCTGCGCGCCGGCGGAATCGCACGCGGGGAGACCTTCACGCGTGCCTTCTCGATCCCCGTCTATCCGGCCTTCGCGAATCTTCTGGTCGTCCCGCTCAGCCTCCTGCCGCTATGGCTCGCCGGGACGCTCTTCACACTCACGTCGGTCGTGGCGATGGGCGCTGGTATCCGCCTGCTTGGCGTCCGAGATTGGCGCTGCTTTGCTCTGGTCGCGTGCTCCTGGCCCTTCCTGTACGGCCTGTATCTCGGGGCGATCGGGCCGTTCCTAGTCCTCGGAGCCGGCATCGCGTGGCGCTGGCGCGACCGCTTGTGGCCGCCGGCGCTGGGCATCGCGGCGATCGTCGCCGCCAAGATCTTTCCCTGGACGCTCGGCGTCTGGCTGCTCATCACGCGCCGCTACCGGGCACTGGCACTGACCGTCGCCGCCGGCGCGGTGATCACGTTCGGCGCCTGGGCGGTGATCGGCTTGCACGGCCTCAGCCAGTACCCGCAGATGCTCTCCAATATGTCGTTCCTGCAGGAGGGCCGTGCCGACTCCATCGTCACCGTGCTGCGCGTCGCCGGAGTCTCGTCCGGGATGGCCAATGCCTGCGCGATCATCGTGGCGATGTCGATCCTCGGGCTGGCCTGGCGGCTGTCGCACGGAGAGGACGGCGATCGCCGGGCGTTCGGACTGGCCGTGCTGGCCGCGCTGGCCTCCACCCCGATCGTGTGGGATCACTACATGGTCCTGCTGTTCGTGCCCATCGCCCTCTGCTCGCCACAGTTCTCGGCCCTCTGGCTCGGACCGCTGATCGCCTCGACGCTGTGGATCGGATCCACGGCCATCATCAAGGACAGTCGGCACATCGAGGCCGCCTCACCCAATGCGCTGCGCGGTGCGATCGTCTACCTGGTCCTGCAGCTGGTGATCGGAGTCGTGTTGTGCACCACGGTCGAGCAGCGCTCCGCGCTGCGGCGCGGCCGGCGCGTCCGGGCGGCCACAGGGGTGGGTCATCTAACGGATCGCATAGGGCCCTAGACGATCGGAGCTTCCAGCGACGACCGCGTCGTCTATCCGGCCTGCCCGGACGCCATCGACAGCCTGGTAGTGCTACGGCAGGTCTGGGATGAGCCGCGCGCCGGTGAGATCGGTGGCGACCTGCTGGAAGGCTGTGGTGAGGTCGCCGGCGGACGGCTGGTTGTAGAAGGTCTGCGAACTGGTGGCGATGCTCTGCATCGTCGTCAGGTCAGAGATGCGGGTGGCATCGGGGCATATGGTGCCGTTTGCGCCGTACGCGATCGAGTAGATGACGGTGCCGGCCGCCTTAGCCTGTGTGGCGGCGCTGACCGCCGAGCGACAGGGGTTGGTGTCGGTGAACGTGCTCGGAGCGTTCAGTTGGCCGTCGCTGAGGACGATGATCGCGTTCGTCGCCCCGGCTCGGGCGTTCACGCCGAGGAGGTACTGGGCCTCGGTGATCGCCCCGGCGAGGTAGCTGCCCTGGCCGCCGATGCTCTTGAGCCCGTAGGCGTCAGTGCCGCCCGGAAACACACTGCCGGGACACTGGCCCCAGTCGACAGACTCGACGAGCTTCGAGGTCGTCCAGTTGAGGGTGGTGTTGCCGACCGAGGGCCGGAAGTCGCTCGAGAGCCCCACCGCTTGGTAGCCGAGGTACCTGTCGCCGCCGGCGGGAATCGCGGCGGGGTACGTGTAGGCGGTCCAGGTGGGATAGGTGGTGGCGAAGGTGCTGCTTGCAGTACAGTCGACCTCCTTGTTCAGGATGGTCGTCGTCGGCGGGTTCCCGGTGATCGCTGGGAACACCAGCATGCCCACCTCGTCCACCGGGGCGGGCACGTTGGCTCCCAGTTGGCCGCCGCTGTTCGCGGTCGCCGCGCCGCAGGAGACCAAGCTCGAATTGCAGGGCCAGAGCGCCTGGAGCAACGCCCGCACGCCCGCCTTGGCGCAATCGAGCCGGTCAGGGCTGCTGATGCCGGTCACGGTGGCGGTGCAACTGCTACTCATCGATTGGGTGTTGTCGAGGATGACGTAGACATTCAACGGGTGCACCGCGCCCCCCCGCGCACCCGCGATGGAGCTGGCGGTGATGTTGTAGCTGGAGCTGATACCGGGGAGCACCCCGGCTAAGGTCGTCTTCACCGTCGCCGTCTCCGTGACCCTGACCGCATTGCAGGTCGTGATTCCCGCGGGTTGCGTCGGCAGCGCGCCGGAGGGGGTGCAGCTCGTGCCACTTGTGTCGGTCGGACAGGTCGGAGTAGCTCCCGCCGTGTAGTTGGGGGCGTGTGAGAGGCACGCGAAACTAACGGTCGGGACGCTGGCGGTGACGCCGTAGCCGCCGACCGCGTTGTTCTCGAGGGCGGCGCCGCCGTAGTTTCGCGCGGCGGCGAATGAGGCGGTGGCATTGGGAAGGTTCTGGCCGGCGACGAGCGCGGCCGCGTTGACCGCATTCTGCAGCTGCTCCCGGGCGACGAGGAAGCGGCCGACGTCGAAGACGATCGCGGCGAAGCCAATCAGCACCACGGTCATCACCGCCACCAATGGCAGGATCTGCCCGTGCTGGCGGCGGAGGCGCCCGCGTATCGCAGCCGCGCCCTTCATTCGACCGCATTCGAGGCCGAGGCGGTCAGGTTCAACTGCACGATCGTCATGCCGAACACGCTGAGGGTGAATGGCTGCGCGGCGGTCAGCGTTACCTGGTCGCCCTCGACCTCGTTGCCACCGGTATTGCCGCTCGTGTTGTACGTGTACGTTCCCGTGCCGCATTTATCGGCGCTCAACGGGAAGCTTGGCGTCACCTGGGCGGCGGTGAGCCCGATCGCGCTCCCGGCCTGGAGGGCCTGCGAGACCCCTGGATCGCAGGGGTTGCTGAGGCCGCGGCCGAGCGCCAGCGCTCGCGACCCGGCGCGGACGGAATCGGTGAGGCTGATGTACTTGTTGAACAGGAGCCCGAACTGAATGATTCCGGTCACGAGAATCAGCAGCACCGGCAGGACGATCGCGAACTCGACCATGGCCTGCCCCTCCTCTCGGCGGACGCGCTTCCAAGCCCGCGGCCAGACCCCCGCCCGACGTTGCCGCCATCGGTCACCCATATGCGCTTCCCTGCGCCGGATCTCTCATGCTGGATCTCTCATGCCAATTTCAGTTATCGGTGCTTGGCGTCGGATTCTTTAGGGTCACGATGAGCTTGCCGGGGCTGACCCTGAAGCTGTGCGTGGTGGCCCGCTTGAGCTCTCAGTCAGGCCGATCTCGCGCGCCCTCGTGAAATGGCCGAGTGGCTGCTCAGAAGAGTCCGGAGGAACTGTGGGTCACGTTGTAGATCGCCGGGAACATCAACACGATCATCAGCGCCGGCATGATCAGGAACATGACCGGGAAGAGCATCTTGATCGGCGCCTTCTGCATCTTCTCGCGGGCGGCCATGCGATGGCGGCGCCGCTCGTCGGCCGATAGTTCGCGAAGCACCGGGCCGATCGAGGCACCGAGCGTCTCGCCACGTGAAGCCGTGCGGACGAAGGCCCGCACGGACGCGGTGTCGCAGCGCCCGACCATCTCGTCCAGCGCAGCCTGCACCGTCATGCCGAGGCTCTGCTCTCTCATCGTCAGCCTCAGCTCCTCGCCCATCGGCCCGTCGAAGCGGCTGGCCACGAGTGACATCGCGGCAGTGAAGCCCATACCGGCTTCGACCGTCGCGATCAGGATGTCGATCAGTTCGGGCAGGCGGCGGTCGATCTCGTCAAGCCGCGAGGCGCCTCGCTTGCGCACCAGGAATGACGGCAGGATCCAGCCGGCCAGCGCCGACACGACGAGGAGCAGAAGCTTGAGTGCCGATAGGCCGCTCGGCGCTAGTAGCAGCGCGAGGACGAGCGGCAGTCCGAGGGCCGCGAAGACGCGGTATCCGTGCACAAGCTCCGCGGAGGTGTCGTAGAACCCAGCGGCGTTGAGCTCGCTGACCGACAGCGGCGAAAGCGACGGGAAGCGGCGGATCATGAATCTGCCCGTGCGCTCAGCGCGGCGGCGGACCGTTCGCTTGAAACTCTCCCTCAGACTCAGATCCCGATCGTCCAATGGCGACTCGAAGCCGTAGTCGCGGATGGCGCCCAGGTGGGCCTTGAGGGCGAAGCGGGGGGCAAGGGCCGCCCGCAGGGCGAGCCGGCCGGCCACCGCCACGAGCACGATTCCGATGAGAAACAGGAAGACAATCATGACTACACCTTTATCTTGGTGATCTTGCCCATGACCTTCCAGCCGGCGAAGATCAGCAACGCACCGAACCCAAGCGCGATCAGCCCCATCGTCGTGTGAAGCAGCGGATGCGCGTACGTCGGCGACAGCACGTTGAGGCCCAGCAGCAGCACCACCGGCAGGCCGGTGAGCACCGAGCTCGACATCTTGGCCTGCGAGGTCAGGGCTCGCATCTCCCGCCGCAGGTCGGCGCGCTCGCGGGCGCCCTCGGCGACTCGGTCCAGGGGCTCGGCGATGTTCGAGCCCGTCCGTCGATGAACCCCTGCGATCAGCGCCACCTGATCCATGTCGTTGTTTTGCATCCGCACTGAGACGGCCTGCAGGGTCTCCTCCAGCGGCAGGCCGAGTGCCTCGTCAGTGGCCGCGCGCTCGAGCTGGGAACGGGTTGGCTCGTCGGCTGAATCGGCAACCACGGCCACGGCCCCGGCGAAGCTTCGGCCGACGCGGATCGCTGACGCGATGTCCTGCAGATAGGAGGGAAGGGTCTCCGCGAACTTCATGCGTTGCTTGTCGACGCCGCGATTCACCCCTTTCTTCAACAGATACGGCCAACCGATCAGGGGCAGCAGGCCGAACAACACCGAGCCGGTGACCACCGTCACCAGCAACGCAGCGACCAACCCGATCGCGGCCGCCCGCTTGACCAGGTACACCGGCGTGTGGGGGCTTCGGGAGATCTCGACCGCCAGAACGAACGGCGGCCACCAGCTTCCGCGCTGCAGGCTGGAGAGAATGCCTGTCCTCCGGCCGCCATCGGCTGATCCCTCGGCTGGTTCGTCAGCCGCTTCCTGCGCGAGTGGGACGAACGTGGCGACGCGCGTGCGAACTGCCTTCCTGGACGGACGGTGCAGCGCCAACGCGATCGCGGCTACGAGCAGCATGGCGGACAGGGCGGCGACGATCGGGATCCAGCTCGATGAGGTCCAGAAGCTGTTGCTTACGAGAGCCGGAGCGGGCGCGGGGGCTTTGGCGAAGCTCGGCGTCGGCGAGAGCAGCGTGGTGTCGGCGAAGTTCGGTCCGGAATGGTGAGGCGCCGGCTTAGGGGCCGGGGGCGGGGCCAGGGTGGGCGGCGGTGCCGGTGAGCGGTAACTGGCCTGGACTGAACCGGTGATTCCAGCGGCGCTGGCCGACACGACGACCGGTTCGCCGTAGGGCGCGCCTGAGCGGTAACGCACGACATAATTGGAACTGAGCTGCCGCTGGATGCTGAGCATCGCCGCCGGCAGCTGGGCAGGCGTCACGGTCTCGTAGGCTCCGGGAGCGGCCCGGGCAACGGACCGGAGGGATGCCGGTGTCGCCCCGGCGTCGTTCAGGCCCAGCGTGATCACTGGCCTGTTCGCGGCCGCCGCCGCGGCCTTGACCGCCTGCGGCGTCGGGTCGCCTGTGCCGAGCCTGATCGCCTTGCCGTCGGAGATGACCACAATCACCCCGAGCGCGACTTTCGACGCGGCCAACTGCCGGAGCGCCAGCGCGATCGCGGCCGGAGGGTTGGCGCCACGCCCGGTCGACGGCGTACCGGCCAAAGCAGTGGCGATACGGCTCGGGCTGGCGTTCGGGCTCATGTACGACGACGCTTTGCGGTCGAATCCGATCAGCCCGAGCTTCTCGTTGGCCGGCCGCACCGCGGACAGCGCCCGCACGCCGGCGATCTCTGTGCTCAGGCTCGCGCCCCTCATCGGCGTGCTCTGGTCGATCGCGACGACCACGGCGGCGTCGCCGGGGCCGGCGTCGGCCACGGGCGTCAGAGTGAACGAGCCGACGCCGGTCCCGTTCTCGCTGATGTGAAGTCCGGCGGCGGAGAGCGGCTGCTGCGTTCCGGCGGTCAGCACGAGCGTCCGTTGCGGAAACGCAGCCGTGTCGGCCAGCCAACCGCTCAGCGGAATCGCAGGCTGGGGCTGCTTGGGCTTCTTGCGTTTGGCGGGCGCCTTGGTCGTGGCGGTGGTGGTCGTCGTCGCGGTCGCCGTGGCGGTCGTGGAGATCGTCCTGGTCGCCGTGGCGATGGTGGTCGTCGTCGTAATCGGGGGCGTGCCGGTCGCCGAAAAGGCCCTGGTGGTCGTCGGCGCCTTGGCGCCGCCCGCGGCGACCGCGGCCCCCGTTCCCGCGAACAGTGCGAGCAGCGCTCCAGCGATCAGCGAGGCCGTCCGACGGCCCAAGCGTGAGCGCATGCCGTTACGCACGACCGCTCACAGCGCTTGTCAGACTCGCCGGGGGCAGCGCCATCTCGGGTGGCAGCTCGATGCCGCGCCGGGCGAATCTGTCCAGGAACCCGGGGCGCAGGCCGGTGGGTTTCAACGATCCAACGATGTGGTTCGTGACGGCGACCGCATCGACCTGGAACGTGTAGAGATCCTGCAGCGTGATCACTTCCCCTTCCATCCGCTGCACCTCGGTGACCGCGACTACGCGACGAGTCCCGTCACTCATGCGCTCGACCTGGATCAGCAGGTCGACGGCCGAGGCGATCTGCTCGCGCACGGCGCGCAGCGGCAGGTCGTAGCCGGCCATCAGGACCATCGTCTCCAGACGCGCCAATGCGTCGCGCGGCGTGTTGGCATGCAGCGTGGTCAATGACCCATCGTGGCCGGTGTTCATCGCCTGGAGCATGTCCAGCGCCTCGGCACCGCGCACCTCGCCGACGACGATCCGATCGGGGCGCATGCGCAGGCAGTTGCGAACTAGGTCGCGGATCGCGATCTCACCCTCACCCTCAAGGTTCTTCGGACGCGACTCGAGACGGAGCACGTGGCGCTGGTTGAGGCGCAGCTCGGCCGAGTCCTCGATCGTGATGATGCGCTCGCCGTCGGGGATCGAGGCCGACAGGGCGTTGAGCATCGTCGTCTTTCCCGAGCCGGTGCCTCCCGAGATCAAGATGTTCAGGCGCGCCTGCACGCAGCGCTCCAGCAGGTCAGCCGTCTCCGGCAACAGCGCGTCGCGCTCAATCAGCGACTGCATGGTCAAGCGCTGCTTGCCGAATTTCCGGATCGTCAGGAGCGGCCCGGACAGCGACAGGGGTGGGATCGTAGCGTTGATTCGACTGCCATCGGGGAGCCGGGCATCGACCATCGGTGACGCTTCGTCGATCCGGCGCCCGACCTGGGCGACCATCTTGGAGATGATTCGGCGCAGATGACCCTCGTCCGAGAACCGGACCGGGGTGCGGGCCAGTTTTCCCGCGCGCTCGACCCAGACGTCATCGGGACCATTGACCATGATCTCCGTGACCGTGTCGTCGTCGAGTAGTCGCTCCAACGGACCGTGTCCCACGATGTCGGCAGTCAGCTCCTCCGCGAGCCGCTCGCGATCCTCGTGGGAGACCCCCGGCTCCCTGGCCAGCCGTTCATGCAACTCGTCCCGGACTCGCGCGCGTAGCGTGACGTCGTCCAGCGCGGTGTTGAACAGCTGACGTCCCAGATCCTCGATCAGGCCGAGATGAACGCGAGTCTTCATCTCCGAGAACGGGATTGCGAAGCGCTGCTCCTTGTTAGCCGCCTCCGGCTCCTGGCCGTGGGAGAGCCGCTCGTGGAGCAGCATCAGGCCGTCCGGCGCTTGCGGAAGATCGACTGCCGTGGCGCACGATCGGTCCCACGCTCCTGGGCGAGTTCAAGTGGCCTGGGCAGCTCGACAACCGGGCTGGAGGACTGGCCCTCGCCCTGGGAGGCGGCGGCGTCGATGTACTCCTGAGCCAGCGCGCGGAACGCCTTGCTGGCCTCCGGACCACGCTGCATGCCGATTGGCTCCCCCTGGTTGATCGAGCGGGTGATATCGCGGTGGCTCGGGATCAGGATGTCGACATCGCGCCCGAGGATCGCCAACACATCCTCGCGCTCGATTCCGACATTGGTGTTGGCCCGGTTGAGCAGCATCTTGATCCGGCTTCGGTCGTAGTCCATGCGCTCGAGTGTTTCCAACCCCAGCTTGGTGTTCTTGAGCGAGAGCGTGTCCCGCATCGCGACCACCAGCACGTGGTCGGAGGTGTCCACCGCATTGATGACTTCGGGAGCGAAGCTCGGCGGCGTGTCGATCACGACGAACTCGAACATCTCGCCCAGCAGCCGCTGGACCTCCTGCAGGAACGGGACCGTGATCATGGCCGCCTGATCAGGCCGCACCGGAGCCAGCAGCGCGCGGGCACCGGACGGGTGCTCCATCAGGAAGTCCTCGAGCTTGCCGGCATCAAGCGAGCCGCCCGATCGGACCAGGTCGTAGATCGTGCGCATCGGCGTAAGGCCCATCGCGAGAGCGACGTCGCCGAACTGCAGGTCAAGATCCATCACGGCGACGCTGTGGCCGGCCTGGGCCAGGCAGACGGCCAGGTTGACCGACGTCAGGGTCTTTCCGCTGCCGCCCTTGAGGCCCAGGATGCAGATCACGTTGCGCGCCACCTCGGCCCTCTTGCGGGTAGTGGTGCCGCGCTTGCGGACCACCGCCTTCTCGATCGTGAACGCCAGCTGACGCGCAACCTCGGAGTCGACGCCGGCTCCCGGCGAGGTCGGCATGGCGACGATGTCGTCAACGCCATTGTTGAACGCCTCGCCCAGCGAGCCGCTGGTGCCGCTCGGACAGAGAAGGATGATCGCCCGGTGGGGCTGCTGACGATGGGCCTTGACCACGAAGTCCCGCGCCTCGCTGGTGTAGTCCGCGACGGCCACCACAAGTGCGTCGCCTGTTCCCAGCCCGCTGGCAGACGGCCCCTCGATCTCCAGGTAGTCGATCACGGTGATGTTCGGGTCCCGGGCGACCAGCGTCTCGATCAGAGCGCGGTCGACCTCGCGGTCAAGCGCGACCAGGGCAGTTAGCGATGGGCTCATGGATGTGCTCCGTTGGTGGTCGAACTGGGACTGGGTGCCGGGCCGGTGGTGGTCGAACTGAGACTGGGTGCCGGGCCGTTGGTGGTCGAACTGGGACTGGGTGCCGGGCCGGTGGTGGTCGAACTGGGACTGGGTGCCGGGCCGAACACGAAACCGTTGTTGTCTCTCAGGACCGATTCCAGGTTCGTCGCGTAGGGAGGCGTCTGGCTGGACTTCAGTGGACGCAGCGACAGATAGAGCGAGCCCTGCAGGGCGGAGAAGATCACCTGGTTGGCCTTGTTCTCGTCGAGCGCCAGCAGCATTGAGCTCCCGACGATCTTCTGGCTCCCGCTCGTGACCGGAATGGGCGTCGCCGCCTTCAGCACCTCGGCGTTGGGGTTGAGCAGCACGAGCTCAGGACCGCCTGACTTCGGGGTAAACAGCGAGTACACGTCGACCCGGCTGCCCGGCTGCAGCGCGTCGGTGATGCCGGGCGACTCACCGATCGTCACTGCCACGGCGCGCTGGTTCTTGGCCAGAGTCTGGTCCAAGCCCGCAAGCCGGGAGAAATCCGCGGCGGTCAGCTGCTGGCCGGGCAGGATGTCTACCGCGGCGGTCTGGCCGGCGATTGCACCGGCGTCACTCAGCGCACCGGGCACCACCTGGGTGGAAACGACCGGCGTCGGTTTGTAGAGGTGCTGGGCAGCGATCTGTTCACCGGTCGTGCCTTTTTTGATCACGCCGCTGGACACGAGGACGGTGGCCTGCTGGACGGTCGGCTTCAGGCTGGTCTTGTAGCGCCCGAGTGCGAACATCAGCACTCCAGCGGCGCATACCGCGCACAGCAACGCGAGCGTCAGTGACCCCTGACGGGTGGCCAGCAGCCCACCGAGGCTCGGCCGGGCCAGTCGTCTCTGAGAAAGCTTCACTGCGATGCTCCTTGTGAAATCGATGACATTGCGACGTTGCCGTTAACTGCTCTGGGTTGACGTGTGTGTACGCGCTATTCAGCTGCTTGGTTCGTATCGTTCCGGTCGAGTGGGCGGCGGACCACGAGAACCTCTAGTTGGGCCTCTACATCCGTCTAGGTGGGTCGACCGGCGAGGCCTCCGGGTCAGGCTTCAGACATGCAAGCGCCCGCCCCTGGACCACCCTGAGGCGATCACGAGGCGGGCGCCTGTGTCCGCTGGGTCACACCTTGGTTGCTGTGCTATTGAAGAGGCCGGTGATGCTGCTACCGAGGACAACCGCGGCAACAACCACAATCAGGGCGATCACGGCGATCAGGATGCCGTATTCGGCCATCGTCTGACCATCCTCGCGGCGCACGCGCATCAGCATCATGCTGACCACGTCGTAAAGGGCGTTAAACAAATCTGTTCACCTCCCCCCTCGTGTTGTGTAGGTTTCGCGGACTTACAGCACGAGGCGAGATACGCCCACCGAAGGGCTTGCATCGAGTGCTCGTTGGTGGTCTACCCGCCATGCTGGGTGCATCGGAGATTTGGCCGTCTCGTCAAGACAGACGAACCGCTAGTTGCACCTAGACCTTCGTAGGGCGCGCCCGCGAGCTGCAGCCGGCCCCTGCGGATGCGAGAAGAACGGATAGCCACGCCTAGACGTTGGTGGGATCGCGGGCGGTCGCCGCCGCGGCGACATAATCCTCATGCGCGAGGTACAGCTGATCTCGTGGCGCGATCGCTTCAGGCGCGGCCAGCGGACACCCCAGAGCGCGCCGGTGCAACCGATCGCCGCTGCCCCTGTCGGACCCGGCACCCACGTCCCCGTGGTCGCCGCGCCCTCGGTGCCGGCGACGGTCGCACTGCGTGTCACCGACCTGCGGCCGGGGTCCGACCGCGTGCTGCTGGTGACCACGGATCGTCGTTTTCGCGCCTTGGCCTCGACGCTGCTGTCCCAACGCGGCTACACGGTGATCGTCTCCCGCGGAAGCGAGGACGTCAGCGAGCTGGCCGAGCGCGAGCGCGCCGACGTCGTCCTGCTCGACGCCACCGCGTCGTTGACCGCCGTCGCTCGCCAGTCGGCGCGCCTGGGGTCGCTGCCCACGCCGGTGGGAGTCGTGGCCGTCAGCGGGGAGTCCGCGGGCAGCCTCGAGGCGCTGCCGGTGCTGTCCAAGTGGGCATCCTTCGACGACGTACTGACGGCCGTGGAGCGGGCCAGCCGCGACGCGCACTGCGTGACGGGGTACGAATGATCGCCCCGTACGCCAAGCCCGGCGACCGGCTGTCGCTGGAGCGGTTTGACTTCTCCCGAGTCGGCGACCAATGGACCGTAGTGCGACTGCTGACGCGGCTGCAGGCAGAGCTTGATCCCAACGCCCTTGCCGCCATGTGCGGGGGTCAGGCGCAGCTGATCATCGACCACGGCGATCTGCGGACCTGGTCCCGGCACCCGGCGCGCGCCTGCCGATTCGAGCGCCGGCTTGCGCCGGCGGCATGCCGTGATCGCAGCGGCGGCTCGGAGCTGCTGTGGCACGCTTCCTTTGCCATCCCGCTGGCGTTCGTCGAAGCGCGGGAAGCCATCTTCGAGCTGGCCGCCGGCGATCAGCTGGCGCTGGCGCTGCCCGCGCCCCAGGCGCGATTCGCGACCGCTCGTCCGCTGCCGCTGGTGCTCCGCGAGTATTCCGCCGCTCCGCGCATCACGGTCGGCCAGGCCCGGCAGCGAGTCGCCGCGCTGGCCACGATCGCCGCCCTGACCGCTACCTCAGGTTCCGGAGTAGCGCTGGCCGCCGGCGTCGCCGGGGGCGACGCCTCCGGCAGCGTCGCCAAGGGCGCCGGGAACGGCAAATCGGCCTTTGCGCTGAACAGCAGCAGCACTCCGACGGCGCCGGCCGGCCCCAAGAAGGTTCTTCGGCCCTCACCGCAACCTGCGCCCAAGCCGACGGCCAAGAACCCGACCACCATGACCACGATTGCGCCTCCCACGACCAGGACCACCGCGGGCGCCCCCAGGACGACCATAACGACCACGACCGTGGCCACCACCACGACGCCTACGACGACGACCACGACCGTGGCCACGCCCACGACGACCACCACGGCGCCGGCGCGCACGCGGCGCTTGGCGGCTCCGCGGCGGCCCAGCTGCCACTCGAGCACCCGCAGCGATCTGCTGGCGGTCAGCGCCGCGCACCAGACCCGGTACGCCAAGCGCACCGTTGGACTGAGCGTCGACCCGGCTCCGGGCAACTGCACTCCGACCTCGGCGCCGAAGCCCGGCCACCAGCGTCCGACCGCCACCCGCCCCCGTCACGGCTCCCATCCTCGCCACGGCGCCAAGCCTCGCCATGGCACCCAGCCTGGCCACGGTGCGCACCCCCGCTCAGGTCCCAAGCTCGCCGGGCACCGTCTTCACGAGCGGGCGACCGGCGGCGCACCGCTGATCCCGCCGCCCGTCAGGCAGCCCAGTCACACGCTCTCGCCCACCCCCAGCACGAGCGCCCCTTCGTCAGGCGGCGCCCCGCTGGCGCCGGTCCCGACGCTGTCCTCCAGCCCCCCCGGCTTCCTGGCCCCGCAGGCCTGGACGGGCACCGTCACGGCCGATCCGTCGCTGACCGGGGCGGTGCGCAACCTGTCGGGCCTATTGACCGACGGCAACCGGCCCCCCTCGTTCCTGATCCCCATCTACATGCAGGCCGGCGCGCGCTACGACATCCCGTGGCCCGTGCTGGCAGCGATCAATGCGATCGAGTCCGACTACGGCCGTAACCTGAGCACCTCGTCGGCCGGCGCGCTCGGCTGGATGCAGTTCGAGCCATCCACGTGGCGTCAGTACGGCGTCGCCGCCGACGGTCACTCCAACCCCAACCCATACGACCCCCGCGACGCGATCTTCGCCGCCGCGCGCTATCTGAAGGCCGCCGGCGGATCTCAGGACATCGGCAAGGCGGTGTTCGCCTACAACCACGCCGGCTGGTACGTGAACGACGTCATGTCCCGCGCGCAGGCGATCGCCCACCACGTCCAGTACGAGCGCGCCAAGCGCAACCAGCGCGGGACGTTCTCGGTGTTCTTCGCCACCGGCGTCAAGTGGCACCCGACGGTGCGCTACTCAGGTGGGGCGCTGTCGCACTACGACCGTGTGATCGCCGCCGCCAACATGGTCAGCGCCGCCAACTTCCCCTACCTGTACGGCGGGGGGCATGAGCAGCCCGCCCGCTGGGGCCCGTTCGACTGCTCGGGCTCGGTCTCGTACGTGATGCAGCAGGCCGGCTACAAGGTGCCCACCACGGTCTCGGGCGACATTCCCAGCTGGAAGTTCCCAGCCGGCCCGGGCAGGGTGACGATCTTCTACAACCCCGTGCACACGTTCATGCGAATCGGCAACCGCTACTTCGGCACCAGTGGCTTCGCCCGGCCCGGCGGCGGCGCCGGCTGGTTCAACGTCGACAAGCTCCCCGCCGGCTACCTGTCCACCTTCCGCGAGGTCCACGTCCCGCGCCTGGGCGTCAACTCCTTCGCCCCCACCAAGCCCCGGCACGCCAAGCGGTCCTGACCACCGCTCCTCCTCGATCGCGCGCTGGTGCCGTCAGAATGCGCGCGTGGCCGATCACCGAGACAACCTGACACAGGAGCTCCAGCGCGCGCTGGCAACCGTCGACGCATCCGGCCTGGGAACGGGGATCTCGGAGTTGGTGCGGACCGACGCCGATGACCATGCGCGGGCGCTGTTTGAGGCCTGCGGTGCCCGCCCGGAAGCCGTGGGCCTGGCCACCTTCACCTATACGGCCGACCTGCTCGGGGCGATCGCGGTGGATCTGGCCGCACACCGCGCTGCGGCCGAGAGACTGATCGCGCGACTGCAGAACGAGCTCGGCCTGCCCGGCGCCGCCGTGGGTCGAGAGCTGCTGCGCACGGGGCGCCTGCTGGAGCTGCCGGTGAAGGTCGCGGTCGAGGTCACGCTCGCGCTGCTGCACCTGTTCGCGGGAAGCGAGGAGATCTCGCTCTGGACGGAGCACGAAGACGGCGGCGCGGCGCTCGTCTCCACCGCCAGCGCGCCGTCGGAGGCCGCCCGGGCGGCGGCCGCGGCGGTGTTGACCCGCGCCTCCACGAGCCTGCGCGACGGAGCCGTGTTCGCCGTCAGGATCGAGGCCCCGCGTCGCCCGGCCCAAGCGCTCGTCGCGGTCGGCGTGGCACCCGCTGACCCGGTGACCGAAGGCCTGCTCGCGGCAGCGGCGCCCCTGCTCGCCGCTCTGCACGAAGGCGATTCGCTGCCGGGATCCAACAAGCCGGGGCCCGATCAGGTCGTCGGCGCAGTGGAGCGGCGCCTGGCCCGACTGCGCTTCGACCTGCACGACGGTCCGCAGCAGGACCTCCACCTGCTCGGCCAGGACCTGCGGCTGTTCCGCGACCAGCTGCGCCCGATGATCGCCGGCGACCCCAACCAGGACCGCGCTCTCGGCCGACTGGACGATCTGGAGGCGCAGTTGGTGGCGCTCGACGGGGACCTGCGACGCCTGGCCACAACGGTCGAGTCGCCGTTTCTGGCGCCGTCCTCGCTGCCGGACGCGCTGCGCCAGCTCACCGACGCGTTCGCCGAGCGGACCGGGGTGGTCCCGCAGGCGCGGCTGCGGGGCCCCGTGACCAGCCTGACCGACTCGCAGCAGATAGCGGCGCTGTCACTGATTCGAGAGTCGCTGTCCAACATCCGCCAGCACTCCGATGCGCGCAACGTGGCAATCGCGATCGAAGCCGGCCACGAAGGCGTCCACGTGGAGGTCTCTGACGACGGCCGCGGGTTCGATCCCCAGTCGACCCTGGTACGGGCCGCTCGCGCCGGCCGGCTGGGCCTGGTGGGCATGCACGAGCGGGTGCGGATGCTGGGCGGGAGCACGCAGATCAACTCGCGGCCGGGTGGGCCGACGGTGATCTCGGCGGACCTGCCTCCCTGGTCGGTCGACTGACCAACGCCCTTGGGATCAGGCGAAGCCGTGCTCCAGTGCATACCGCACGGCACCGGCGCGGTTCGTGACACCGAGTTTGCGGTAGATGTTGGTCAGGTGAAACTTGATCGTGTGCTCGGAGATCCACAGGTCCTGGCTGATCGCCGAAGTCGTCATGCCGGAGGCGACGGCCGACAGGATCGAGCGCTCGCGGTCGGTCAGAGCGGGCGTGTCGGGGAGGCCGGGAACCGGCTGCACATAGGCGGGAGCGTGGAATACCGCACCGCCCGAGGCCTGGCGCAGGACGGACGCGATGTCGACGGTGTGAGCGCTCTTGAGCACGTAGGCGCTGGCTCCGGCCTGCAGCGCAGCATCGATCGTGGGACGATCGTCGTAGGCCGACAGCACCACGCACTTGACCTCGGGCCAGCGCTGGCGTATGCGGATGATCGCCTCGACGCCGGCTACTCCCGGCATCTTCAGGTCCATCAGCACCAGGTCGGGCCGGCGGCGCTCGACGAGCTGCATGAGCTCGGGTCCCGACCGGGCCTCGCCGACAACCTCCATGTCGTCGACGTGCTCGATCGTGCGCCGGATGCCGGCGATGATCAGCGGATGGTCGTCGGCGATCAGGACCTTGATCCGCTCAGGGGCGAAGTCGTCTACATCGAGAACTGCAACCTGCCTGAGTACGGACATCGAACGTCTCCTGAGCCTGGCGAGGGTCAGCGCCTAGCGGCACTGAAGGTTTCTTCGGCATCGTGAGCATCCGGCTGTATCCGTAGTAACTACGGTTTGCGGGTCCGGCAGGCTCAAGGGCCGGGTAAAGGGACCCGCGGTTTTGGCCGAAGAAGAGTAGGTGGCAAGCCCACCGCCGGGAGCTCCGACGGACTCGCGTGTCCGGAGCCCCGTGTCCCTCTCGCATCCAGCCATCCAACTGAGAGCCCCGCTTCGCGCGGCGGGCGGGTTCTGGCGGGTCCTGCTGCCGGTCGCGGTCGTGGCGCTCGTGCTGACGCTCGCGATCACGCTGGACGTGCGCGCCTACGGCGGCAACCTCACCGGGTTCATTCAGTTCGGCAGCACATTTGCCCACGCAACCCATCCGCCGCCCGGGGCGCTGGTCAGTTCCCCGTCCGGATACGACGGTCAGTTCTTCTACGTCCAGGCGCTCGACCCGCTGCTGCTGCACGATTCGACGGTCAATGCTCTGCGCGCCTCCGGCGCCGGGTTCCGAATGCAGCGCGTCGGCTATCCGGCGCTCGCCGCGCTGCTGGCCGGAGGCCGGGCCAGCGCGATCCCGTTCGCGCTGCTGGCGGTCAACGTGCTGCTGTTGCTCGCGGTGGCGATCGGATTTGCGATCTACGCCCGCCGTCAAGGCTGGTCGACGCTGTGGGCACTCGCGGTCGCGCTGATGCCCGGGATGCTGCTGGCCACGGCGCGGGACCTGAGCGAGCCGCTCGCCATGGCCGGCCTGCTCAGCGGGCTGTTGCTGTGGCGCGGCGGGAGACGATGGCCGGCCGCGCTGGCGCTGACCGTTGCTGTCCTCACGCGAGAGGTGATGATGCTCGCCGTCGTGGCCGTGGCCGCCGAGGCCTGCATCAGGGGGTATCGAGCGCGTGCCACCGCCGGGGCGTGGCGGGCGACCGCGTCTCAGGTCTGGCCGGTCATCGTCATCCCCCCGGCCATCTTCGCCGCCTGGCAGGCCTATCTCATGACGCGGTACGGTGGCCCGATCGGCGGGGCAGGGCTCAGCGTGCCGCTGGTGAACCTGGTCCAGGAGCTGCGGGGAGCGTTCCGCGGCTACGCGCCGACGGCCGTCTGGGATCTCGCGCACGTGCTCCTCATCCTCGCCGCCTCGGGGACAGCGATGTGGTCCCTGCGCCGGCGCGTCACCGTCATCAACGCGGCAGCCTGCGCGCTCACGCTCGGGGTGCTGGTGCCGACGCTCGGCGACGTCTGGAGCGACGCTCGCCTCAGCGCGCCACTGTTCACGCTGCTGCTCGTCGACGGTCTGCACCAGCGCAACCGTTACGCGGTGGGGATCGGCACGACCGCCGCGGCGATGACCATCTTGATCCCGTTTGCGATCCCCGGGGCCTTCTGAGGGATGCTGACCGACGAGCGGGCAGCCCCCGCGCCACCGGCCCCGGTCAGCGCAGAAGTGCAAGCTGTCCCGGCGCACCCCGGAACGCTCCCGAGATCGGGCGGTGGCACTCGCAGCCCTCTGTTGGGATGGACCGCGCTCGTGGTGCTGTTTGCCGGCTTCGCGCTCGATCAATTGCGAGCACTGCTCAGCTACGGCCGGCTCGCCACCGACGAGGATCAGACCCTGCTGTGGTTCGCCGGCCGCGAACTGCTACGCCTCCACGTGCACCAGCCGAGTTTCTACGGCCAGAACTACAACACCGTCTTCGAGGCCCTGCCCGGCCAGCTCTTTCACCTGCTTGGCGTCTCGTTGGCCCTGGCCAGTCCGCTCGGCACGATGCTGATCGCCAGCGCGTGCTGGCTGGTGCTCGCATGGGTCGCGCTCCGTCTGGGCCACCAGCTGGCGGCAGCCGCGGCCCTGGCGCTTCCGGTCTGCCTCAGCGTTCCCTACCTGCTCCTGTTCGACGCCCCGCGGGGCGTGCTGAGCGGCGATCTCGCCGGCGTGGTTGCGGTCGCCGCCGCGCTGGCGATCCCCCGGCCCCGCTGGCGGCTCGCGGTGCTGCTCGCGGCGGGTGGTCTCGCCATCGCATGGGACAACGCGGTGGCCCTGGCGGTCCTCCCCGCGCTGGCGGCGACCACCGTCAGCTCGATGCGCGGCCTGCTGGAACGGCCATGGCGCACGCTGCTGGTCGCTGGCGGAGCACTGCTGATCCCCGCGGGCTGGCTGGTGCTGGATCACCTCTGGTACCGAGGCCACGCGGTGGACCTCACCGCCGCCAACGTCAACACGAAGCTCCAGCTGTCGGTCCTGGGCACGAACCTGGGTCATCCGGCGCGGCTGTTCGGGTTTTACGAGCCGCAGCTTTGGCAGCACCCGGCCGTCGTGATCGCGGCCATCGCCATTCTGCTCATCCTGGGCGTCGCCGTCAGCTTCACCGTACGCCGATCGGCACCGGCAGCGGCCGCGCTGACCTTCCTCGTTGTCCTCCTCGTCACCCTCTCGGTGCGCGACACCCTGGATGTGCACCCCGACCTGTACCGCCCGGGATCTCGGTTCCTGCTCCCGATGCCGATCGGGCTATGGGTGGTGCTCTTCTTCACCCTCGCGGCCATTCGCGATCACCGTCGCGGCCGAGCCCCCGGACGCCGCCGCCTGGATCCTCGCGTCCCGCTGGCTGCGATCACTGTGCTGGCGCTGGCGAGCATGGTCTCGGCCCAGGCGCGATTCGGCGCGGAGGTCCGCCGGGTGACGGCCGTCGATGCAGGGGCCCATCCAGCCCTTGTAGTTGTCAATTCCCCGGAGCTGCTCGCCGAGTGCGCCGATATCACCCGGGTCTATCGCGCTACGCGAGCCCAGCTGCTCGTGACCTACCAGCGCAACGTCGCCTACGGCTGTGCCGCACAGGACGATCTCAACACGCTCGACACCAACTATGAGCGGCGCGGCTGGCTTCTCCGGGCGGCCGGCAACCGACCGGTCAGACGGATCCTGGTCCAGGG
>JADGPO010000165.1 GCA_017882405.1 Solirubrobacteraceae bacterium | reverse complement strand
GGACTGGTCTCCGGAGGCGGCTCCGGCCACGAGCCGATGCACGGAGGGTTCGTGGGACCGGGCATGCTGGACGCCGCCTGCCCGGGCGAGGTGTTCACGTCGCCCACCCCGGACCAGATGCTGGAGGCGACCAAGGCCGTCAACGGCGGCGCCGGGGTGGTTCACATCGTCAAGAACTACACCGGCGACGTGATGAACTTCGACATGGCCGCCGAGATGGGCAAGGGTGACGAGATCGAGGTCGCGACGATCCTCACCAACGACGACGTCGCCGTGGAGGACTCGCTGTACACCGCCGGGCGCCGCGGCGTCGGGGTGACGGTCCTGGTGGAGAAGATCTGCGGCGCCGCCGCTGACGACCATCGCAACCTGCAGGAGGTGGCCGAGCTGGGCCGCCGTGTCAACGACCAGGGCCGGTCGATGGGCATGGCGCTGACGCCGTGCGTCACGCCCGGTTCGGGGGAGCCGAGCTTCGAGCTCGCCGACGACGAGGTGGAGATCGGGATCGGCATCCACGGGGAGCCGGGACGCTTCCGCGAGAAGATCGGGCCGGCGTCGCAGATCGCCGAGCGGTTGATGACGCCGATCCTGGATGATCTTCCGTTCTCGTCGGGGGATCGGGTGCTGGCGTTTGTCAACGGCATGGGCGGGACGCCGCTGTTGGAGCTGTACATCGTCTACAACGAGGTGGCGAAGATCGCCTCCGAGCACGGTCTCACGATCGAGCGCAACCTGGTCGGCAACTACATCACCTCGTTGGAGATGCAGGGCTGCTCGATCACGCTGCTCTCACTCGACGACGAGATGGTGCGCTACTGGGACGCGCCGGTGAACACCCCGGGCCTGCGCTGGGGCGCGTAGCGTGGCGGTGAACCGCGACTCGACGCTGGCCTGGATGACCGCGTTCGCGCAGGAGATGAGCGAGCACCGTCAGGAGCTCGTTGCACTCGACACCGCAATCGGGGACGGCGACCACGGGACGAACATGAACCGCGGCATGCAGAAGGCGCTGGAGAAGCTCCAGGCGTCCGAGCCCGGAGATCCGGGAGCGGTGCTCAAGACGGTGGCGATGTCGCTGATCTCGAGCGTCGGCGGTGCCGCCGGCCCGTTGTACGGGACGCTGCTTTTGCAGATGGGCAATGCGCTGGCCGGCGAGGCGGAGGTCGACCTCGCCGGCTTCGCGGCGGCGTGGCGCAAGGGCCTGGAGGGGGTCCAGTCTCGTGGCAAGGCTGAGCTTGGCGACAAGACGATGGTGGATGCCCTCTCGCCCGCGGTGCAGGCACTCGGGCAGGCAGCCGACCTGGCGAGTGGCCTCAGCGCGGCGGCGCAAGCCGCCGAGGATGGCATGCACGCGACGACGCCGCTCGTCGCGCGCAAGGGACGGGCCAGCTACCTGGGCGAGCGCAGCGCCGATCACCAGGACCCCGGCGCGACCTCGACCTACTACCTCTTCAAGAGCGCCGCCGAGGCGCTGACGGACTGAAAACCAAAGGGAGAGAACATGGCGAAGTACGCAGCAGCACTTGACCAGGGCACGACCAGCTCCCGAGCGATGATCTTCGACCACTCCGGGCAGGTGGTGTCGGTAGCGCAGAAGGAGCACGAGCAGATCTACCCCAAGCCGGGGTGGGTCGAGCACGACGCCAAGGAGATCTGGCTGCGCTGCCAGGAGGTCCTCGACGAGGCCCTCAAGGAGGCCGGCGCCGGCAAGGACGATGTGGCCGGGCTGGGCATCACCAATCAGCGCGAGACGGCCGTGGTCTGGGACCGCAACACCGGCGAGCCGATCTACAACGCGCTCGTCTGGCAGGACACCCGCACCGACAAGCTGGTCGACGAGTTCTCGAAGGACGGCGGCCAGGATCGCTTCCGTGAGAAGGTCGGCCTGCCGCTGGCGACGTACTTCTCCGGCCCCAAGGTCCGCTGGCTGCTCGACAACGTCGACGGCGCCCGCGAGAAGGCCGAGGCCGGGGACCTGATGTTCGGCAACATGGACACCTGGTGCATGTGGAACCTGACCGGGGGAACCGACGGCGGGCTGCACATCACCGACGTCACCAACGCCAGCCGGACGATGCTGATGGACCTGGCCACACTGTCGTGGGACGATGAGATCGCCGAGACGATCGGCGTGCCGATGTCGATGCTGCCGGAGATCAGGCCCTCCAGCGAGGTCTACGGGGAGGTCAAGACGGGCGGCCTCACCGGCATCCCGCTGGCCGGCATCCTCGGCGACCAGCAGGCCGCCACCTTCGGCCAGACCTGCTTCTCGCCCGGGGAGGCGAAGAACACCTACGGCACCGGCAACTTCATGCTGATCAACACCGGCACCGAGCTGGTGCAGTCCAAGTCGGGGCTGCTGACCACCGTCGGCTACAAGATCGGCGACAACGACCCGATCTACTGTCTGGAGGGATCGATCGCGATCACGGGGGCGCTCGTGCAGTGGTTGCGCGACAACCTCAAGCTGATCAAGGCGGCTCCCGAGGTGGAGGAGCTGGCCCAGTCGGTGGAGGACAACGGCGGCCTGTACATCGTGCCGGCCTTCTCCGGTCTGTTCGCGCCGTACTGGAAGTCCAACGCTCGCGGCGTGTTCGCCGGTCTGACCCGCTATGTCACGGCCGGCCACGTAGCGCGCGCCACCCTGGAGGCAACCGCCTTCCAGACCCGTGAGATCGTCGAGGCGATGGCCAAGGACTCCGGCGTCACGCTTGACTCGCTCAAGGTCGACGGCGGCATGGTCGGCAACGACCTGCTGATGCAGTTCCAGGCCGATCTGCTGGGCGTGCCCGTGATCCGTCCCGAGGTGGCCGAGACCACCGCGCTGGGGGCCGCCTATGCGGCGGGCCTGGCGACCGGGCTGTGGAACAGCGAGGACGACCTGCGCGAGAACTGGCGCGAGGGCAAGCGCTGGGAGCCCAAGATGGACGCCGAGAAGCGCGACGAGTACTACAGGTACTGGAAGAAGGCCGTCACCCGGACGTTCGACTGGTTCGACGCCGCCGAGTGAGATTGAGCGCACCGGCGTCGCGGGCGGCCCCTGGGTCGGTCGCCCGCGACGCCCGCTCGGTAGGCTGACACCGTGGTCACGCTCACAACCGACGTACTCGTCATCGGCGGAGGGGCCACCGGCGCGGGAGTGGCCTGGGACGCCGCGCTGCGCGGCCTCGACGTCGTGCTCGTCGATCGCCGAGATCTGGGCGAGGGGACCAGCGGTCGCTTCCACGGGCTGCTGCACTCCGGCGGGCGCTATGCCGTCAAGGACCCGCGGGCCGCCGAGGAGTGCGTCGCCGAGAACGGCATCCTGCGCCGCGTCGCCGCCGATTGCATCGAGGACACCGGCGGGCTGTTCGTGACCACGCCCTGGGACGACCCCGACTATGCCGATCGCTTCGCCAAGGGCTGTGCCGAGACAGGCGTCGACTGCGAGGAGATCCCGGTCGCGCAGGCGCTCCGTGACGAGCCCCGCCTGAACCCCGGCATCTCGCGCGCGTTCCGGGTGCCCGACGGCAGCATCGAAGTCTGGAAGACCATCTGGGCGCTGAGCCACGGCGCCCAGCAGCGGGGCGCGCGGATCCTCCCGTACCACGAAGTCACCGACGTCCACCGGGACGGGCAAACGGTCACGGGCGCGCGCGCGCGCGAGGCGCGCACGGGAGAGGAAGTCGAGATCGAGGCGCGTGTCACCGTCAACGCCGCCGGCGCCTGGGCGGGCCGGGTGGCCGACCTGGCCGGCATCGAGGGCGTCCGGGTGCTGCCCGGCCGGGGGATCATGATCGCCATGAACCACCGGCTGGTCAACACGGTGATAAACCGCTGCCAGCTGCCCACCGACGGCGACATCATCGTGCCGATCCGGACCGTCTCGGTGATCGGGACCACCGACGTGCACACCGACGATCCCGACGACCACCTCGTCCACGAGGACGAGGTCGATCGGATGTTCGACGACGGCGAGAAGCTGGTGCCGGGCTTTCGCAGCGCCCGTGCCCTGCGCGTCTGGACGGGCGTCCGTCCCCTGTTCGAGGACACCAAGGCGTCCGAGACCGATACGCGCGACGTGACGCGCGCGCACGCCCTGCTCGACCACGAGGAGCGCGATGGGGTTCGCGGCTTCGTCACGATCGTCGGCGGCAAGCTGACGACCTTCCGGCTGATGGCCGAGGAGACGGTCGACGCCGTCTGCCGGCTCCTGGACAGCCCGCGGGAATGCCGGACGGCGAGCGAGCCGCTGCCCGGTTCCGAGAGCGGGCAGACCTACCTGCAGGGAGAGCGGCTGGCGCGCAAGGAGGCGCACTTAACGGATGAGCAGATGGTGTGCGAGTGTGAGCTGGTCGCCCGCTCCACGCTGGAGGAGACGATCACCCGCACCGGCAGCACCAACCTGGACGACCTCCGCCGCCGGCTTCGCCTCGGCATGGGCCCCTGCCAGGGCGGCTTCTGCATCTACCGAGCCGCCGGGATCCTGCACGGGCTGGACGGCATCTCGGCGCAGCGCGCCGACGGCGCGCTGCTGGGCTTCCTGCAGGAGCGCTGGAAGGGCGTGTGGCCGGTGCTCTACGGCGACCAGCTGCGCCAGGCGCGGCTCGACGACTGGATCTTCCAGGGCATCCTCGACGTGGAGCACCTGCCGTAGTGAAGAGCGAGCTGCACTTCGACGTGGTCGTGATCGGCGCCGGCACCGCCGGCCTGGTGGCGGCCACGCGGCTGGCCGAGGCGGGCGCCCGGGTATGCGTGGTGGCCAAGGGCATCGGCTCCACCCACCTGGCGCCGGCGACGATCGACGTCCTCGGCTACACGCCTGAGCGCGTCGAGGAGCCCGGGCGGGCGCTGGAGCAGCTGATCGCCTCCCGGCCCGAGCATCCCTATGCGCTGCTGGGCTCAGAGGCGGTTGGCGAGGCGGTGGCGTGGTTCGGGCAGGCGGTGAGCAGCGGGCCGCTGCCCGGCTACGCCTACACCGGAGGGCTGGAGCGCAACCTGCTGCTGCCCTCGGCGCTGGGCGCGCTGCGCCCGTCCGCGCTGGTGCCGGAGACGATGGCCGCCGGCGACTCGGCGCAGCTGGGCCGGGTCTGCATCGTCGGCACGCCCGCGCTGCGGGATTTCCACCCCAGCCTGTGCGCCGCCAACCTTCAGGCGGCCGGGATCGAGGCGCGCGCCGTCAACCTCAACCTCGAGTTCGAGCGCGCCGACGCGAACGCCCTGGGCATCGCTCGTCTGTTCGACGATCCGGCCTGGCGCGCTCGGTTCTCCGCCGAGCTATTGCCGGCGCTGCGCGCCGAGGAGCACGTCGGCCTGCCGGCGATGCTCGGGCTACGGGATCCGCATGGCGTGCTGACCGACCTGGAACAGCGACTCGGCCGCCGGGTGTTCGAGATCCCCACCCTGCCGCCCTCGGTGCCGGGCATGCGTCTCTACGAGATCCTGCGCACCGCGCTGCGCGCCGCCGGCGGGAGGATGGTGCTCGGCGCGGAGGTGGTGGCCCACGAGCGCGACGGCGATCACGTGACGTCGGTGAGCACCCGGGCGGCGGGCCGCGACCTGCGCTACGCGGCTCCCTGGTTCGTGCTGGCCTCCGGGGGCTTTGCCTCGGGCGCGATCGAGCTCGACTCGCGCTGGGTCACCCGCGAGCGGGTGCTCGGACTGCCGCTGCGCGGACTGCCCGGCGAGGGTGAGCCGCGCTTCGTCGCCGATTACCTCGCCGAACAGCCGATGGCCCGCGCCGGCGTAGCGGTCGACGGCGAGCTGCGCGCGCAGGGCACCGAGAACGTCGTGGTGGCAGGCGCGGCTCTGCCCGGTTCCGTGCCGTGGCGCGAGCACTCGGGCGAGGGCATCGCGCTGGCCAGCGGATACCGGGCCGCGCAGGTCGTCGCCTCGCAGCTCGTGGGGGCGGCAGCGGTATGACTGACCTGGTGGAGCTGGCGATCCTGCGCGGCACGCTTGACCACTGCGTGAAGTGCACGATCTGCGAGACCGCCTGCCCGGTCTCCAACGTCTCGCCGCTGTTCCCGGGACCGAAGTACGAAGGTCCGCAGGCCGAGCGCTTCCGGGTCGCGGCAGAGCCGTCGGTCGAAAGATCAATTGACTACTGCTCGGGCTGCGGGATCTGCTCGCAGGTGTGCCCGCAAGGGGTCAAGATCGCCGAGATCAACGCCCAGGCGCGCCACAAGCTCAAGCGCCGCAGGGGGATCCCGTTGCGCGACCGGATCATCACCCGACCGACGTGGCTGGGACGGGCCGGCACGCCGGTGGCCCCGCTGGTGAATCTCTCGCTGCGCCTGCGTCCGTTGCGGGTGCTGGCCGAGAAGGCGCTGGGGGTTCACCGCGACGCGCCCGCGCCGAAGTTCGCCGGCCGGCGCTTCTCGCGCTGGGCGCGCGAGCGGACGAGTCCGCGCACGGGACGCAAGGTGGTCTACTTCCACGGCTGCGGCACCGAGTACTACGAGCCGTGGGAGGGCGAGAAGGTGGTGGCGATCCTCGAGCACAACGGCTTCGAGGTGGTCGTCCCCAAGCAGGATTGCTGCGGCCTGCCGCTGCAGTCCAGCGGCCTGTTCGAGGACGCCCGCAAGGTGGTGCTGCGGCTCGCCCGGGCGCTCTCGGCTCACCTCGACTCAGACGACACGATCATCGTCGGCAACGCCACCAGCTGCACGCTGATGCTCAAGCGCGAGGCGCGCGAGATTCTCGGCCTCGAGGACGACCCCGAGCTCAAGCGGGTGTCCGAGCGCACCTATGACATCTGCGAGCTGCTGCTGGAGCTGCATGACCGCGGCGAGCTCAAGACCGACTTCCAGCCGGTCAACGAGACGATCGCCTACCACGCCCCCTGCCAGCAGCAGGGCCACTGGATCGGAAAGCCGGCGCTCGACCTGCTCGCGCTCGTGCCGGGCCTGGAGGTCAAGGAGATGAACGCTCGCTGCTGCGGGATCGCCGGCACCTACGGGCTCAAGGTCGAGAAGTACGACATCTCCATGGCTGTCGGGCGCGACCTGTTCGACCAGGTGCAGGACTCCGGCGCGTCGAGCGTCGCCTGCGATTCGGAGACCTGCCGCTGGCAGATCGCCCACGGCACCCAGCGCCCCTCGTTGCACCCGCTCGAATACCTGCACCGGGCGTACGGGCTCAGCGGCTCGCGTTAGCGGGTCGGGGGGGACGCGCCGTGGTCGGAATCGTCGTCGTGTCCCATTCCGAGACGCTGGCCGAGGGCGTCGTCTCGCTCGCCCGAGAAATGGCCCCCACCCACGAGCTGGCGCTGGAGGCAGCCGGCGGGATCGAGGACTCGGACCCCACCCACCCCGTGCTGGGCACCGACGCCGACCGCGTGCGCGGCGCGATCGAGCGGGCGATGTCCCCCGACGGCGTGCTGGTCCTGATGGACATGGGAAGCGCGCTGATGAGCGCGGAGTTCGCGGTCGAACTGCTGGAGGATGCATCCGGGCCCGTCCGGCTGAGCGATGCGCCGCTGGTGGAGGGGGCGGTGGCGGCCGCGGCGGCGGCGGCGGGAGGGGCTTCGCTTGACGAGGTGGCCGCCGAGGCGCGCGGGGCGTTGAGGATGAAGGCGGCCCAGATCGGCGACGCCGACGTTTCCGCGGAAACGCCTACCGCGCCCGCCGGCGAGCCGGATGCTCGCGCCGAGCTGACGGTCCGCAATGAGATCGGGCTCCATGCCCGCCCCGCCGCGCGGTTCGTTGGGCTCGTCCGGGGGTTCGACGCCGATGTGCGGGTGGCCAAAGCGGGGGGTGGCGCGCCGGTGGGCGCCGGCAGTCTCACCAACCTCGTGGCCCTGGGAGCACGGCTCGGTGACACGCTGGTCGTGACCGCGACCGGGCCGCAGGCGGCGGAGGCGATCGCGGCCCTGACCGATCTGGCCGACGGCGGGTTCGGCGACGGGGTCGTGACCGCGACGCCGGCGGCCTTGCCGGATGCGTCGCCCGACGTCTCGACCGCGCCTGCCGTGTCCGTCGAGGTCCCGTCCGCCGGTGACGTCCTGCGCGGGGTGGCCGCGGCCGCCGGCGTGGCGATCGGGCCCGCGCACCGCCTCGGCGGCCGCCCGGCGATCTCGCTCGATCGCGAGGCCGAGGACCCTGACGCCGAGCGCGCACGGCTGAAGGACGCCCTCGCCGCCGCCCGCGAGGCGCTCGAGCACGACCGTGGCGTGGTGGCCGCGCGCGCGGGAGAGGCGGAGGCCGAGATCTTCGACGCGCACGTCGCGCTGCTGGAGGACGAGGCGTTGACGGGGCCTGCTCGGACGGCGATCGAGGGCGGCGCGAGCGCCGAGCGTGCCTGGCATGACGCGGCCGAGGAAGTGGCCGACCGGTACCGCGCGCTGCCCGACCCGCTGCTGGCCGAGCGCGCCACCGACGTGCTCGACGTCGGCCGGCGAGTTGTCGCGGCGCTGGGGGCCGGCGGCTCGGCGGACGGGCACCCGGCGGCTGAGGGAGTTGTGATCGCCGACGAGCTGATTCCGGCGCAGGCGGCCGGCCTGGATCCCGAGCTCGTTGCTGGGATCGCCACGGCTCGGGGCTCGGTCACGGCCCACGCCGCGATCCTGGCCCGAGCGCTCGGCCTGCCCGCCGTGGTCGGGCTGGGCGAGGCCGTGCTGGCCATCCCCGACGGCACGCGGCTACTGCTCGACGGCGAGGCGGGCACGGTGGTCGTCGATCCCCCCGAGGACGTGGTGAGCGAGGCCGAGCAGCGTCGCCGGCGGGACCTGCAGCGGCGGGCGACCGCCCGCGAGCACGCGGCGGAGCCGGCGGTCACCCGGGACGGCGAGCGGATCGAGGTGTTCGCCAACCTGGGCGCGCCCGAGGAGGCAGCGCGGGCGGTGGAGCTGGGCGCCGAGGGGGTCGGCCTGTTGCGCACCGAGTTCCTGTTCCTCGGCCGCGCCGAGCTTCCCGACGAGGAGCAGCAGGCCGCGACGCTGCGGGAGATCGCCGAGGCGCTCGACGGCCGTGACCTCGTGGTGCGCACGCTGGACGCCGGCGCCGACAAGCCGCTGCCGGCGGTCCCGATGCCGCCGGAGACCAACCCGTTCCTGGGCGTGCGGGGGATCCGCCTGGCGCTGGCGCGCCCTGAGATCCTGGCCACCCAGTTCCGGGCGATCCTGCGCGTCGCCGCCGATCACCCGGTCAAGGCGATGCTGCCGATGGTGGCCACGCTGTCGGAGGTAGTCGTCGCCCGCGAGCTGCTGGAGCGGGCCCGGCGCGACACCGGCATCACCGCGCCGCTGGAGCTGGGGATCATGGTCGAGGTTCCGGCGGCGGCGCTGACGGCGGCCCGGCTGGCCGAGCACGTCGACTTCTTCTCGCTGGGCACCAACGACCTGACCCAGTACACGATGGCCGCCGAGCGCGGGGACGCGCGGCTGGCGGGACTGCTGGCCGGTCCTCAGCCGGCGGTGCTCAAGCTGGTCCAGGCGACGGTGGCGGCGGCCGACGAGCACGGTCGGTGGGTGGGGGTGTGCGGCGAGCTGGCGGGCGATCCCGCCGCGGCCGTCCTGCTGGCCGGGCTCGGCGTGACCGAGCTGAGCATGGCGCCCGGGCTGATCCCCGAGGTCAAGGCCGCCCTGCGGGAGGTCGAGCTGGTTCGGGCGCGGGAGGTCGCTCTGCGAGCGCTCGAGGTTGACGGCGCCGACGCGGCCCGGGAGCTGGCCCTCGCGCTGCTGTCAGGCTGACGTGGTGCGTCCTGTGATCCCTACCCGGACGCCAGACGCCACACGTCCGGATGCGAACCGGGGTCGACTCAAGCAGCCCGACGTTCGCGAAGCTCCGAGGGCGCGCTGAAGTAGGCGCCGCCGCCGATCCCCTTGTCATACCCCGACCACTGTGCTCCGTTGGGCAGGCCCTTCTCCACCCGGTCGAAGCTGCCGAGCCTGCCGCCGAGGTTGTCGATCATGTGCACGAGCGTCGCCTCCCGCGTGCAGGGGATCACCGGACTGCCGTGCTCCAGCGAGCCGTGATGACTGAGGATGATGTGCAGCAGGGCCTGGGCCGTGTCGGCCGGGAAGCCCTCAAGGCCCTCGATCGCAGTGCGGGTACGGTAGTAACCGAGCGCGATCTCCCCGTACAGCCGACCCTGGTCGGTCATCTCGATCGCGTCGCCGTCAAGCGCGTAGGCGTCCAGCTTGCCGATGTCGTGCAGCAGCGCGCCGGTGACGGCAACGTCGCGGTCGATGCCGGGGAACGTGGCCGAGATCGCGCTCACCGACTGGGCCACGGTCAGCGAGTGCTCGAGCAGCCCATGGCGATAGGCCTGGTGATAGTGCTTGGCGGCCGGCGCCTGGCGAAATTGCGCCCACACGGTCGATCCCTCGCCGAGCAGCTCGGCCAGCAGCACGCGCAGGTGGGGATCCTGCACGGTTGCCACCAGCTCCCGCAGGTCGGCCTCCAGCGCCGCGGCCGGCCGCGCCGGTCCGTCGATCAGCTGACCGGGCTCGTACTCGCTCTCCCGGGCGGGCCGCACCGACTCCACGACGACCCGGTTGCCGAAGCGCTCATGGGCGAGGAAACTGCCGACGACGAACACGACCTCGCCGGCGCGGCAGGCCTGGCGCGCCTCCTCGACGCCCTCGACCACGATCGCCGGCAGGCTGCCCGTGCGGTCGCCGAGTGTCAGCTTGAGCAGTGAGCTGCCGTCACGCTGGGGCCGCACCTGCGCATCGCGGACCAGCAGGGCCATCGCCACCGACACACCGACCTGAAGTTGCCGGACTTGCATCAGGGCAACGAAGATAGAGAGGCCTCCGGACAGCAGCGGATGCGGGAAATTGGGGCAGTTTGCGCGCGAACTCGCCGTCGCGGCTTGACGGTCCGATGGCAATTCGCGGGACCATGCCGGTTAGGCGACTGCCGGGGAGCGGGCGGGCGCCAGCGCGAAGTCGTACTGGATCGTGTATTCGCCGCTGCCGTCGTCCGCCGGCTCGGGATGGACGATCAGATCGTCCTTGACCGCGCTGGCGACGTCATTGTGCAGGTGGTCGCTGGAGTCGATGAACAGCTGGGTGACCAGCGGCTCGTACCCCTCGGCGCTGACGATCAGATGCACGTGGGCGGGCCGCCACGGGCTCCAGCCGGCGGCTGCCGTCATCTTGCCGGTCGGGCCGTCGAGCGGGATCGTGTACGGGCCGGGGATGACCGTGCGGATCTCGTAGCGGCCGTCCTCGTCGGTGCGCACCTGGCCGCGCAGGTTGCCTTCCGGCGGGCCCGGCATGAAACCCGAGTAGCACCCGTCGGAATCGGCCTGCCAGACGTCGAGGTTGGCGCCCGCCAGCGGGGCGCCGTCGACGTCGGTCACCCGACCGGTGATCAGCGTCGGGTCGCCCGGCTCGTCGGGACGGTGGGACAGCTCGAAGGGGGCGTCGAGCAGCGGCGCGTCAGGCAGGTGGAACGGGCCGAGGATCGTGCCCTGTGAGCCGATGCGGCTGCCGAAGGTGTGCTCCTCGACGACGTGCTCGACGTAGACGTCGCCGAACAGCGGCCACTCGCCGGCCTCGCCGACGTCGATCAGCCATTGCTTGGCGGTCTGGTACTCCTCATAGGTGACGTCGTTCTCGACGATCGCCTCGTGGAGGCGTCGCAGGATGTCGGAGATCAGCTGGTTGGCGCGGTCGGACAAGATCTCTCCTCGGTGGTGATTGGTCAGATGGCGTTCGGATGCCGGCCGAGCGGCGTCACCCGGATGTCCATGTAGGGAAACAGCGGCAGGCCGGAGAGCAGCTCGTGCAGCTCGTCGACGGAGTCGACGTCGAGGATGCTCACGTTCGCGTAGCGGCCGGCGACCCGCCACAGGTGGGGCCAGCGGCCGTCGCGCTGGAGCGCCTGGGAGTACTCGCGCTCGCGCGCGCGCAGATCGTCGGCCTGCTCGGGATCCATGTCGGGCGCCAAGCGCACCTCCATCTCGGCCATGAACAGCATCAGCCGTCCACCCGGTAGTGCTCCAGGGCGTGGGGATCGAGCACGATCCCCAGGCCGGGCTCCGGCCGCACGGCGACACGGCCGTCGACGATCTCCGGCGGCTCGACGAGATCGGCGTCAAGGTCAAGGAAGTTGCCGGCCTCCGCGGGCTGGCCGCAGAGCCCGGCGTCGCTGGCGGCGAACGCGATCGACGCCCACGCCCCCAGCGCGCCCTCGTACTGACTGCCGACGACCGCCTGGGCACCAAGCGCCCGGCAGAGAGC
>JADGPO010000164.1 GCA_017882405.1 Solirubrobacteraceae bacterium | reverse complement strand
TCGTTCGCCGCGCTCTGTCACGACGGCGTCCCGGTGGCACACCTGACGGCACGGCGGGCCCGACAGTACCCGCGGGACTTCGGCCACTCCAGCTCGCTGGTGGAGACGGTGGACGAGCCGCGGGTGGAGGAGCTCGGGCGGGCGGTGGTCGCGGCTCTGCGGTGGACGGGCTTGGTCGAGGTCGAGTTCAAGCGCGATCCGCGCAACGGCCAGTACCTGGTGCTCGACATCAACCCGCGGGTGTGGACATGGCACGCGATCGGCGCCCGCGCGGGGGTGGACTTCCCGTATCTCGCCTGGCGGCTGTCCCAGGCCCTGCCGGTCGCGCCGCTGCGGGCTTCCCCGGGAGTGCGGTGGGTGCGCCTCGCCACCGACATCCCCAGCGCGTGGGGAGCGTTGAGAGCCGGCGAGCTGACCCCGCTGGGCTGGGCGCACTCGCTGCGGCGCCCCCGTCAGGGCGCTCTTGCCGCCGCCGACGATCCCCTGCCGTCGATCGTCGATCCAGCGCTGATGGCGTGGCGGACGGTGCGTCGCGCCGGTGCCGGCTCAGGGCGCGAACTCGTGCACCGCCTGCGCGGTTCGCGCGATCTCCTCATCGGTGATGCCCGGGTGCATCGGCAGCGAGATGATCCGCTTGGCGAGTTCCTCGCTGACCGGTAGGGGCTGGCGGCGCGCGGCAGCATACGCCGGCGTCTCGTGGATCGGTATCGGATAGTGGATCGCGGTGGCGATCCCGCGCGCGGCGAGGTGGGCGCGTAGACCCTCGCGATCCGCGCTTGTAACCACGAACTGGTGAAAGACGTTGTCGGCGAGGAGGCTCGGCGGCACCACCGTCACCGGCGCGCCGCGCAGGGCGGCGCCAAGCGCGGCGCCCGCCCGCCGTCGAGAGGCGTTCCAGCCATCGAGCCGGCGCAGCTTGACCCGGAGGATCGCGGCCTGGATCGCGTCCATGCGCGCCGTCGTTCCCACCACCTCGTGGTGGTAGCGGACCCGTTCCCCGTGGGCACGGATCAGCCGCACCCGGTCGGCCAGCTCGGCATCGTCGGTGACCACCGCTCCGGCGTCTCCCCAGGCGCCGAGGTTCTTCGCCGGGTAGAACGAAAAGCACCCGGCGTCGCCGACCGCCCCGGCGCGCCGCGAGCCCACCCACGCACCGTGGGCCTGGCAGGCATCTTCGACCACCGCCAGGCCGTGGTCGCGGGCCAGCCCCACGATCGGCTCCAGCTCCACGGTCCTTCCGTACAGGTGGACGGGAATCACGCAGCGGGTACGCGGCCCAAGCGCCTCTCGGATGCCATCGGCGATGACCAGGCCGGTCTGCGGGTCGACGTCGACGAACCGCGGCACCGCGCCCACCAGCGACACCGCCTCGGCGGTGCCGATGAACGAGTTGGCGGGCACGATCACCTCGTCCCCCGGCCCGATCCGCAGCGCGCGCAGGGTCAGAGCCAGGGCATCAGTGCCGGACGAGACGCCGATCGCGTGCCCGGTTCCGCAATAGGCGGCGAACTCCGCTTCGAACGCCTGCACCTCGGGGCCAAGGGTGAAGCTCGCTGACCGTGCCACCCCGCTGACCGTCTCCAGCAGCTCCTGCATCAGCGCGGGATCGGAGTCGTCCAGCCGCGTCATCGCGACGGACAGGTTCCGCCGAGCAAACGTCACCATCGGTGCGCCCGCGCTTGCACGGACCGATTGTCTCCGGCCTTCGCGGAAGGCGCGACCCCCTATCGGCTAGGCCCAGCCATCCG
This sequence comes from Solirubrobacteraceae bacterium, assembly GCA_017882405.1. Next base: position 10,660 of record JADGPO010000164.1, on the reverse strand, counting down.
ATCGGTCCGAGAGGTGAAGCCGTCGCCTGCCTACGTGCTGCGCAGGGCGACCGCGTACTCGTCGGGCAGCTGAGCCAGCACGTCGAGGAACTCCTGCTCTCCCACCGCCTCGCGCGGGGTGGTGAGCACGGCCCGGACATAGCACCGCGGACTTCGACTCGGGCTGGCGCTTCAAGCTGGTCAATCCGGCCGGTGTCAGCGATCCTTCCGGCGCTTACGGCACCTCGGCCGGGGGTGACGCCCCCGCCCTGCCGACGACGGTGGTGACCGTCTACGACGTCGGGCGGATCCAGGTGCCCTCGACGATCGTGCCCGTTGGCACGCCGCCCACTCTGCCGACGACCGTCAAGGTGATCGACACCGACGGCGTCACCCAGCAGCTGCTCGTCCGCTGGTCAAACATCAGGCCGCGCCAGTACGCCCGGCCCGGCCGCTTCACCATCCGGGGCTGGATCCCCGCGATCGCCCGGCGCGTCCGCATCGTCGGCGATGCTCGATGACAGAGGTCCTCCGCTGCCCGAACCGCCGCGCCGTTCTCACCGCGTGACCGACAACCTGACATAGGCGCCGGCCCCGCCGTGAACCCCGTCGCCGACGGCGTAGACGACGAAGTCGGTGGTCGACTTGACGTTCTTGAGCGTGACCTGGAAGGCGCCGTTGGAGGCGACGTTGACGAGCGTGCTCTGCCAGGACCGCCCGTTCGGGCCGCGATGGCTGATCTGCACCTGCTCGCCGGCAGCGGTCACCGGATTGAGCTTGCCCTTGATCGTGACGCGGTTGTGGTGCTTGCTCTTGAGCGCCTTGGCGGTCAGCTTCTTGGGCCCGATCGAGATCGACAGGTGCGAGGCCTGGGCGCTGGCGCCGCCGTTGCTGGTGGCGAACACGGCGCTGGTCTGGTCGGCGCCCTGGCTGGCGGGGTCGGCGAAGTAGCCGTGGCCCTTGGTGGCCAGCACCGCCGGGTTATTGCCGGTGCCGCCGCCGCCGTTGATCACCTCCGGCTGCCAGGTCTTGCCGCCGTTGGTGGTCGCCAGCACGTCGAACAGCAGGCTGGCCTCACTGCCCTGGCCGGCGAGTGCGACAAAGCCGTTCTGGGAGCTGGAGAACGAGATTCCCACGGCATTGTCGACGCCGAGACTGAACACCTTGGTCCACGTCTTGCCCTGATTGCGGGTGCCCAGCACGTCTCCCGCGAGGTCGAGCACGTAGCCGGCGGACGGGCTGACGAAGCTCAGATCGGTGATCTTGGTCCTTGCCGGCAGCGGGAGGGCCTGCCAGGCCGAACCGCCGTTGGTCGACTCATAGGCTGCGGTCCTGCTCCACACGAACACGTTCCTGCCCACCGTCAGCGAGTGCGAGAGCTTCAGCGAGGAGACCTTGGGCCCGGCCTTCTTGTGCTTTCCCTTCCCGGTGGCCTTCACGTTCTCGGAGACCTTGGTGAACGTCTGTCCGCCGTCGGTCGAACGGCGGATGCCGACCGGTCCGACGAGGAGCACGTTGGTCGCGCTGGCGGCGGCCAGCGAGGTGCTGTCGCTGACCCCCGCGTCCAGCGAGGACCAGGCGGTGCCGCCGTTGGTCGTCTTGCGCAGGACGTTGTCGTTGCCGACCGAGTAGCCGTTGGTGGCGTTCGGGAACGCCGCGTCGACAAGATCGCCGCCGCCCGGGATCCGGAGCAGCTTCCAGGTAGAACCGCCATCGGTGGTCGTCTCGAGATTCCCGCCGGCCCCGAGCAGGTAGGCGCTGCCGGCGGTGCCACCCGCTCGCAGGGGCAGGTTGGCCGCAAAGGAGATCGCCCCCTGGAAGCCGCCCGAGACGAGCGTTGGGAACGAGACGCCTCCGTCGGCCGACAGCACGGTGGCGCCGGCGCCACCCACGCCGACCACGTTGGTCCCCGTGGAGAAGGCGACGTCGGCCAGCAGGCTGGCCGACGGGGTGACCGTCGCGCCCGTCGCGCCGCCGTCGCTGGTACGGATCAGCGAGCGCGAGTCCGCGATCGAGATCAGGCAGTGGAGCACGTCGCTGCAGGCGATGTGGGTCAGGTTGGGGGTGCCCGCGCCCGCCAGTGGCCGGGTCGTCCAGGTGGCGCCGGCATCGTTGGACTGAAGCAGCGTGCCCTTGTCGCCGACCGCGAACGCCGTGGTCGGGGTGACGAACGTCAGGTCGTTGAGGCCGTCGGCGACGGAGGCGACCTGGGTCCACGAGTTGGCGCCGTCGGTGGTGCGCTGGATCGTGCCCGCGCTCGGGCCGCCGGTCACGGCGAAGCCGACCGTCGGGGAGACGAACTGCAGACCCTGTGCGTGGGACTCACCGACATTGGGGACCGGCACGGGCGTCTTGGCCTGCACGCTCTGCCCGCCGTCGCTGGTGAACACGACCTGGCCGCTCTGCTGCTCGACATAGCCGGTGCTGGCGCTGGTGAACGACAGACCGCTCACGAGGTCGTTGCACGAACTGGTGGAGGGATTGATCGGCAGCTCGGTGAAGCCCCCGCCTGCGTTGGTGGACTCGGCCACCGAACAGCCGCCGCCGACGATCACCGTGTTGGGGTCGAGCTCCTGGACGAGGCTGAGCTCGTTGAAGGTGCCGGTCGGCAGTCCGCTCCAGGTTGCGCCGCCGTCGGTGCTGCGCAATGCGGTGCCGAACTTGCCGACGGCGTATCCGGTCGCGCCCTGGAAGGTGACCGCGTCGAGGTCGTTGCCCTGGGGCGTCGGGCTTCCCCACGTCCACCCCGAGTGTCCGACCGACACCGGCGCTGCCGCGGCGCTGGCGGCGCCGGCCAGCGCCAGGAGAAGAGTCATGCCGCCAACCAGCCAGCGCCTACGGATGGCGATCATCGCCTTACCCCCCTGTGCCCAGAGTTCCAGAACGCCATCCAACCGGCGATGGCGCGCCCAATTTACACGCACAGCGACACGCAACGGGTTAATTTCTGTTTAGCATGCCCGACAGAAAACCGGTGCAAACGGCGGCGGTTCAGGGTTCACCCGGGCCGCGCACGGCCCGAGTGAACTGATCCGCCGGTCAGCAGCTGCTCTTGTAGATGAACTTGCTCATCGCGCCCAGGTTGGTCTTGGTGAGCACGGCCAGCCCGGTGAGGATCGACTTGGTGGGCTTGCCGGTGAGGGCGTTGACGGCCTGCTGTACGCCGTCGACGCCCTCCTGATAGGGCTCCTGCGCGATCAGCGCCTGCACGACCCCGCTCTTGAGGTCGGAGACCTGGGTGGGATCGGCGTCGTAGCCGATGATCTTGACCTTGCTGGCCGCGCCCGTGCTTTTCAGGCCGGTGTCGACGCCCTCGGCGACGAGCACGTTGGTGGCGAACACGCCGGCCAGGTCCGGATGCGCCGAGTACAGCGCGGTGATCGCCTGAGCCGCCTTGGTCGGGTTGTCGCCGACGTACTGGGTGCCCAGCGGCTTGATGTTGGGGTACTTCTTGATCTCCTGCAGGAAGCCCTGGATCCGCTGCTCGGTGGTCGAGACGCCGGGCTGCTCGTTCATCACCACGACCGAGCCCTTGCTGCCGATCAGCTTGGCCATCTCGTCGGCCGCCTTGGCGCCGCCCTCGATGTTGTTTGAGGAGATCGACGCGGCGGCGATCGACTTGCCGGCCACCGTGGTGTCGACCTGCACGACCTTGATGCCCGCCGACTTCATCGCGTTCATGGGCGCGATCAGCGCGTGCGTGTCGGTGGGGGCGATCAGGACCGCGCCCGGGTGCTGGGCGGTGACCGCGTTGACGATCGGGATCTGCTCGGGAGCGGCGAAGTCCGCCGGTCCCTGCACGTTGATCGAGTAGCCGAGCTTGCCGGCCTCGGCCTTGGCCCCGCAGCCCATCGTCACGTAGAAGTTGTCGGCCTTGGTGCCCTGGATCAGGGCCAGCGACTTCGAGCCTCCGGCCGCGCTGGAGCTCGCGCTCGAGCTGGAGCTCGATCCGCCGCCCCCGGCCGCGCTGGAGCTGGAGCTGGACTTCGAGCTCGAGCCGCACCCGGCAATTGCGAGCCCCACGGCGACCACGGTGCCCAGCACGACGGTCGGGATTCTTCGGTGCATCTCTCCTCCTTGTCTGTGCGTTGACCGGCCGATCACTGCCGCGACCTTGACCGTCGCCGGAGTTGATCAAAGTACACGGCGACGATCAGGATCGCTCCGATCATCACCTGCTGCCAGAACGACTGCACGCCCACGATCACCAGCCCGCTGGCCAGCACGACGGGGATGAAGACCCCCACCACCGTCCCGAACATCGTGCCGCTCCCACCGAACAGGCTGGTGCCGCCGATCACCACGGCCGAGATCGCCGTCAGGTTGTCGGTGACGTGGCCGGAGATGGTGGTCGTGGTGAAGTAGGCGAGGCTGAGGTCGCCACCCAGTCCGGCGAGCAGGCCGGCGAGCGCGTACACCTTGATCAGGTGCCAGCTGGCGTTGATTCCCGCGCGGCGCACCGCCTCGGCATTGGAGCCGATCGCGTACGTGTAGCGGCCGAAACGGGTGAGGTGCAGGACCAGTCCCAGGACCACCGTCACCACCGCGGCGATCACGACCAGCCACGGGATCGGGCCCAGCTTGCCCGCGCCGATCGTGGTGTTGAGCTTGGCGGGGATCCCGGAGATGTCCACTCCGCCCGTGATCACGTCGGACAGGCCGAGTGCCATCCCGAACGTTCCCAGGGTCACGATCAGCGGCGGGATGTCCAGCAGCGCGATCAGCACGCCGTTGATCGCGCCCCAGCCGACGCCCACCAGCAGCCCGACGGCCAGTCCGGCGGCGATCGGCCACCAGCCCGCCGTGGAAGCGGCGGCGGCACCACCGCCGAGGACGATCATCACCTTGGCGGCCAGGACGCCCGACATCACCAGCACCGAGCCGACGGAGAGATCTATACCCGCGGTGATGATCACGAACGTCATCCCCACCGACAGCATCAGCGCGACCGAGGCGTTGATGAAGATCGTCTTGATGTCGAAGCTCGACAGGAACTGGCTGGGCTTCATCACGCTGAAGACGGCGACGATCACCACCAGAGCCAGGAAGATCCACATCGGGCTGGTGGGAGCGAACACCCTGGCCCGCAGGCTGCTGCGCCCGACCACCTCGGGCTCGCCGGCGGGCGCCGTCCCCGGAGTCTGCGGCTCGGTGCCGGGCTCGGCGCTCACTGCGCCTCCTGCACGTAGGCGCCCGTCATCGCGCCCACCAGTGACTCGAGGGTGGCCTGCGCACGCGTGAGCGAGGCCACCCGCTCACCGAGGCGCAGGACCTCGATGCGATCGGCGACGTCGAGAACCTCGGGCATGTTGTGGCTGATCAGGATCACCGCCAGCCCGCGGTCGCGCACTCGCCGGATCACGTCGAGCACGCGGGCTGACTGGACCACCCCGAGGGCGGCCGTCGGCTCGTCCATGATGATCACCTTGCTCGCCCACGAGGCCGCCCGCGCGACCGCCACTCCCTGGCGCTGACCGCCGGACAGGTAGCCGACGGCCACGTCGGGATCGGGGATCGCCACGCCCAGTTCGGTGAACGCCCGGATCGCGCCCTCGCGCATGGCGCCTCGGTCGAGCACCCCGAGCTTGCCCAGCACTCCCGGACGGTAGAGCTCCCTTCCCAGAAAGATGTTGGCTGACCCGTCGAGGTCGGGTGCCAGCGACAGGTCCTGGTAGACGGTCTCGATCCCCAGCTGCTGGGCGGCCGCGGGCGAGGTGATGTGCGTGGGCCGGCCCTCGAACAACAGCTGTCCGGAGTCCGGCGCGGTCACGCCCGAGATCGCCTTGGTGAGCGTCGACTTGCCGGCGCCGTTGTCGCCGATCAGCGCCACCACCTCGCCGGCATAGGCCTGGAAGTTGGCGCCGCGCAGCGCGTGGACGTGCCCGAACGTCTTGACGATCTCCCGGGCCTCGAGGATCGGTTGACCGCCCGCTTCCGCTGCCTCTGTACCTCGTGGAACCATGAATCTCTCCCTGACGGCCACCCTAGGTGACAACGTTGTCTATTGTCAAGCGATCGTGGAGGCGAGGCTCTCACGACCGGCTACCGGAGCTGACCGGCGGCGCCGGGCGAACACGATGGCTGCGGACCGGCACCCAGCTCGCGCGACGATGGTCGACGTCGGGCGCGTGGCCGGGGTCAGCCTGAAGACCGTCTCACGGGTCATCAACGGCGAGCCGGGAGTCAGCGGGGCCACCGTGCAGAACGTGCTGGCCGCCGCCGCGCAACTGCGCTACGAGCGCAACGACCTGGCCGCCAGCCTGCGCCACGGCGACCGCTCCAACACCGTCGGCCTGGTGATCGAGGACGTGGGCAACCCGTTTTACTCGCTGATCGCCCAGGCGGTGGAGGAGACCGCCCGTGAGCACCGGAGCCTGCTGATCACCGCCTCCGCGCGCGAGGACCCCGAGCGCGAGCGCGAGCTGGTGATCGCCTTGCTGCGCCGCCGCGTCGACGCGCTGCTGATCGTCCCGGCAGCCCCCGATCATCGCTACCTGGAGGACGCGGGCTTCGGTCAGCGCGCCGTGTTCCTGGACCGCCCCCCGGCCGGGACGGAGGCCGACACCGTGCTGATCGACAACGCGGCCGGCGCCCGCCAGGCTGTCGCGCACCTGTTGGCCCATGGCCACCGCCGAATCGCCTTCGTGGGCGACAGCCGGCGCCTGTACACCGCGCGCGAGCGCCTGCAGGGCTATCGCCGCGCGCTGGCCGATGCCGGCGTGGAGCACGACCCCGAGCTGGTGGCCCTGGACAACAGCACCTCGCAAGCGGCGACCACGGCCGTCGGGCGGCTCCTGGCGCTGCCGCGGACGAGGCGGCCCACGGCCGTCTTCGGCGGCAACAACCGCTGCACGGTCGGCGCGCTGCACGCGCTCGGGAGGCGGCGGCGCAGCGTCGGCCTGGTCGGCTTCGACGACTTCGAGCTCGCCGACCTGCTGGAGGTCTCGGTGGTGCGCACCGACCCCTACCGGCTGGGCCAGCTGGGAGCCGGGCTGGCGTTCGCCCGCCTGGACGGCGATAGCCGGCGCGCGCAGCGGGTGGTGGTGGCGGTGGAGCTCGTTCCGCGCGGCAGCGGGGAGATCTGATACCCGCCATTCGGGGGGCCACCCCCGCCGTTATCCTGACCCGGTCCCCCCGGACGGACAGGAGTTGTCGATGCGTCTGCTGGTAGCCAAGCCCAAGGGGCCCCTCGAGGGGGAGATCCTGATCCCGCCCTCCAAGTACCACGCCCACCGGGCGCTGATGCTGGCCGCCCTGGCCGATGGCGAGAGCACGATCCGGGCGCGCACCGACGCCCGTCACGTCGGCTTCACCGTGCAGGCCCTGAGGCGACTGGGCGCCGACATCGCCGACGCCGGCGACGGCTGGCGGGTACGCGGCGACGCCGGCTTCTCGCCCAAGGCCGCCGAGGTGTCGGTCGGCAGCTCGGGCACGACCCTGTACTTCCTGATCGGGCTGGCCGCCCTCGGCGACCGGCCGGTGACGATCACCGGCCAGCGGTACTTCAAGCGCCGTCCGATCGGTCCGCTGCTGCGCGCGCTGCAGCGCCTCGGGGTCACGGTCGACTACGAGCATCAGAGCCTGCCGGTGACCGTCCATCCCGGCCGCCCCAGCGGCGGTCACATCCACATCGACGGGACGCTCTCGCAGTGGATCTCGGGCCTGTTGATGCTCGCCCCGTTCGCAGAGGGACCGACCACGATCGAGGTCTCAGGCGACCTCAACGAGCGCGGCTTCCTGGAGCTGACGGTCGACATGATGCGCGAGTTCGGACTGCGGGTGGACGTCCGCGAGGACTGGCGCCGCTTCGACATCGAGCCCCAGGAGCGGCCCCGGGCGCGGGACATCGTCCTGCCGCCGGACATCGGCTCGGCGGCCTTCGGGCTGGCGGCGTGCGCGCTTCACCCCTCCAACGTGACCTTCCGCAGCCTCGTGCCGATCCACGGCCACCCCGAGGCCTCGGTGCTGGAGGAGCTGCAGGGCGTCGGCGTGCCCATGCGGTTCGCCGACGACGGCCTGTCGATCTCCATCGACCACGACGGCACGCCGCCGGTCGCCGGCCGGCTGGACTGCCGCGACCTCCCGGACATGGTGCCGATCCTCTCGACGCTGGCCAGCCGGGCCCGCGGACGCACGGTGCTCTCGCACGTCGCTCACGTGCGCCTCAAGGAATCGGATCGCGTCGCCTCGATGCTGCAGCTGCGCAAGATGGGCGCCCGGGTGGAGTTCGACGGCAACGACATGGAGTTCGAGGGGGTGGACCGGCTGCACGGCGTCGAGCTGTCCTCCTTCAACGATCATCGCGTGTTGATGGCGCTCACCGTCGCCGGCTCGACCGCCGACGGCGTCACCGAGCTCTCGTATCCGCACGCCTACCGCATCTCCTATCCGGAGTTCCTCGACCACATGAACGCGATCGGGATCCCGGCCGCCGTGACGCCGCGGGTGCCCAGGTCGGTGCAGGCTTGATCCTCGACGACCTGGAGGCGCACGCCCGCGCGCGCCCCGGCGACCGCGCGGCGGCGGAGGTCGACGCCGCGGGCGACATCCGGGAGCTCAGCTGGTCAGAGCTGCTGGCCGGATCGGAGCGGGTCGCGGCCGCGCTGCTGTCGCTGGGTGTCGCTCCGGGCGAGTCGGTCGCCTTCCAGCTGCCCAACCGGCTCGAGTTCCTGGCGATCGCGCTCGGGACGCTGCGCGTCGGTGCGGTGTGCGAGCCGTTGATGCCGATCTTCCACGAGCGCGAGCTGGAGTTCATGCTGCGCGCCTCGGCGGCCCGGGTGCTGTTCGTGCCCGACCGGTTCCGCGGCCGTGATCATGCCGCGATGGCCCGCGAGCTGCAGCCTGGGCTGCCGGCGCTGGAGCACGTCGTCGTGATGGGTGACGAGTACGCCCACCTCCTCGACGGCTCCCCGCCCGACGCCGCGCAGCTGGCGGTGCGCCGACGGGTGGGTGGGCCCGATTCCACGGCGCAGCTGTTGTTCACCTCGGGCTCGACCGGCGAGCCCAAGGGCGTGCTGCACCGCCACGACGTGCTCGACCGGGCCGCCGACGCCCACATCGCCCATTTCGGGCTGACCGCCGCCGACGTGATCTACATCCCGTCGCCACTCGCCCATCAGACGGGCTTTCTCTACGGGATGTGGATCGCCCTGCGCCTGGGCGCGCCCCAGGTGCTGCAGGAGGTCTGGGACGCCGACGCGGGCTTTGACGCGATGCAGCGCCGGGGTGTGACGTTCGTGCAGTGCGCCACCCCGTTTCTCGCCGATCTGGTGCGCGTGGCCGCCGAGCGCGGGCAGGCGCCGGCGGCGCTGCAGACCTTCGTGGCCACCGGCGCGGCGATCCCGCGCGAGCTGGCCCGCGAGGCCCGCGCGGCGCTGGAGGCCGAGGTGGGCGGCGCCTGGGGCACGACCGAGAGCTGCCTGGGCGCGGCGTTCACCCCCGGCGGCCCGCCCGAGCGGGCCTGGACGACCGACGGCGGCCCGATGCCCAACGTTCGCCTGCGGATCGTCGACGACGACGGCCGGGAGCTGCCGGCCGGCGTGGAGGGCAACTTCGAGGTGCTGACCGACTGCCTGTTCGAGGGCTACCTGAACCGTCGCGACCTCACGGCGGAGGCGATCACGCCCGACGGCTGGTATCGCAGCGGCGACCTGGCGACGCTGGACGCCGAGGGACAGCTGCGGATCACCGGCCGGGTCAAGGACGTGGTCAATCGCGGCGGCGAGAAGGTGCCGGTGGCCGAGATCGAGCAGTTGCTCCATGCCCATCCGGCGGTCGCCGACGTGGCCATCGTGGCGATGCCCGACGAGCGCCTGGGCGAGCGCGCGTGCGCCTTCGTGGTGCTGGCTCAAGACGGCGAGCTGGACTTCGCCGCCATGCAGGCACACCTCGACGCCCACCGGGTGACCAAGACCTATTGGCCCGAGCGCCTGGAGACGGTGGCAGAGCTGCCGCGCACGCCGTCGGGCAAGATCCAGAAGTACATCCTGCGAGACCTTGCCCGCAGCCTGACCGAGAGAAAGGCGATTGCGACATGACGACAGCCACTCAGGCAGCCCCTGACGAGGCCACGCTGACCGCGCTGACCGACGAGATCCGCGCCTACGTGCAGTCCGACGGCGAGCGCTGGGCGCAGCGGATCGAGTCAGAGCGCCGCGTGCCGATGGAGCTGTGGGATGAGTTGCGCGAGCGCGGCTACCTACGCCTGGCCGCGCCCGTGCAGTACGGCGGCCGCGGAATCCCGTTCACGCGCTACCTGCCGCTGCTGGAGCTGTTCGCGATGTCGCACGCCTCGCTGCGGATGATCGTCCACGTGTGCAACGGGATCTGGCGCCCGATGGACTCCCATGCCACCGACGAGCAGCGCGAGCGCTTCGTTCTGCCCCTGGTCGCGGGGAAGATCAAGGTCGCGTTCACGCTCACCGAGCCGACCGCCGGCACCGGCGCCGACCTGCGCGCGTCGGTCGTGCGCGAGGGTGACACCTACTACCTGAGCGGCGAGAAGCACCTGATCACGTTCGGGACGATCGCCGACTACCTGCTGCTGTTCGCGCGCGTGGAGGGCACCCGCGGCGCCGAGGGAACGCTCGCGCTGATGGTGCCGCCGCGGGGCGAGGGCGTGACCGCGAACGAGATGCCGGAGACGATGGGCGTGCGCGGCACCGATCACGGACATCTGATC
>JADGPO010000163.1 GCA_017882405.1 Solirubrobacteraceae bacterium | reverse complement strand
TACTGCTCGTCGACGACGAGCAGTCGATCCAGACACTGCTCTCCTATCCGCTACGCAAGGAGGGCTACGAGGTGGTGCAGGCCACCGACGGGCGCCAGGCGCTGGAGCGCTTCGACGAGCAGCAGTTCGACCTGGTGGTCCTGGATCTGATGTTGCCGCGAATCGATGGGCTGGAGGTCTGCCGGCGCCTGCGCAGCCGGAGCTCGGTCCCGATCATCATGCTGACCGCCAAGTCGGAGGAGATCGACAAGGTGGTCGGCCTGGAGCTCGGGGCCGACGACTACATCACCAAGCCGTTCTCGCTGCGCGAGTTCTCCAGCCGGATCAAGGCGGTGCTGCGGCGCGCGGAGATGAGCCGGCCGGCGCAGACGGCACCCGACGAGGCGCCGCTGCAGGTGGGCGACTTGCGGATCGACTTCCCCAAGCGCATCGTGCGCGTCCGCGGCGCCGAAGCGCAGCTGACCTATGTCGAGTTCGAGATCCTCTCCGCGCTGGCCCGCGCGCCCGGGCGGGTGTTCACCCGCGACATGCTGCTGGCCCGGATCTGGGGAGACTCGGCCTACCGCGACCCGCGCACGATCGACGTCCACATCCGCCACCTGCGCGAGAAGGTGGAGTCAGATCCCAAGGACCCGCAGTTCCTGTTCACGGTGCGCGGCGTCGGCTACCGCTTCCGTGACACGGAGCCCTGAGCATGCGGTTGCGCAGAACGCTGTCGCTGCGCAACCGGCTGGCGCTGGTGTTCTTCGCGATCACCCTGCTGGCCGTGGTCGCCATGTACCTGTACGTCGCGCCCGGCCTGCAGAGCCGCCTGATGAGCCAGAAGCTGACCGACCTGGCCCACTCCGCCCGCGTGCACTCGGGGCCGCTGCGCCGGACGGTGGGCAGCTCCACCTCGCTGGCGGCGGTGCGGCGGATCGTCGGCCGGACCGCCAACGTCAGCGGCGACCGGGTCACGCTGCTGACGGTCAACCAGGCGCAGGGGCGCACACAGCTCTCGCGGCTGGCCGACTTGGGCAACTCCGCGGCCAGCGGGGCGGTCCGCCTGAGCATCGCCGAGAGAGCGGTCGCCACCCGGCGGACCGTCACCGGAACCGAGTCGACGTCCGCGGGTCGGATGGCGCAGGCCGCCTATCCGGTGCGCTACGGCAAACGCGTGGCGGCGGTGATCGTCTACTCGGCGCCCGTCTCCGACGTGCTGCGCACGGTCAGCACGGTGCGCCACCAGATCCTCGTCGCCGGCGCGCTGGCGCTGCTCGTGGCACTGGTCGTCGGCTACCTGGTGGCGCGGGCGCTGGCCCAGCGCGTCAAGCGATTGGAGCTGGCGGCCAAGCAGGTCGCCGCCGGCGAGTTCTCCACCCCGATCCCGGTCGACTCGGCCGACGAGCTCGGGCAGCTGGCCGCCGCGTTCAACGACATGCAGCGCCAGCTGCTGCAGCTGGAGCAGGCCCGCAAGAAGTTCATCGCCACCGCCTCGCACGAGCTGCGCACGCCCGTGTTCTCGCTCGGGGGCTTCGTCGAGCTGCTGGAGGACGAGGAGCTCGACCCCGAGACCCGCCGGCGCTTCCTTGAACAGGTGCGCGACCAGGTGCAGCGGCTGGGCAAGCTGTCGGTGAACTTGTTGGATTTGTCTAGATTGGAGGCCGGCTCGCTGGAGCTGCGCCCCGAGGAGGTCGACCTCGGCGAGCTGACGCGCTCGGTTTCCGGGGAGTTCGAACCGACGCTCGCCCAGCACGACTCGCGCCTGGAGCTGCGGTTGCCGGCGCGGATCGAGGCGCAGTGCGACCCCGTGCGGGTGGCCCAGATCGTGCGCATCCTGATCGACAACGCGCTCACCCACACGCCTCCGGGAACGCAGATCGTGGTCACCGCCGGTCGCGACGACGGCCGCGTGCGCCTGGCCGTGCGCGACAACGGCGAGGGCATCGACGTCCACGCGCTGCCGCGGATCTTCGAGCCGTTCTACACCGCCGACGACGCCCAGGGCTCCGGCCTGGGGCTGGCGATCGCCTCCGAGCTGGCCGACCGCATGGCGGGCCGGCTGTCGGTCGACTCGGCCTCGGGGGCGACCACGTTCACGCTCGAGATTCCCGTCTAAGGGTCCACGACCGGCGCCATGGACAGCCGCGCAGCTTGAAGATTGGCCATCGGGCCCAAGGCAATTGCTCATGTCCAGGGGAAACTGCGGTCATGCCACGTGTGCGCTCTCGTCTCAGATCATCGGTTCGCACGCCCGCGGTGGCCGCCGTCTCGGCGCCGTTCGGCCGTGACGTCGAGACGTGCCTGACGCAGGTCCACCAGACCGTGCACAGCGCGCGCGAACGAGGGGCAGGGCTGGTGGTGTTCCCCGAGGCGGCATTGGGCGGCTACATGCGTGAGGAGCTGGTCGGCTCTGGGGTCAGGCGGTCCTCGCCCGCCGTGCTGGAGCACCGCGACGCGGTGTTCGCGCGGTTGGCGAGGATCGCCGGGCCGACGGTTATCTGCATCGGCTACAGCGAGTCGGCGCCCGGCGGTCCGGACCAGATCTTCTCCAGCGCCGTCTGCGTCAGCGGCGACGGGGTGCTGGGACACCATCGCAAGGTGCACATCCCGCCCGGCGAGTACGGCGTGTACACCGCCGGCGACGGGTTTGCGGCCTTCGACACCCCGGTCGGCCGGCTGGGGATGCTGCTCTGTTACGACAAGGTCTTCCCCGAGGCGGGGCGGGCGCTGGCGCTGGACGGAGCCGAGATCGTGGCCTGCATGGCGGCCTGGCCGGTGTGCCGGCTACGACCCGCGCGGTTGATGCGCAACGACCGGCAGGTCAAGCATTTCAACGCCCTCGACGTCGCCCGCGCAGTTGAAAATCAGGTGGTTTGGGTAGCGTCGAACCAATATGGCTCGCTCGGACGTCTCCGCTTCCCCGGTCAGGCCAAGGTCGTCGACCCCGACGGCCGGGTCCTCGCCGGCACCGGGGCGCGTGCCGGAATCGCCCTCGCGCGGATCGATGTGCGCGCCGCCGTGCAGGCCGCGCGCGGCGAGCTCTCGCACCTCGGCGACCGTGTCCCGGTCGCCTACGGGATGAGCCTCGCTCCCCAGGCCAGCGCCGCCTGATGTGCGGGATCGCAGGTCGCCTCGGGCCACGTGCCCCGGGCGAGGATCAGCGCATGCTCTCGCGCATGGAGCACCGCGGCCCCGACGACCAGGGCGAGGTCGGCTTCAGCGGCGGCTGGCTGGGCCACCGGCGGCTCTCGATCGTCGACGTCGACGGCGGCCACCAGCCATTGGGCGGGGCCCCCGGCGAGCGCTGGCTCGTCGGCAACGGCGAGATCTACAACCACGAGAAGGTCCGACGAGCGCTTGGCACCAACCACTACCGCACGCAGTCCGACAACGAGGTGGCGCTGCGCCTGCTCGAGCAGCGCGGACCGGACGCGCTGGGCGAGCTGGAGGGGATGTATGCCCTCCTGTCGGCCAACGGGGACGGCGACTCGTTCGTTGCCGCCCGCGACCCAGTCGGGATCAAGCCCCTGTACTGGACCCCGCCGGAGCGCACGGGTGAGGAGGTGCGCTTCGCCTCCGAGATCTCAGCCTTTGACCACGAATGGCGGCCGGCCGTCGAGGTATTCCCGCCGGGCCACTACTGGACGCCGGAGACCGGGCTGCAGCGTTTCGCGTCGGCGGTCGTGCCCGCGCACGGCACCAACGGCTACGGCGGTCGCTCGGAGCCGTCGCAGGACGACCTCGACGAGACGCGCGACACGCTGATCAAATCCGTGCACCGCCAGATGATGGGCGACGTCCCGGTGGGGGTGTTCCTGTCGGGCGGTCTGGACTCGACTCTCGTCGCGGCGATCGCCGCCCGCTACTACGCCGAGCGGGGGGAACGGCTGATGACGTTCGCCGTCGGCGTGGAGGGCAGTCCCGACGTCCTGGCGGCCCGCCAGGCGGCCCAGTACCTCGGCACCGACCACCACGAGCGCCTGTACACCGCCGAGGAGGCGCTGGCCGCGGTCGGCCCGGTGGTGCGCGCGATCGAGCACTTCGACGTCTCGCTGGTCCGCTCCGCAGTGCCCAACTACCTCCTGGCCGAGATGGCCGCGCGCCACGTCAAGGTGGTGCTGACCGGCGAGGGCGCCGACGAGCTGTTCGCCGGCTACGTCTACTTCCGTGACATCGCCGACCCGGACCAGCTGCATGACGAGCTGGTGGCCAACGTCAACGGGCTGCACAACCTCAACCTCCAGCGCTGTGACCGGGTCACGATGGCCCATAGCCTGGAGGCGCGCGTCCCGTTCCTGGACCGCGAGGTGATCGCGCTCGCCCTGCGGCTGCCCGCCGCCTGGAAGGTCGCCTCCGACGACGTGCCCGAGAAGCGCCTGCTGCGCCAGGCCTTCGACGGCTGGCTGCCCCACGAGCTGCTGTGGCGCGAGAAGGCCCAGTTCGGCGACGGCAGCGGTGCCGCCGGCGTCCTGACCCAGGCGATCGAGAGCCAGATCTCAGAGGAGGAGTTCGCCGCCGAAGCCGACAGCGTCGATCCCCCGCTGCGGACCCGCGAGGAGCTGGCCTACTACCGCATCTGGCGCGATCACCTGGTCGGGGTGCGCCCCGAGCAGAACCTGGGGCGGTTCGCTACCGCGTAGGTCGTCGGGCGTTCGGGCTCTCGTTTAGGGCGCCCAGTCGGCCAGCAGCTTGAGCCACACCTCGCTGCGTGTCGGAAACGGCGGCATCGCGTGCACCAGGCGCTCGAGCGGGACCTCCCCGACGATCGCGATGGTGGCCGCCTGCAGGCTCTCGGCCACGTCGGGGCCGATCAGCGTGGCGCCCACGACCACCCGGCGCGTCTCGTCGACCACGATCCGCGCGCCGGACGGCGCCCCCTTGCCGATGAAGCTCGCGCCCGGTGTCCTGCCGGGGTCGGCATCGACCGCCCGGGCGTGGAGACCCTGCTCAAGCGCCTCGGCCAGGGTCAACCCGACACTGGCCACCTGGGGCTCGGTGAAGGCCACGCGGGGCGTGAGCTCGCCGTCCCACAGGGCGTGGGCCTCCCGATTCATGATCGTCGCGCACGCGATCTGCGCCTGGTACTTGCCGGCCTGGGTGAGCAGCGCGCGGCCGTTGACGTCGCCGATCGCGTACAGCCAGCTTTCGTGGTTCGCCACGCGCATGCGGTCGTCGACGCCGATCGTCTCGCCGGACGCCAGATCGACCGTCTCCAGCCCCAGGTCGTCGGTGTGCGGCTTGCGTCCGACGGCCACGAGCAGTTCGTCGCCGGTGATGGCATCGTCGCCCTCGAGCGTGAGGATGAACGTGCCGTCGGCGCTGCGCGCAGCCTCGGTCGCTTTGGTTGCGGTGCGCACGTCGATCCCCAGGTGGCTCATCGACTGCTCGAGCAGCTCGGAGGCGAACGGCTCCTCGCCGGGCAGCAGGCGCGACAGCGCCTCGACGAGCGTCACCTCGGCGCCCAGGGTCGCCCACGCCTGCGCCAGCTCACAGCCGACCGCCCCGCCACCCAGCACGATCAACGAGCCGGGAACCTGCTTGGCGGTCGTGCCCTGGCGGTTGGTCCAGGGCGCTATTTCCTTCAGTCCGTTGACTGGCGGGATCGCCGCCCCACTGCCGGTGGCGATCACCACCGCGCGCCGGGCGGTGAGCAGCTCATCGCCGACCGTGACCCGGCGCACGCCGTCCAGCCGCGCCTGACCGCGGACGAGCTCGATCCCGCATTCCTGAAGCCACGACATCTGTGAGGAATCGTCCAGGTCGTGGATCACCTGGTCGCGGCGGCGGAGCACGGTCTGCGGATCCAGCTCGCCGGTGACCGCCTCCCGGGCGCCGGGCACCCGGGAGACCTCCTTGAGCAGTTGTCCCGGGCGCAGGAGCGCCTTGGAGGGCATGCAGGCCCAGTAGGCGCACTCGCCACCCACCAGCTCCCGCTCGACCAGGCACACGTCCAGCCCTTCCTGGGCGAGCTTGCCGCTGCAGACCTCGCCTGCCGGGCCGGCGCCGATGACGATCACGTCGTGCTCAGGCATCCCCGCCCACGGTAGAGGACGGGGCCGGCGGTTCAGGCCGGCGGGGCGTGCGGTCAGGACACTTCGCGCAGCTTGCCCGTCTCCACCTCGTAGACGAACCCGCGAACCGAGTCCTTCTTGGGGATGAACGGCGAGGCCTTGATCCGCGCGATCGACTGGCGCACGTCCTTATCCAGGTCGCTGAACGACTCGGCCGCCCACTCGGGCTTGATGCCGGTGTCCTCCTGAATCGACGCCTTGAACTCGTCGTCGGTGAAGGTGAGCATCCCGCAGTCGGTGTGGTGGATGAGGATGATCTCCTCGGTGCCCAGCAGCCGCTGGGAGATCGCCAGCGAGCGGATCTCGTCCTCGGTCACGACGCCGCCCGCGTTGCGGATCACGTGGGCATCGCCCTCATGCAGGCCCAGCGCTCCGTAGACGTTCAGGCGCGCGTCCATGCAGGCGACAACCGCGACCTTCTTTGCGGGGGGCAGCGGCAGGTCGCCCTTGTCGAACGACGCGACGTACCGCCGTCTGCCCGCCGTTCGGTCGGCACGGCGTCGGCGGGTATCGTGGGAGGGGCGCCGATGCCGAACGACACGCCACTCGTCCTGGTCTCCAATCGCGGGCCGGTCACGTTCCAGCCCGGCGGCGGCATCAAGCGGGGCACCGGTGGTCTGGTGACCGCCCTCATAGGGCTGGCCTCGCACCGCCCCGTCACCTGGGTGGCCTCGGCGATGACCGACGAGGACGTGGAGGAGGCGGAGCGCCACGATGGCCGGCCGTTTCCCGTGCACACCGACGACGGCAACGAGTACCTGGTCAAGCTGGTGGCCTCCGATCCCGACGCCTACGACGGCTTCTACAACATCATCGCCAACCCGCTGCTGTGGTTCATCCAGCACTACCTGTGGGACCTGAGCAACGCGCCGGACATTCGTCGTAACGAGACCGAGGCGTTCGAGTTCGGCTACAACGCGGTCAACGAGGACCTCGCCAATGCGGTGCTGGAGGAGGTCGCCGACATCGAGAAGCCGGTGATTATGGTCCACGACTACCATCTGTACACGCTCCCGGGTCTGATCCGACGCGAGCGCCCCGACGCGTTCCTGCACCACTTCGTCCACATCCCGTGGAGCCAGTCGGACTCGTGGCGGGTGCTGCCCTCCACGATCCGGCGCGAGATCTACGAGGGCATCCTGTCCAACGACATCGTCGGCTTCC
Source organism: Solirubrobacteraceae bacterium (assembly GCA_017882405.1). The sequence goes on along the minus strand of JADGPO010000163.1, from coordinate 5,539 downwards.
ACACCCGTTCCTACCGGCGCAACTTCCTGCAGTGCTGCGAGGACCTGATGGGGCTCGAGGTCGACCACGAGGGCGGCGTCGTCCGCTTCGACGACCGTGAGGTTTGGGTGCGCGCCTATCCGCTGCCGATCGACGCGACCGCCGTGCAGGCGGTGGCGCGCCGCCCCCGGGTGCGTGAGTTCGAGAGCGAGCTGCTGCGCCGCCGGCGCGACCACCTGATCCTGCGCGTCGACCGGGCCGACCTGAGCAAGAACGTGCTGCGCGGCTTCGGCGCCTTCGACACGTTCCTGGAGCAGCACCCCGAGTTCCGCGAGAAGATCACCTTCATCGCCCAGCTGATGCCGTCGCGGACCGACATCGCCGAGTACGCCGAGTACCTGGAGCGGATCGAAGCTGTGGTAGCGGTCATCAACCATCGCCACGGCTCGCCGGACTGGATGCCGATCCAGCTCAAGCTCCGCGACGACCTGGAGGAGGCGGTCGCCGCCTACAAGCACTACGACGTGCTGATGGTCAACGCCATGTTCGACGGCATGAACCTGGTCGCCAAGGAGGGCCCGATGGTCAACGAGCGCGCCGGCGTCTCGATCCTGTCGGAGAACACCGGTGCTCACGAGGAGCTGGGCGACTACTCACTGTCGGTCAACCCGTTCGACATCCAGGAGCTGGCCGACTCGCTGCACGCCGCCCTGACGATGTCCTACGAGGAGCGCGAGCGCCGCCACGACGGCCTCATCTCGATCGTCACCGCGCGTGACCCGGGCGACTGGATCGACGACCAGCTGGCCGACATCCGTGACAAGGAGAAGGTGCTGGCGACGGACTGAAGACCGCGACGGAGGGAGAGGATCGAATGGCCACAGTGAGCGTCCGCTACATCGTCGACGACGTCGACGCCGCGATCGGCTTCTACTGCAGTGCGCTGGGCTTCCACGAGGACATGCACCCGGCGCCCGCGTTCGCGATGCTGTCGCGCGGCGATCTGCGCCTGGTGCTGAGCGCACCCGGCGGCGGCCCGGGCGGAGGCCAGGCGATGCCCGACGGCACGGTGCCCGAGCCGGGCGGTTGGAACCGGTTTCAGCTGGAGGTCGACGACCTGGAGGCGACGGTCGCGGACCTGCGCTCCGGCGGCGCCCGGTTTCGCAACGAGATGGTCACCGGTGTCGGCGGCAAGCAGATCCTCGTCGAGGATCCGTCGGGCAACCCGGTCGAGCTGTTCGAGCCCACGCGGGCCGAGGCGCGTCTGGGCTAATTGAGGGTGCGGCCCTCGCTGAGCAGCTCGATGTAGGACGCGATCCGGCGCTCGCGCGCCTGCGGGGTCTTGACGTTGTGCAGGCGATCCAGGAAGGCATAGCGGCGGGCTCCGGTGAGCGTGGCGAAGAAGCGCTTGGCCGCCGGGTGGCTGTCGAGCGCCTCCTGGAGGTCGGGCGATCGTCGCGCTGCTCTGCGGCTCATAGGCAGTCTCCCACCGACCTGGCGATCTGCAACCACTCTCCGGCGTGATCGGTCAGCCACCCTTGCCAGTCGGCCTCGGTCGCGCAGCGGACGATCGGCAGCTCCGGTTTCGCGGCGATGTCAGACGGGAGCGGATGTGCCGCGTCGATCCGGGCCGTCGTACGCAGACTCGGGGGCGATGCGGCGCTCGCGGCGGAGCACCGGTCCCCGATAGCTGCCCACCACGCGCAGCACGAACGCGTCGCGCGTGGAGGAGTAGCGCAGCATCGGGCGCATCACCGTCAGAGCAACGGGCGAGACATATTTACGGGGTCTCTGGGCGGTATGCATAGCCAGCAAACCTAGAACCTTCGTCCCACCTGTGGAAGGGCCATGCGGACAAAAAACATGGTCCCTATGCAGTCGTTGCAAAATCTTCTCCGACGGCCCGCCGCGGGGGCGTCTGGGGGATGGATGGATGGCGGCCAGGGAGTGCTGTTGAGCAGCCCGGGCCAGCGGAAGCGCACCCGCTATAGTCGGCCGCCGGCCCATCGCTGGGCCCGTCTCCTATGCCCGTGCCGCCCCGCCTCTACGACCTGATGCTTGTCATCTCGACGACCGTCGAGGACGAGCGTCGCGCCAAGATCGTCTCCGACGTCGAGGCGCAGATCACCGGCGGCGGCGGAACGCTGGAGCGCAAGGACGACTGGCACACCCGCCCGCTGGCCTTCGAGATCCGCCACCAGGGCGAGGGCGAGTACCACCTGCTGCAGTTCACCGGCGCCCCGGCACTGCTGGACGGCCTGTCGCACAGCCTGCGCATCGACGACGCGGTGCTCCGCTTCCGGATCATCAAGGTGCTCCCGGGCACCCCGCCGCCGCCCGATGCGCCGCCTCCGGCGCTCGCGGGGGCCAGCTCGGCGCCCGCCACCGAGTCCTGAGCCTCCGCGCACAGCCGGCTGAAGCCGCGGGTTTGCGCCCGCTCTGTCACGGCGCGTCACGTGACTCCGGCATAAGCGCAACGTTTCCGCCCATTTTCCGCGTAGCAGACGGGTTGCCGTCTGCCACGCCCATAGACTCGGTCACGAGTTTTCAAAACGTCTCAGGAGGAAGGAGCCAAGCAATGGCTGGCAGCAACATCAACCGCGTGATCATCACCGGAAATCTCACTCGCGACCCCGAGCTCCGCTCGCTGCCGAGCGGCAATTCGGTGTGCTCGCTGCGCGTCGCCTGCAACGGCCGGCGCCGCAACCCCACCACCACCGAGTGGGAGGATCAGCCCAACTACTTCGACGTCACCGTGTGGGGCGCTCAGGGCGAGAACTGCTCGCGCTTTTTGAGCAAGGGACGCGGCGTGGCGGTCGACGGCCGGCTGCAGTGGCGCGAGTGGACCGACAAGGAGGGACAGAAGCGGCAATCGGTCGATATAGTCGCTGATTCCGTGCAGTTCCTCGGCGGGCGCGACGACGCTGGCAACGGGAATGGGTTCTCGAGCGGCGCGCGTGCGACGGAGAGCGATGTTCCGATCGACACCGGCGACTTCGAGCGCACTCCGGTCGGGGCTGGTTCGGACGAGGACATCCCCTTCTAGAGGCACAACTCAACAGATCGAGCTAGGCTGGTTTCAGTGGCAAAGCAACGCAGACGTCCGGTGCGCCGGCGCGACCGTAAGGGCGGGATCACTTCGACCCGTCGCAAGTCGTGCCCGTACTGCCGGGATAAGATCGAGCAGGCGGACTACAAGGACGTATCGATGCTGCGGCGGTTCATCTCCGACCGCGGCAAGATCCGCTCGCGTCGCATCACCGGAGCGTGCCGCCGCCACCAGAGCCAGGTTGCCCGCGCCGTGAAACGGGCCCGCGAGCTCGCCCTGCTGCCGTACGTCGCCGAGGGCAGCGATCACCCGCGCGGCGGACGCGGTGATCGCGACCGCGGCGACCGCGACCGCGACCGGTAGGCGCAGCGACGATGCCGCAGGCGATCCTGCTTCAGGACGTGGACACTTTGGGCGAGCGCGGAGCGGTCGTCGACGTGTCCGCGGGCTATCTGCGCAACTTCCTGCTGCCCCGCAAGCTGGCCGAACCGGCCACCGAGTCCTCGATCAAGGTCGCCCAGCGCCGCCAGGCGGACGCCGAGCGGGCCGCGCGCGAGGCCGAGGAGCGGGCACGCGAGAGCGCCTCCGTGCTCGGCCGGACCGTCCTGACGATCACCCAGCAGGCCGGCGACGACGGTCGGCTGTTCGGCTCGGTCACCACCCAGGACATCGCCGACGCGATCCGCGAGGCACGTGGCATCCGGGTCGACCGCCGCAAGATCCACCTCGACGACCCGATCCGGAACGTCGGGACGTACATGGTCGTGATTGAGGTCGCCGACGAAGTGACTGCGGCGGTCAAGACCATGGTCGTCGCTGGCTGAACAGTCTTTGCTTGGGCGGACGACGGCCGCCTATCGCGCCCGTTAGCCCAGCCCCGACCTCGGGCGCCTGACCGCCTGGTTGGAGCCAACAAACGCTCACGCCCAGGAGCGCGGCCGCCACCTGCATGTAGCGCCTGATACATTCGTTATGTATAGTCAAGGATGCACAGCTTTTACCGACGGATTGGGGGCAAGTATGCCGGAACGGGTTTTGGCGATCTTCGGGGCCTGGGTGCTTGTCAGCATGGTGGCTGGCGCGCTTTTCGTCGCCGCCAGATCGTGGTGCGAGCACTATCGAGCTCGGTCGGTGAGCGAGACCCTGACGGTCGCGTCGGAAGACACACAAGAAACAACTGGCCAGCTGAGCCTCCGCTGACCCGGGGGACGGGGCGGCGGTCGCGGGCTTGAGCGCCGACATCTGGTCGGTGCGGATCATGCCGGCCCAGGCCCGCGGCCGGAAGCGCGGCCTGCACAGGCTTAGCGCTCTCGAGGGCTGAGGACCGGTTTGACGTCGATGATCGGCGTGCCGTCGAGCGCCTCGAGGTCGCTGACGCGGATCCGGTTGCCCACGACGGCGACGATTCGTACGCGATGCAGCCCGATGGGGTTGGGCCGGTCCGGCGAGCGGGTGCTAAACACCCCCTCCTCCGCATTGGCCGGGTTGCCCCGCGGGTACACCCGCAGGATGTCGCGGCTGGCGAGGTGCAGCCACGTGAGGACGAGGACCTCGGCCCCGGGTTGCAGGTCGGTGATGCCCACGGTGAAGGCATCGTCGAACACCAGCCAGGCTTCCGGCGCGCCCTCCGTTCCCTGCAGCGGCGCGTCAGCACGGTCGACCAGGACCGACTCCACGCGGCCGACGGGTTGTAGCTCGAACTGATCGCCCGGCATGCTCGGATCACATCACAACCGAGCATCCTCTTGACGTCCGAACAGCGAAGCCGCCCATGCGCAGCACGGAAGGTGATGCTCGGGCCCCGACCGGGTAGCAGGGCGGTGCGTGACTAGCGAAACGATCGACAGCGTCGACCTGGCCGATTACTACCTGCTCGACGAGACGCTGTCGGTGCAGGAGCGGGAGCTGCGCGATCGGGTGCGGGAGTTCTGCGACCGCGAGGTCCTGCCGATCGTCAACGACTACTGGAAACGAGCCGATTTCCCGTTCGAGCTGGTCCCCAAGCTGGCCGAGCTGAACGTGGCCGGCACGACGATCCAGGGCCACGGCTGCCCGGGCATGTCGCGACTCGGGGCGGGGATCGTCGCCCGGGAGCTGGCGCGCGCCGACGGCAGCATCAACACCTTCTTCGGCGTGCACTCCGGCATGGCGATGGGCGCGATCGACCTGCTGGGCTCAGAGGAGCAGAAGGCGCGCTGGCTGCCGCCGATGGCGCGCCTGGAGAAGATCGGGGCCTTCGGCCTGACCGAGCCCGAGCACGGATCTGACTCCGTCTCGCTGGAGACAACCGCCCGACGCGACGTCGGGAGCGACGAGTTCATCCTCAACGGCACCAAGCGCTGGATCGGCAAGCGCGCGGTCTGGCAGGCCGAGATCTCGCCGACCGGACGTGCGCGTGCCCGCCGGGAGCAAGCTTGCTAACGCCAACACCTTCAAGGACGCCAACCGCGTGCTCAACCAGACCCGCAGCGGCGCCGCTTGGGAGTGCGTCGGCCACGCCATGGCCTGCCT
>JADGPO010000030.1 GCA_017882405.1 Solirubrobacteraceae bacterium | reverse complement strand
GGCCGACGGATCGAGCCCCACCACCGCGCCGACCTCCTCATAGGAGAGGCCCAGCAGCTCGCGCAGGGCGAGCGCCTCGCGCTGGCGCTCGGGGAGCTGCGCCGTGGCCTGCGCCAGCTCGCGGGCGACCGCCTCGGCCATCGAGCCGGGCTCAGCCCGGTCGTCGGTGGTCTCAGCCTCTGCGTCCTCATGGGCGCGGCAGGCCGCCGCGGCCGTGGTGAGCGCCTGCACGCGGTCGCCCTGAGCGGCTTGGCGCCCGGCCCGCTCAGCCGCCTCGGCAGCCTCGCCGTGACCCAGCATGCGCACGCAGAATCCGTGCAGTTCGTCCATCGCAGGCGAGCTTATACGTCTGACGAGCGCCACCATCGACAGACCCGTCGCGATGCCCACGCGACGGGACCGACCTGTGACCGCCCGTCAGCCCCGCTTGTAACCGGGATCCGTCACGCCGGACTCGCGGCGATCCTCGATCATCTGCTTGATCCGGTTGACGGTGTCCTCGGACATGCGATGGACCTCCCAATGGGTGAGTTTGATCAGCCGCATCGGGGAGCTGGCGACCACGTCGGCATTGCGGGGCCGGCGCTCCAACAGGCCCATCTCGCCGATCAGGTCGCCCGGACCCAGCGTGGCGATCGTCTTGCCGCCCTGGATCACGTCGGCCGTGCCCTCCTCGATCGCGATCAACTCGACCGAGTAGTCGCCCTCTTTGATCAGGATCTGGCCCTCGGCGGCGCTCGTCTCCGTGGCGAACGTGGCCAGGCGCTTGGCCTCCTGCTCCGAGAGCTCGGAGAAGATCGGTATCGCGGTCAGCCGGTTGACATCCATCGCTCGATCCTCACTTGGAAGGCGTATTGGCGCTTCACTTTGCAGTCGATTGTGCCTAGAGTGCCTGCACCTCGGCCGTGACCTCGCTCACAGACGACTTGGCGTCGCCGAACAGCATCGCGGTCTTGGGCTCATAGAACAATGGATTGTCGATACCGGCGAACCCGGAGGCCATCGAGCGCTTGAGCACGATCACCGATCCGGACTTGTCGACCTCCAGGATCGGCATCCCGTAGATCGGGCTGCCGGGCTCGTTCTTGGCGGCCGGGTTGGTGACGTCGTTGGCGCCGATCACCAGCGTCACGTCGGTGCGCGGGAACTCCGGGTTGATGTCGTCCATCTCGCGCAGCAGGTCGTAGGGCACGTCGGCCTCGGCCAGCAGCACGTTCATGTGCCCCGGCATCCGTCCGGCCACCGGGTGGATCGCGTATTTGACGGTGACGCCCTTGGCCTCCAGCGCGCGCTCCAGCTCTCGCACGGCGTGCTGGGCCTGGGCGACGGCCATGCCGTAGCCGGGGGCGATCACCACCTGACGGGCATAGCTCAGCTGGATCGCGACGTCCGCGGGACTGGTGGAGCGAACCGTCCCACCGGTCTCTCCCCCACCCCCGGTCGGTGCTGCGACCGTCCCGCCGAAGCCACCGGCGATGATCGAGGGGACCGACCGGTTCATCGCCTTGGCCATCTGGTCGGTGAGGATCGTGCCGGACGCGCCCACGATCATGCCCGCGACGATCATCACCGGGTTAGCGAGCGCCACTCCGGTGGCCGCCGCCGAGAGGCCGGTGAGCGCGTTGAGCAGCGAGATCACCACCGGCATGTCGGCCCCTCCGATCGGCAGCACCAGCAGGTTGCCCAGCAACGCCGGCACAACCAGGATGCCCACGATGAACAACAGCTGCGAGTGGTTCCCGGAGGCCAGCACCACCGCTGAGACGATCGCGATCAGCAGCAGCACGGCGTTGATCGCCGCCTGCCCCGGAAGCTTGATCGGACGGCCCGGGAGGATCTCCTGCAGCTTGGCGAAGGCGATGCCCGAGCCCCAGAAGGAGATCGAGCCGACGATCGCCCCGAACAGCTCAAAGCCCGCCGCGCGCAGCGGCCAGTCACCGCCGAAGTGATGGCGAAACTCGACCCACGCGATCAGCGCCACCGCACCGCCACCCACGCCGTTGAACAGCGCGACCATCTGCGGCATCGCCGTCATCCTCACGTTGCGCGCCGCCGGGACGCCGACCGCGGTTCCGATCGCCAGCCCCACGATGATCAGGATGACGGTGCCTGAGCCGTCAAACTCGCCCTTGCGCAAGAGCGTGGCGATCACCGCGACCGCCATGCCCGCGGCGGCGATCTGGTTGCCGCGCACCGCCGTGCGGGGCCCCGTCAGGCCGCTCATCCCGTAGATCATCAGCCCGAAGGCGACGATGTAGGCCGCATCGATGAAATCGACGGTCTGAAAGAAGACCGTGGCCAGCGAACTCACGAGGGCTCGTCCTCCCCGGCCGTCGCTTCGGGCTTGGGCGGATCCTTGGCCTTGAACATCCCCAGCATCCGGTCGGTGACCACAAAGCCGCCGATCACGTTGATCGTCCCGAATGCCACCGCGATCACCAGCAGGACCTTCTCGAGGATTCCGTGGGACTCGGACATCAGCAACAGGCCGCCGAGCACGACGATCCCGTGGATCGCGTTGGTGCCCGACATCAAGGGCGTGTGCAGGGTCTTGGGGACCTTGGAGATCACCGCGTAGCCGATGAAGCCGGCCAGCACGAGAATCGCCATGTCGATGACCAGACTGTCCATCTGTCAGTTGCCTCCCGCGGCCGCGGCCTTGGCGCCTTCGTGCACGATCTCCCCACCGCGGGTGATGCAGGCCCCGGCGATCACCTCGTCCTCGAAGTCGAGCGCCAGCTCGCCCTCCTCGGACACCATCAGCCCGAGCAGCGCCTGGATGTTGCGGGCGTACAGCTGGGAGGCGTGCTCGGCCATCGTCGAGGGGACGTTCAGCGGCGCCAGGATCTTGACGTCGTGGCGCAGCACGGTCTCACCGGGCTCGGAGAGCTCACAGTTGCCCCCGGCCTCGCCGGCCAGATCGACGATCACCGAGCCGGGCTTCATCAGCTTGACCGCCTGCTCGGTGACCAGGATCGGCGCGCGGCGGCCGGGGACCAGCGCGGTGGTGATGACCACGTCGACCTTGCCGATCGCCTCGGCCATCAGCTCCTGCTGGCGGGCCTGCTGCTCGGGCGTCAGCTCCTTGGCATAGCCGCCCGCGCCCTCCAGGTCGCCGCCGAGGTCAAACTCGAGGAACTTCGCGCCCAGCGACTCGACCTGCTCCTTGACCGCGGCGCGGACGTCGAAGCCCTGCACCACCGCCCCCAGCCGCCGGGCGGTCGCGATCGCCTGCAGACCGGCCACCCCGGCGCCCAGCACGAGAACCGTCGCCGGCCGGATCGTGCCCGCGGCGGTCATCAGCATCGGATAGAAGCGCCCCAGCTCCTGAGCGCCGATCAGCGCCGAGCGATAGCCGGCGATGTTCGCCTGCGAGGACAGCGCGTCCATCGACTGGGCTCGGCTGATCCGCGGCACCGCCTCCATCGCGAAGCTCGTGACGCCGGCGGCGGCGATCGCGCGCACCCCCTCGCCGTTGGTGAGCGGTCCGAGGAATCCGATCAGCACGCTGTCAGAGCCCAGCTGCCCGATCTCCTCGGAGTTCGGCGCGGCGACCTTGACGACCACGTCGGCGCCCAGCACGGCCGCGGCGTCGTCGACCAGCTGCGCGCCGGCATCCTCGAATGCCTGGTCGGGGATCAGAGCGCCCGCGCCCGCGCCTCGCTGGACCAGGACCTCGTGGTCCTGGCCGGTCAGCTTGCCGACGACCTCGGGCACCAGCGCCACCCGGCGCTCGCCCTCGGCTGTCTCCTTCGGAACACCGATCCGCATGCGGCGGTGCAGCGTATACGTTGCGGCACGCTGGCGTACCGTCGTCGGCCTCAGCCGCCGTCGACGGGCGCCAGGACGAGGGCGGTGAGCACCCCCATCGCCGCCGCCCAGCGCCCGGTCTGGGCGGCCCGTGCCGGTGCGCGAGCCGAATCCGGAGCGGCGTGGTGGCGGCGCGGCGCGGCGGTATGCGGGGCCGCGCGGTGACGGTGCGCGGGCCGGCCCGCGCGGGTGGCAGGAGCGGCGGTCGTCACCGACGTCGTGGACGTGGACGACTGCGAAGCGGTGGGCGCCGGGCGGGCCGCGGGCGGGGGGACCAGCGGCAGCGGCCTTCCCTGCAGCGCCATCAGCGCCTCCCCCGTGACCCACACCGGCGTCTGCTGGTTCCCATGGGCATAGGCGACCTGGCCGCCCGGGCCGACCAGCGAGCGCAGGTAGGCCACCGGGGAGCGAGCGCCGTGGCGTCGCACCCCGGCCGGGTTCACGCCGGCGGCCTGCAGGCCCTGGATCGCCCAGGCCGTCGACTGGGCGTTGGACCCGCCGCCCGGCTGGGAGGCAAAGCCGCCGTCGGCGTTCTGCTGGCGGCGCAGGTAGGCCACCGCGCGGGTGCGGGCCGACCGAGCCCGGCCCCCGGCGCCGGCCAGCGCCTCGAGGGTCGCTCCCGTGTCGTCGGCGTCGCTGGAGCCGCCGGCGCCGGAGAAGCCGAAGCCACCGTCGCCGTCCTGCTGGCGCTCGAGCCAGCCCAGCGTGCGCCCCGCGGGGACGACGCCATCGGCGCGCAGCGCCAGCACGGCGAACGCCGTCAGGTTGACCTGGCCCGAGACCGAGCCGTCGGCGCGCACGCGGTGCTCCAGCGCGCCGATCAGATCGTGGCCGCCGAAGTCGCGCGCCGACAGGCCGGCGGCGCGCACGATCAGGATCGTGCGCTCCAGCGAGCCGACGTCACTCGAGCCGGCGCTGGCGCGGACGTAATCGACCACGCTGGCACCGCCCCGGGCGACGTGGTTGAGGTCATAGCCGACGGAGGCGAGGCCCAGCGCGGCCCAGCCGGCGTACAGCTGGTTGGACGGCTGCCCGGGGGCCGGGCCGAACCCGCCGTCGGTGTTCTGGGCGTGCAGGAGATAGCTCGCGGGCGACACGCCGGCCGGCGCGCGAGACGGCGCCAGGCCCGCGCCCACGGCCAGGAGGGCGATCAGCCCGACCGCGAGCGGCGCCGGTGGCAACCAGGTGACCTCTAACCGCCGGGCGAAGCGCTGGATCGAGCGGGTCAGGGCCGGTCCGAAGGCGAGCGCGAACGCCAGGCAGCCCGCGGCGTGGATCGCGTCGAAGCCGAGTCCCTGGCCGACGTAGAAGCCCAGCGACGTCCAGCTGTGGTCTGAGAACGTGACCCAGTCGCCGACGTCCTGAAACGCGGTGAAGGCGAACCCGACCACGCAGCAGGCGATCGCCAAGCTCCAGCGCCCGCCCCGCAGCAGGCCGGCCCGGGCCAGCCCGGCGCCCAGCACCCCGGTGGCGCCCCAGGCGGCCATCTGCCAGGGCGTCCACGGCCCCTGCCCGAAGAAGAAGTTGGAGGTCAGGCCGGCGATCGCCCCCACGGCGAAACCCGGGCCCCCGCCCAGCGCATAGCCGCTGATCAGGACGATGTCGGTCGTCGGCTTGACGTTGGGGACGGCCGCGAACGCGATCCGGCCGAGCGCAGCGAACGCCGCCAGCGTCCCCACGAGGGCGACGATCCGGGCGTCGGGCCGGTCGCGCTCATACCAGGCAAAGCCCGCCGCCAGCGCGAGCGCCAGGATCCCGAAGGCCCCCGCCTGCCAGCTCATACGATCGCCTCCCGCGAGGCTCGAGGGCTCCCCCCGGCCAGCAGCTCCCGCCCCTCGTCAGGCGTCAGCGCGCCGCCGGCACCCCCGAGGATCCTCGCCGTCTCGGTGGCGAAGTAGCTGCCGCCGGAGAGGATCGCGGCGGCCGTCCCGTCGGCGATGATCGCGCCGTCGGCCATCAGGACCACCCGCTGGGCGAAGGCCGCGGCGAACTCGGCGTCGTGGGTGGCGACGATCACCGCTCCCGCCAGCTCCTGAAGGAGAGCCACCAGCTGCGCGCGGTGCTCGCGGTCCATGCCGCGAGTCGGCTCGTCCAGGCACAGGACCGCGGGGCGCTGGCTGGCGTCGCCGAGCACCACGGCGAGCGCCAGGCGCTGCTTCTCGCCTCCTGACAAATCGCGCGGGTGGCGTTGGGCCAGCGCCGGATCGTCCAGCCCGACGGCGGCCAGCGCCGAGGCCGGCGCCTCCTGGCGGACGCACTCGTGCACCAGGTAGTCGACCGGATTCTGGGACAGCAGGCCCACCCGGCCGACGCTGCGCACCTTGCCGCGTGTGGGCGCCGTCAGCCCTGCCGCGTGGCGCAGCAGCGTCGACTTGCCGGCGCCGTTGCGGCCCATCAGGGCCACGCACTCCCCGGGCGCAAGCGTCAGCGACACGCCCCGCAGCAGCGCCGGTCCGAAGCGCAGCTCGTGCCACACGCCCCGCAGCTCGAGTGCGGGACTCGGACCCCCGCGCTCGCGCGAGCGCCGGGGTCGGCGGGGACCCGGTACGGGCGGTGGCGCCGGCTCGAGCTCGGCTTCGCCGCCGGGCGCGGGCAGCAGCCCCCGGGCACGCAGCGAGGCGCGGGCCCGCTTGACCCCCGGGACGGGCGCCAGGCCGAGGCCCTCCAGCAGCTGGGCCCCTGGGGTCTGCAGCCGCGGCGCGTCCCGTCCCGCCCACTCCAGGAAGTGCTCGGGCGAGCCGTCGCAGACGATCCGGCCGCCGGCGAGGGCGATCACCCGGTCGGCGGCGTGCAGACAGCGCTCCAGGCGATGCTCGGCCAGCAGGATTGTGGTGTCGGCATCATCATTGGCGCGGCGCAGCAGCCCGATCAGCTCATCGCCGGCCACCGGATCCAGCTGCGAGGTCGGCTCGTCGAGGACCAGCACCGGTGGGCGGCCGGCCAGCGCGGCTCCGAGGGCGGTGCGCTGCAGCTCTCCGCCGGAGAGCTCGGCGGTCGGGCGGTCCAGCAGCTGCGCGATCCCCAGCGCCAGCGCCGCCTCCTCCACCCCGCGGGCGATCCGCGCGGGCGCCTGGCCCCGGTTCTCCAGCCCGAAGCCCAGCTCGGCGCGCACCGTGCCCATCACGATCTGGGTCTCGGGGTCCTGAAACAGCGTGCCCACGGCCGCCGCCAGGCTTCCGGGGCCGTGGTCGCGGGTGTCCAGGCCGGCCACCGTGGCGGTGCCGGCGAACGTACCGCCGTGGAAATGGGGCACCAGGCCGCTGATCGCCCGCAGCAGCGTCGACTTGCCCGAGCCGGAGCCGCCGGCGACGATCACCAGCTCGCCGGGCTCGATCGCCAAGCTGACGTCGCGCAGCGCCGGCGTCGACGACCCGGGGTACGTGTAGGTCACGCGGTCAAGGGAGATCACGAGCGAGCTACACCCCCCGCCGGTCCAGGAACGGGGCCAGCGCGCAGATAAGCAGCGCGGCGGCTGCAGCCAGCACGCCCGCCCCGGCGGGGACGTGCAGCGAGGGGTAGACGCGCAGCGGGGCTAGAGCGCCCCAGCGGGCCAGGGCGGCGATCGCCACCAGCGCGACCGCCGAGGCGCCGAACGCCAGGTCGTGGCGCGAGAGCGGCTCGCGCCGATCAGAGCCCGCCCGCCCCGTCCGGCGGGCTGCGCCGTAGCCGCGCACCTCCAGGGCAGCGGCCACGTCGAGCGCGCGATCGAGCACCCCGCCGGTGGTAGCTCGCATCAGCGCCAGGCGCGACGGCGCAGAGCCCGGGCGGCAGCGCTGGGCGTCGGCCAGCCGGCGCGCGTCGCGGATCAGGATCGGCACGATCCGCGTCGCCAGGGTGGCGCTCAGCGCCGACCGGTATGACACGCGGCGAAACAGCCGCAGCACCTCGTCGGGGTCCACCGCCGTCGTGTAGAGCACGCCGCACAGAATCACGGCGACGCAGCGCAGCGCCAGGATCGCGCCGTAGACGGTGGCCTCGAGCGTGATGTCGGTGTGGCCCAGCAGCGGCAGGTCGCCCAGGCGCAGGATCACGGTCAGCCCATCGCGGGTGACGAGCGCGTTGACCAGCGCGATCGCGACGGCCACGGGGAGCGCGAACGCCGCCGCGCGGCGCAGCTCACGTCCCACCCCGGCAAGCTGCCCGGCGGCCAGCGCCGCCAGGACCAGCGCTCCCAGCAGCACCGGGTTGGCGACGATCAGCGCCGCCACGGCCAGCGCCGCACAGTAGGCGCATCCCGCGGCGGCGCGGGCGCTGTGCAGCGGCGTGGACCGCCGGCGGTAGATCATCGCGAGCCCTGCAGCGGGACCGGTAGCCGGGTGGCGCCCTGCACGGCGAGCGCGAAGTGGTTGTGAAGCGCCTGCGGGGTGAGCGCCCGGGCGGCGGCCGCGACGCCGGCCGCATCGGTGCCCGTGATCAGCCAGGTGGGCGCCGACGAGCTGTCGGCGGTGGCAGCGATCAGGCCCGCGCCGGGACCCAGCGTTCGGACGACCTGCCCGGAAGGGTTCAGCAGCTCCATGCGATCGCCGGCCGGTACGGTGAAGCGGGCATAGACGCCGCTGGCCCCCGGGCCCCTGCTGATCAGCTGGCCCGCCACCTCGGGGCGGACCTCCGCCCAGGTGCCGACGACCACGCCCAGCGTGTCCGGCCCTGACCCGGTGCCGATCAGCTGGCTGGCCACCGGCACGTGATCGGCGCTGAGGGCAGCCGTCACGCGCTTGCAGGCGGTGGCCACCCCGTGCCCGCACTCCAGCGTGGTCGGGAACCGCTTGCCGCCCGCGCCGTGGACGAACGGCTCGGGATAGGAGCCGACCACGGCGGGGATCGAGTTGGTGACGCGCCAGTCGTGCAGGTCCCACCAGATCCGGTCGCCCTTGTGCACGGCGGTCGTCGCGGCGCCCTGCTTGGCTTGGATCCCGTTGACGTAGTAGAACCAGTCCCGCCCGGCGCCCGAGCCCGAGTAGCCGTCGATCGACTGCACGAACCCGCCGCCGTAGCGCGTGCGCACGCGGAACGAGCGCTGCAGCATCCGCATCACCGTCTCTGACCCCGGGACGTGATCGGAGCTCAGGCTGCGGATCGGCTGGCCGCCGAACCCGCGGGTGACGTTGAGGTCGACGCCGCCGGTACCGGGCCCGGGCCCCAGGCCGCACGCCGCGCACGCCAGGACGACGGCGGACGCGAGAACTGCGGCTGTTAGGGCCCGGAACGGCACCTGCATCGTGTTTATTTGGTGACCTCCACCGTCGTGGCCGCCGAGCGGATGAAGCCCTCGTCCGTGGCGGTGAACGTCAGCTTGGCGGCCGCGCCGTCGGCCACGGGCACGAACCCCTGCTTGTCGGAGACCGCGTTGAGGCCGCCGCCGCGAACATGGCCGCCGGCCACCGGGGTTGCCTTGCCCTGGTCGCTATAGGAGACGATCTTGAGCTTGAACGCCTTGCCCGCCTTGGCCTTCGCGGGGGCGATGATGCCCAGCGGATGCTCGTGCTTCTTGAGCGAGTCGACGGCGAACAGGAGCTGCTCGCCGGGATGCGGCTTGATCTCGCAGGCACCCTTGGTGGAGTACTTGTTGTCGACCCAGATGGCCCAATTGCCCGTCTCATCGAGGATCGAGGTGATCAGATAGTCGCTGAAGCTGGAGTAGTACTTGCCGTTCCACCTGCCGTGCGTCGCGGTGTTGAGCGCTCCGAGAGCACTCGCGGCCGGGCAGGCGCCCGCGGGCGCCCCGAACTTGGTGATCGAGCCGCTGGGGGTCTGGATCGTCTTGGCCGCCTGCAGCGTCTTGGACGCACCTTCGATGCGCACGCTGACCTTGGCGGCGAGCGCAGCGGCGGGAGCGACGGCGAGCGCCAGCGAAGCTCCGCCGAGAGCGAGAATTGAACTGCGTTTCATAGAGGGCCACCCCTTTCCACGAGGGCTTTCGGCTTGGTGGTCGGAGGCTGGTCTCCTGGCTCCCGGGCCTATCAGCGGCGCCTTCCCGGCCGACGCGTGGTCGGCTAGTGGCTGTTTGCCGCTGACTTCCCCGGTCACAGTGGCGGGTCCGCGCCGGAATCACACCGGCTTCCCATCGCCACCGACCTTGAACGGCGTGATCGTAGCGGACGTCCGCGCGTAGACTGCTCGGCGATGACGGTCAACCTGACCCGGATCTACACGCGGCTGGGAGACGGCGGCGAGACCCACCTGGGCGACATGAGCCGCGTGCCCAAGACGCATCCGCGGATCGAGGCCTACGGCACGGTCGACGAGCTCAACGCCCAGATCGGCCTGGCGATCGCCGTCGGCGGCCTGCCGGAGCCGTACGCGGAGTGGTTGCGCCACATCCAGAACGACCTGTTCGACGTGGGCGCCGATCTCGCCGCGCCGGAGGATCCGGCGAGCCAGCGCGAGCGCCTACGGGTGATCCCCGAGCAGACGACCTGGCTGGAGCAGCGCTGCGACGAGGTCAACGAGACGCTCGAGCCGCTGAAGTCGTTCGTGCTCCCCGGCGGGACGGCGGCCGCCGCCCACCTGCACGTGTGCCGCACGGTCTGCCGGCGGGCCGAGCGCGCCGCGATCGCCTGCGGCGAGGACTGCAGCCCGGAGGCGGTGCGCTACCTCAACCGGCTCTCGGACCTGCTGTTCATCCTCAGCCGCGGCGCCAACGGCGGCGACGAGCCGCTCTGGGAGCCGGGCCGCTACCGCTGACCGCGCCGGCTGCTCACTGGCCGCGGCGCAGGGTCAGCATCAGCCCCGAGGCCAGCGCCATGCCGACCACGGCGATACCCCCGGCCCCGATGACGAACGTGCGGTGCAGCCGGGCGTAGGTCAGGACCGCGTGGGGCCGGGCGAGCAGGATCAAGCCGACCAGCAGCGCGGCGGCCAGCAGCATCGCGACCGCGGGCGTCAGCGCCTGGCCGATCGAGAACGCTGGTCGATCGACGGCGGTGACACCCGGTACCGGACTCGGGCGGCGCGCCTCGTACGCCGACAGGCCGGCCACGCCGAGCAGGGTCCAGGTGGCGGCGACGAGAAAGCCGCCGAGCACGTCGGACGGGTAGTGCCAGCCGAGCTCGAGGAACGAGTAGCAGACGGCGATCGCGAACCCGGACATCGCGGCGGCCACCACCGGTCGCCGCCGTGCGGGGGCCGCGATCACCGTGCACAGCGCCACCGACATCGCGGCCGTGGCGTGCCCGCTGGGCCACGAGGCGTTGCTGATCGGATTCCACCACGCGACGTCGCGGGGCGCCGCGAGGAGCGGCTTGAGCAGCTGCGTGGTCTCGTTGGCGCACAGCATGATCGCCCCGACCGTGACCGCCACCCGGGGGCGACGACGGGCCAGTGCCATCAGCACCGGCACGGCTGCCAGCACCACATAGGGGTGCGGGTTGCAGAGGTGCGCGACGAACGTCGTGAGGCGGTCCAAGAACGGGCGGTGCAGCTCGACGAACCCGTTCAGGATCGACACGTCGGCGCGCTTGAGCACGCTGACGTAGTGCGCCGCGTACCACGTCACCAGCAGCAGCACGACACCCACGCCGGCGCCGATCAGCGGCGTGCGGACACGTTTGGGCAGACCCTGGGCCATGAGCCGAGGGTAGCCAGGGCGTCCTAGCGATATCTAAGCGTCAGCGGAGGAATCGGTCTGCTGCGGGTCAGCGGCCTCGGGTTCCCCGGCGGCCTCCCCGGCATCCGGCTCGCTGGCGGGCTCGCCGGCATCCGACTCGCTGGCGGCCGGCGTGGTCCGCATCACGCGGAACTCGGGCGCCGACCCGGTGCGGCGTACGTGGGAGAAGTGCTCGAGATCCTCGGGCGAGGCCACCTCCACCGACAGCCCCTCCGCCAGCTGGAAGCGACCGGCCTCGTAGAGCAGCTCTTGGTATCCGGGGGCGTGGACCGAACCGTCGGGGGTGGCCCGTGCGCCGGCCGCACGCTTGCCGGCCCCCTCGACGTCCAGGTCGTAGACGCCGAAGCGCAGCATCCAGCGCCGGCCGCGGGCGAGCTTGTCGCCGGTCAGCTTGATCGGCACCGTGGACCCGCGCTCGGCCGGGCGGGCGGGGACCGATTGACCTCGGTCGCTGCGCAGCCCGGCGTGCTGGGCGATCAGCGCGTTGGCCAGGCGTTCGAAGTTGCGCCCGTAGGGGGCGGGCACGATCGCCACCGGACCGCGAGCGCTGACGTCACCGCGGATCGCGTTGGCCACCGGCCCGACGACCACATAGTCGAGCTTGATCTCGTTGAGCCAGCGAAGCAGCTCGATCCAGCTCTTGTCGAGGTGCTCCAGGCCGCGGCGCAGGTGCACGGCGGCGGTGTTGATCTCCGGGGCGCGGTGCTTGAGCAGCATGTCCTAGCGATTCGCCCCGGCGCCACGGACTCCTTCACGACCACCGCAATCACGCCGCCACCGCCGTGCCAAGCTATACGCTCGATCGCTGATGGACGAGGAGCTTCTCCAGCGCCGTCGAGCGCAGCGCGCTGCGCAGCGGCGCAGGCGAGTCCTGCGCCGTCGTCTGACGGCGGGCGGGGCGCTGCTGGCCGTGGTCGTGGTGCTGGTGGTCGTGATCCTCTCCGCGGGCGGCGGCTCGCCCGCGCACCACGCCGCCAAGGCGCGCAACGCCGGCGACGTGGCGGCGCGCCGCAGCCGGCATGCCAAGACCCACAAGCTGCCCGGCGGCTCGACCGCCTCGACGCTGGTGGCGGGCGACGGCCGTCCGGGCAACGCCGGCGTGCCGGTGCTGATGTACCACGTGATCGCCCCGCCGCCGACCGGCGCTCCCTTCCCCGGCCTGTACGTATTGCCGTCGGAGTTCTCCGCCCAGATGCAGGCGCTCAAGGACAACGGCTGGCATCCGGTCACGCTCGATCAGCTGTGGGCCAACTGGAAGACCGGGGCCAAGCTGCCGGCCGGCAAGCCGATCGTGATCACGTTCGACAACGGCTACCACTCGCAGTACGCCACGGCGCTGCCGGTGCTGCGCCGTCTGGGCTGGGTGGCCGACGAGAACATCCAGCTGACGGGCCTTCCACCCTCGCAGGGAGGCCTGACGGACGCCGAGGTCAAGGGCCTGGTCGCCGCCGGCTGGGAGCTGGACACGCAGGGCATCAGCCACGCCGACCTGATCGCGCTGGACTCGAGCCAGCTGCACGACCAGATCGTGACCTCGCGCGAGACGATCCGCCGCCGCTACCACGTACCCGTGAACTGGTTCTGCTACCCGTCGGGCCATTACAACGCGACCGTGATCGCGGCCGTCAAGGCGGCCGGGTACGTGGGCTCCACGACCGTGATCCCCGGGTGGGCGAGCCGCGCGAACGATCCCTACCGGCTGCCGCGGTTGCGGGTCCTGAGCGGCACCAGCCCGTCCGCGCTGCTGTCGCAGATCGCCACCAACCACCTGGCCGCAGCTCCGCCCTCGAGCTACGGGGGACCCTGACGAGCGGTCTGAGCAGGACTCGGCACCCACCCGGCTGGCGGAGCCCGCTGGGCTCCGGCGCGCTGGGCGGGGTGCCGCCTGCCTCGTTCGCAGCGTTTCCGCTGCCGTTCCAGCACGCTGGCTCCCGTGCGGTGGATCGCGCAAGAAACGATCGGTTTTCGCCGAACCACGCCCGGGTCGACGAGCGTCGGTGAGATCCATCCCCCCGAGCCCATCCTCGATGCTTGATCAGCGACGACCGGCCGCGCCACCAACCGCCGACAGCACGATTAATCCGCCGGGTCGCGCAGCCGGTAGCCCACGCCCGGCTCGGTGATCAGATACCTCGGCCGCGACGGGTCGGGCTCCAGCTTGGCGCGGATGTGGGCTATGTGCACGCGCAGGTAGTGGGTCTCCTCCCCGTACTCGGGGCCCCACACGTCTCCCAGCAGCTGGCGCTGGGTGACCAGCCGGCCGCGGTTGCGCGCGAGCACGCGCAGGATGTCGAACTCGATCGGCGTGAGGTGGACCTGCTCACCGGACCGCTCGACGCGACGGTCGAGCACGTCGATCGTCAGCTCGCCGACCACCACCTGCGAGCCGCCTCCGGGCTCGGCCGAGCGGCGCAGCACGGCGCGCAACCGCGCCAGCAGCTCGTCGGTGCCGAACGGCTTGGTGATGTAGTCGTCGGCGCCGGCGTCCAGCGCGCGCACCTTCTCGCGCTCGTCGCCGACCGCCGAGAGCACCAGGATCGGGAGTCGGCTGAAGCGGCGGACCTCCTGGCAGATCTCCACCCCGGATCCGTCGGGCAGCACGAGGTCCAGCACCAGCGCGTCCGGCGGACGCGAGCCCAGCAACGCCATCGCCTCCGCCATCGTCCCGGCTGACTCGACCGTGTAGCCGGCGGTGCGCAGGATGATCGTCAGCCCGCGCACGATCTGCGGCTCGTCGTCGACGACGAGGATCCGCGGACCGGTGGCTGGGTGGGTGGGTGCCGGTTTCACACTGCTCATGGTCCGGCAGCCGCCGGCTGCCGCGCCACCGGGAAGCTGACGGCGAACGACGTCCCCTGACCGGTGCCGGACTGCAGCAGGATGCGCCCACCGTTGGCCTCGACGAAGCCCTTGACGATCGCCAGTCCGAGCCCCGATCCCGAGCCGGCCGCCACCGGGCTGCGATCGGTGCGTCCGCGAAAGAACGGTTCGAAGACCCGCGCGCGCTGCTGGGCGGGGATGCCCCGTCCGCGGTCGGTGACCCGCACCGTCACCCGGCCCGCCGCCACGCCACCAGTGATGCGCACCGGAGCCCCGGGCGGAGAGAACTTGATCGCGTTCTCCAGCAGGTTGGAGAAGACGCGCTCCAGCTGCGCCGCGTCAGCCTGGACGAGCGGCAGGTCGAGCGGGAGGGCCAGCTCGATCGGCTGCGTGTCGGGCAGGTGAGCGACCGCCGAGGCGACCACGTCACTCAGATCGCACCAATCCGGACGCGGCGCCACCGCTCCGGCCTGGATCTTTGACAAATCCAGCAGATCGTCGACGAGCTTGGCCAGCCGCACCGACTCGGCGTCGATCATGTCGACGAGCTCGCCGTGCTCGTCGGCCGACAGCCGATCGGAACGCAGCGCCGAGATCGCCGTGGTGATCGCAGTCAGTGGCGAGCGCAGATCGTGCGAGATGGCATGCAGGACGGCCGTGCGCGCCGTCTCGGTGCGGCGCGCCGCCTCGGTCTCGGCGGCCTGCTCGGCGACTCGCTCGCGCTCGGCGGCGACGTCGAGCAGCTTTCCCAACGGCTCGGCGATCCGCTCCAGCTGCGCGGCGCCCCAACTGCCGTCGTCGGTCACGTACAGCCAGCTGCGCTGCTGGGCTCGAAGCCGCACCGTCAGCTCCCCGTCCTGAGGCGAGGGCACCGGCTCGGCCACGATCCGCGCGCGGCTGGCTCCGGTGGCCGTCTGCACCAACTTCTCGATCGCCGCGAACTGGGCCTGCAGGCTGTGCCCGGCGAGGATCGCCGAGGCCGCCTGGGCCAGCAGCGTCGCCTCCGACTGCCGGGCCGCGGCCAGCCGTGCGCGGCTCTCGGCCTCCCGCGCCCGGGCGCGTCCGAGCTCCGCCAGGCGCCCCACCACGACGGCGGCAACCAGGAAGACGAGCAGCGCGATCAGATCCTGGGTGTGGCGGATCTCCAGCTGGTGGCGCGGGGCGATGAACAGGTAGTTGAGCGTCAGCACACCCAGCACCGCGGTGGCCAGCGCCGCCACCTGACCGCGGCGCACCGCGATCTCCAGCACCGCCAGCAGGTACACGACCCCGAGGCCGGCCGGCGGCGCGGCCGATTGCAGAAGCGCCACCACGATCGTCGCGGCGGCCACGGCCAGCACCGTCTCGCCGGCGGCCTCGGCCAGCGAACGTGTCTGCGGACGGTCCCATCGCCAGCGCGCGCGCATCAACCTAAGCGGCTACTCGTGGCCCGCGCTCCTGCGGCTGGGGAGCGGACTCGATGATCACCCGGCAGGGCCGTTCACGCAGCACCGTCTCCAGCGCCCGGGCAAAACCGCCGCCGGAGCGTGCCATCGGCATCACGATCGCCTCGGCGTGCACGGCACGCGCCTCGTCGACGATCCGCCGGCCCGTCTGCCCTGCCCTGACCTTGTCCCAGTGACCGGACACGCGGCGCCCCACCTGCACCTTGGCCTCCTCGATGATCGACTGCGCGGCCGACTCCTGTTCGGGCAGCTCGGCGTCGATCGGACTGGAGGCCGGCACCGCGATCGTCACCAGCACGTGGATCCCGCGGCGCCGCCGGGCCGCCAGCCGGGCTGCCGTTGCCATCACCGCCGGGTCATAGCCGGTCGTCTCGTCGAACGCGACCACCACCGAGTCGTACTCGGCCTCGGACTCCGCCGCGGGCCCGAGCACCTTGACCTTGGTGGTGGTGCGCAGGTCCAGCCCCTGCTGGTGGCGGTAGATCACGTAGACGACGATCCCGATTGCCAGCCAGCCGACCCCCGCCGCGGCGACGGTCAGGTGAAGCACGGTGACGGTGACGAACGCCAGCAGCGTCCCCAGACCGCCGAGCAGAGCGAACACGGGCAGCGGGCGCCCGGCGATCCGCACCGTGCCAGGACCGCGGTAGGGGCGCTCGCGATCGGGCTCCTTGATGCGCAGCTTGATCACCGCCAGGTGGGCGATCGTGAACGACAGCATCGCGCCGAAGGCGTACATGTTGCCCAGGAACGTCGCCTGGCCGGGGATGATCGTCAGGCAGGCGATCCCCCCGAACAGCACTATCCCGATCCACGGAGTGCGGTATCTGGGATGCAGCCGCCTCAGGCCCTCGGGGACCTGGCGATGCAGGCCCATCGAGTAGACCAGGCGGGAGACGCCGATGATCCCGGCGTTGGTGGCGATGAACAGGATCGTGGCCGCCAGCAGGCCGACGTAGATCTCACCGGCGTGCTGCAGGGGTCCCAGGTTCAGGTGCTTGACGATGCCCAGGACGGGATCGCCGGCGAACCCGCCCTTGCTCTCGTCGACCCCGAGGAGTGTCTGGTACTTGCCGTGCACCTTGACCACGGGGAGGGCCGACAGGGCGACGGCCGGCAGGGCGGCGTAGATCGCGAACACGGCGATGACCACGCGGTTGATCGCCTTGGGGATCGTCGTCGCCGAGTCCTTGGCCTCCTCGGCCATGTTGGAGATCGTCTCGATCCCCGTGTAGGCGATCATCCCCACCGGGATCGCGATCAGGAAGTCCTTCCAGTGCGGCGCCGTCCCCAGGTGCACGTTGGAGATCAGGGTGTGGGCGGAGAACACCAGCACCCCGCCGATCACCACCAGCAACAGCTGGGTGGCGAAGTCGGTGACCGCGAGGAGGATGTTCAGCGTGGCCGCCTCGGTGACGCCGATGACGTTGATCCCGCACAGCGCGATCACCACCCCGATCCCGAAGATGATGTCCCCCGGGCCGTGCTTGAGCGCGGGGAAGAACAGCCCGCCCAGGTAGTGGGGCACGAAGAACGCCGAGATGGCGATCGTGATCGTGTAGTTGAGCATCTGGGCCCAGGCGGCGAAGAACGACCAGAACTCGTTGAAGGCGTGCCGGGCGAAGCTGGACGACCCCCCCGCCTCGGGGTACATGGCGGTCGCCTCGGCGTAGGTGGCCGCGGTCAGGTAGAAGATCACGCCGGTGAGCACGAACACGACCGGCGTCAGGCCGAGCGCGTAGGAGGCCACCAGGCCGAGCGCGTAGTAGATCGACGAGCCGACGTGCCCGTACGCCGTCGAGAACAGCGCGTTGACCCCCAGCACCCGCTGCAGCCCCGGTATCCGTCTCTCGGCCATCAGTCGTCTACGGGCTTGCGAGCCCGGCGGGCGCGCCCCGTCATCGCGTCCATTACTCGGCGCCCTGGACGGCGGGCGTCGACTCGGCGGCCGCCCCTTCACTCGCAGGAGCCGTGGCCGCCTGCTTGATCGCCTCCTCGCGCCGGGCGGCCTTGGTGCCGGGAGCCGGCGGGGCGGTGATGATCACCCGGCACGGCGCCTTGCGGATCACGTACTTGCTGATCTCGCCCACGTAGTTGTCCAGCGGGCCGCTGGAGCCGCCGAAGCGCGTGCCGCCGCGGATCCGGGAGGGCTCCTCGGCGGCCAGTACGATCGCCTCCACGCCACGCTCGCGCGCTTCGGTGACGATCGCCTGGCCGACGCGACGGGCGCGGACGACGGTGGTGGCCACGGTGACGCCCGCGTACTCCTCGCCGACCGCCTTGGCGCGGGCCAGCGCGGCGCGCGCTCGCTGCACCTGAGCTTCGGGCAGCGGGGCGTCCAACGGCAGCGAGAGTGGCAGCTCGAATACCCACACCGCCTCGATCACCGGGCCGGTCGGGCCGTCGTGGTCATCGGCGGCCAGCCGGCCGGCCGTCTGAATGATGTCGTCATCCAGCGGGCTGCCGAAGATCGGCACCAGGATCGAGCCGAAGTCCGGCTCCAGCGTCTCGTGGCGCAGCGCCCGCTCCGGGATCGTGACCCGCTTGAGCAGCGGCTTGGATTCGCTCTTGCGGTAGGTCACGTAGAGCAGCAGGCCGGCCGCCAGCCAGCCCAGCCCGACGTAGCGCGCCGTGGGATGCAGCGCCAGCACGGCCACCCACCCGGCAACCGACAGGATCGCCCCCAGCACGGCCGGCAGCGGCACGCGCGCGCTGCCGACACGCACCGACAGCGGGACCCGGTAGCCGCGCGGGCGCCGAGGCTCGCGGAAGCGCAGCACGATCACCGACACGTGCGCGATCGTGAACGACAGCAGCGCCCCGAACGCGTAGATCCCGATCAACAGCTCCAGATCGGTCGGCAGCACGAGCGCGGCGGCCGCCAGCCCAGCGCCGACCATGATCACCCAGGGGGTGCCCCAGCGAGGGTGCAGGCGCCCCACGGCGGAGGGGATCTGGCGGTTGGTGGCCAGCGAGTACCCCACCCGGGAGACCCCCAGCATGCCCGAGCTGGCCGCCGCCGCCAGACCGGCCGCGCCGCCGATCGCCACCAGGTACTTGAGCACGTCGGCCACCCACTTGGGTCGGAAGGCCTCCACCACCCCCAGCACCGGAGCGTTGAGGTGCGCCTGCCCCAGCATCGTCACGCCGTGGTGCACCGGCAGCGCGGACACGCCCACCAGCGATATCCCGACGTACACCAGCACGATCACCGAGGATCCGGGAACGACCAGCCGCTTGAGCGACCGCTGGTTGCCGGCGACCTCGCCCGACAGGCTGGCCGCGGCCTCCAGGCCGGTGAACGCGACGATCGCGATCGGTAGGGCGAACGCCAGGTCGCGGACGCTCGAGCCGCTGCCCAGGTGGATCGCCTCGGTCAGGTGGTGCGGATGCAAGGCCAGGGCCAGACCGAGAACGACGACCACCGCCTGCAGCGCCAGGTCGGCCACGGTGACGAAGATCCGGCGACGGATCCGGCGCGCGTTGATGCCGGTGACGTTGTCGGCCAGCACCGCCGCGATCACCGCCAGCGCGACGATTATCTCCAGCACACCGCGGTCGATCGGGCCCCAGAACGCGGCCAGATAGGCGGGCACGGCGAGCGCCGTCACCGCGATCAGGATCGTGTAGTCGAGCACGATCGCCCACCCGGCGATGAAGCTGACCAGCTCGTTGAACGCATAGCGCGCGAACACCGCCGAGCCGCCGCGCTCGCGGAACATACCGGCGCCCTCGCTGAACGTCATCGCGGTCAGCCCGAAGTAGATCCCGGCGGCCAGGAACACCGCGGGGGTCAGCCCGTTGGCCCGGCGCGCGACGACCCCCAGGGCGAAGTACACGGAGCTGACCGAGGTCGTGTAGACGACCGCGAACACGGCGCGGTAGCTGAGCGGCCGCTCGTCCATGTCTAGCTACCTCGTGACTGCACGTAGATCCGGCCGACTCCGGCCGCGATGAAGAGCACGCCGAGCAGCACTCCGGTCGCCGCCGGGCCCCCGCCGCCGGCGAAGGTGACCACCAGCATGGCCACGCCGAGGACGACCATCAGGATCGACATGACGCGCGTATAGGTATGACGCAGGGGGCGCGGCTCTGGCATCTCCAGCGCGAAGCTTAGGCAGGTCCGGGGCGACCCGGAAGCGGCCGGTGCTGTAGAACCGGGGCGATGAGCGAGCGCGCCTACCGGGTCGCCGCCATTCCCGGCGACGGGATCGGCCGCGAGGTGCTGCCCGAGGGCCTGCGCGCCCTGCACGCCGCGGCCGACCGGTTCGGCTTCGCGGTGGACGTGCGCGAGCTGGATTTCGCCTCGTGCGACTACTACCTGGCGCACGGCCGGATGATGCCCGAGGACTGGCGCGACCAGGTGGGCGACTGCGACGCGATCCTTTTCGGAGCGGTCGGCTGGCCCGACATGGTGCCAGACCACGTCTCGCTGTGGGGCTCGATCCTGGAGTTCCGGCGCGCGTATGACCAGTACGTCGGGCTGCGCCCCGTGCGGCTGATGCCGGGGGTGCCCTCGCCGCTGGCCGGCCGCGAGCCGGGCGAGATCGACTTCGTGGTCGTCCGCGAGAACACCGAGGGCGAGTACTCGTCGGTGGGCGGGCGGATGTTCGCCGGCACCGAGCGTGAGACCGTCCTGCAGGAGACGATCATGACCCGGATCGGTGTCGATCGGATCCTGCGTTACGCGTTCGAGCTGGCCGCGCGGCGCGGGGCGGGTGGGTCCGGTCACCTGACCTCGGCGACGAAGTCCAACGGGATCGCGATCTCGATGCCCTATTGGGACGAGCGGGTGGCGGCGATGGCGCCCTCCCATCCCGACGTGGCCGTCGACAAGTTCCACATCGACGCGCTGGTCGCGCAGGTGGTGCTTCACCCGGACCGCTTCGACGTGATCGTCGCCTCCAACCTGTTCGGCGACATCCTCTCCGACCTCGGGCCGGCCTGCACCGGGACGATCGGGATCGCGCCGTCGGCCAACGTCAACCCCGAGAGGACCCACCCGTCGCTGTTCGAGCCCGTGCACGGCTCCGCTCCGGACATCGCCGGACGGGGTATCGCCAACCCGGTAGGGCAGATCTGGGCCACCCAGATGATGCTGGAGCACGTGGGCGAGCCGGCCGCCGCCGCGGCTCTGCTGCGCGCCATCGAGACTGGGCTGGCTGACCCCGCTGCCCGCACCGCTGACATCGGCGGCCGCGCCGACACGGTCACGGCCGGCTGCGCGATCGCCGACGCCATCGCCTGAGAGCCTGGACGCGACGCCGTCCACGCGGGAGAATCGGACGTCCCGTCAGCGTCAGGAGACCCGATGACCAGCGACTACACCCTCGCCTATGGGACCCACGACACCCCGGAGGACGGTCGATGCGCGATGGAGTGGGTCAGCCACCTGGCCGGCGAGCCGCACAGCGACGACCCGGCATGCGTCAGCCCGGTGCTGCGGGCACTGTCCATCGCGCTCAACGACGGCCTGGACGACGAGCCCCGCCAGCGGCTGCGCCCGTATCTGGCGCGGACGATCGGAACCGCCGACGACGGGCTCGATCCGGAACGCGCGTGGATGGCGATGGACTGGCTGATCCGCGTCTACACCCCCGCCTGGCTGCGGCTGGCCGGCCTGCAGCAGAGCGCCGATGCGCTCGCCTCACTTGAGCGGGTGGTCGACGAGCACGGCCTGCACCAAACGCTGGGGATGCTGGAGGACGCGCGCCGCAGAGCGCGCGCCGCCCGGGCCAAGGCGTTCGCGGACCGCGGTCCGGCTCGCCCGGCCGCCTGGGCCAGCGCGCTGACGGCCGGCCTCGCCGGCCGCGAGGCG
>JADGPO010000162.1 GCA_017882405.1 Solirubrobacteraceae bacterium | reverse complement strand
TGATGGCTGGGGACGGCGATCAGCAGGATGATGATCACGGCCACGCCGAACACGTGCCACCACACCGAGACACCGTTGAAGATCGACACCAGGTGGCCGGAGAAGATGTTGATCAGGCCGTGCACGACCAGGATCACAGCGAACACCGCAAACACGACATGCGCGTCGTAGTGCACGTTGGTCGAGGCGAAGTTGAAGATGAAGTGCACGTCGTAGAGCCCGAGGAGGGCGCTGAGGAAGCTGGCGGCCGCATAGTCGACGGACGCCACGACGGCGATCAGCCCGATGAGGTTGAACCAGCCGGTGAACCACCCCCAGCCGGGGCCGCCCAGACGTGAGGCCCAGTAGTAGATCCCGCCGGCGGTGGGGAACGCCGATGCCAGCTCCGACATGGAGAAGGCCACGCACAGGATGAACAGGCTGATGACCGGCCAGCCGATCGAGATCGCCACCGGTCCGCCGTTGTTGAAGGCCTGGCCGTAGCTGGTGAAGCACCCCGCCAGGACGGAGATGATCGAGAACGAAATCGCGAAGTTGGAGAACGAACTCCAGCCGCGCTTGAGCTCCTGGGAGTAGCCCAGCTCGGCCAGTCGCTGTTCGTCGCTACCCAAGGCGCTGGAACTGCTCATCCGGTCCTCCTCGAGAAAAGGTCTGGTGGTCCGTCCTTACGTGGCGCGGGAACATATTCGGGCCCGCGCGTGGCGTCAAGCGCCCCAGGGCCAATCACGTTCATCCGCGCGGCAGCAGGCCCGCGAGGATGTGCTCGGTGCCCCGGGTGTGCTCGGTCATCTCCCGGGCGGCCGCCGACTCGTCGTTGCGGCGCATCGCCGCGACGAGGCGGCGGTGGCCGTCGTTGGCGGCGTCGAGGACCTCGGGGGGGTGGGCGATGTGGGAGATGAGGCCGCTCATCCGCCCCTGGATCTCGGTCATCATCGCCACGAGCCGCGGGCTGCCGGTCATCTCCGCCAGCCCCACGTGCAGGCGAATGTCGAACTGGCGATAGGCGGGGAAGTCGTGCAGCTCGCCGTCGATCGCCGCCACCAGCTCGTCGAGCGAGTCGACGCGGGAGGGCGTCGCCCGCTCCGCGGCCAGCACCGCGATCCCGACCTCGACGGCCGTGCGCTCGTCGCACACCGCCCGCCAACCGGCCAGCAGCTCCGGCGAGGGGGGCAGCGCCGGCGGGAGCGGATCGGCCACGAAGGTCCCGCCGCCGCGGCCCCGAGTGGCGTGCAGATGGCCGCTCTGGCCGAGTGCCACCAGGGCCTGGCGCAGGGTCGAGCGGGCGATGCCCAGCCGCGCGCACAGCTCCCGCTCGGCCGGCAGCCGCGTGCCGGGCGCCAGCAGGCCGAGCTTGATCGCGGTGCCCAGCCGATCCACCGTCTCCTCGAACGCCGTCTGCGAGTGCACCGGCGCGAATACCACGTCCTCGGAGCGGGCGGCCGGCGGGCGCTCGCTCACCGGTGGCGTCACAACCGCTCGAATCCCCGCACGCGCTCCCAGTCGGTGACCGCCGCCTCGAACGCGGCCAGCTCCACGTCGGCCGCGTTGACGTAGTGATCGACGACCGCGTCTCCGAAGGCACCGCGGGCCACCTCGGAGGTGGCGAACAGGTCGCGGGCGTCGCGCAGGGTGGTTGGCAGGCGCGGCTTGTCGGTGGCCAGGTAGGCGTTGCCGACGTACGCCGGCTCCAGCTCCAGCTTGTGCTCGACCCCGTGCAGCCCGGCGGCGATCAGCGCGCTGAGCGCCATATAGGGGTTCAGGTCAGACCCGCCGGCGCGGTTCTCGAAGCGCAGCCCGGCGCCGTGGCCGACCACCCGCAGCGCGCAGGTGCGGTTGTCGCGGGCCCACGCGATCGTGGTCGGGGCGAACGACCCCTCGGAGTAGCGCTTGTAGGAGTTGACGTTGGGCGCCAGCAGCAGCGTCAGCTCACGCAGGCAGGCCAGCTGACCGGCCAGGAACGCGTTGAACAGCTGCTCGTCGCGGGCGAAGAGCATCGCGCCGTCGTCGGCGGAGGCGAGCGAGAAGTGGATGTGGCACGAGCTGCCCTCACGCTCGTCGTACTTGGCGATGAAGCTGATCGCCATCCCCTCCTGGGCCGCGATCTCCTTGGCCCCGTTCTTGTAGATCGTGTGGTCGTCGGCGACGCGCAGCGCGTCGGCGTAACGGAAGTTGATCTCGTGCTGGCCGAAGTTGCACTCGCCCTTGGAGTTCTCCACCGACATCCCCGCGCCCTCCATGCCGTTGCGGATCCGCCGGATCAGGGGCTCCACGCGCGAGGTGGCCAGCAGCGAGTAGTCGAGGTTGTAGAGGTTGGCCGGCTCCAGGTCGCGGTAGTGCTTGTGGAAGGCCGACTCGTAGGTCTCACGGAACACCATCAGCTCCAGCTCGGTGCTGGCATTGGCGCTCCAGCCCCGCTGCGCCAGCCGCTCCAGCTGGCCGCCCAGCACCTGGCGCGGCGAGGCGGCCACGTCGGAGCCGTCCTCCCAGCGCAGATCGCACATCACCAGCGCGGTCGCCTCCAGCCACGGCACCCGGCGCAGTGTTGACAAGTCGGGCACCAGCGCGAAGTCCCCGTAGCCGCGCTCCCAGGAGGACATCTCATAGCCCTCCACGGTGTTCATCTCGACGTCGACGGCCAGCAGGTAGTTGCAGCCCTCGGCGCCGTGCTCGGCCACCTCCTCCACGAAATGGCGCGCCGTCAGACGCTTGCCCTGCAGCCGGCCCTGCATGTCGCACAGCGCCAGCAGCACGGTGTCGATCTCACCGGCATCGACGGGGGCGCGCAGTTCGTCGAGGGTCACGCGGGCGAAGGTATAGGAAGCGCGCCTTCTGCGCTAGGCCCGGCCACAGGTGAAAGACTGCCGCCCGTGACGCCGCTGAGCGAGATCCTGCAGCGCCTGACCGCCGAGCTGGGGCCGGTGGACGGCGAGCCGGTAGCGCTGGACGGCGGGATCACCAACCGCAACTACCGGGTGAAGTTCGGGGAGCGCGAGTGCGTGGTCAGGCTCCCGGGACGCGACACCTCCCTTCTGGGGATCGATCGCCGCGCCGAGCGGGTCGCCAACGCCGCCGCCGCGCGGCTGGGAATCGCTCCGGCGGTGATCGCCGCCGACGAGCGCTGGCTGGTCACCGAGTACCTGGCGGGCGCGCCGATCGACGGCGATCGGCTGCGGGCGGCGCCGGACAGCGCCGCGCGTGCTCTGCGCGCGTTCCACGACTCCGGCACCCGGCTGCCGGTCCGCTTCTGGGTGCCCGAGCTGCTGGAGCGCTACGCCGAGACGGTGCGCGAGCGGGGCGGCACCCTGCCGGAGGCGTATCCGGAGGTGCAGGCGCTGGTCGCCCGGATCGCGGCCGCGCTGCCGCTGAGCGAGCCCGTCCCCTGCCATGACGACCTGCTCCCCGGCAACCTGCTGGCGCGCGACGACGCCCCCGACCGCGCCGTGCTGGTCGACTGGGAATATGCAGGCATGGGCCACCGGCTGTTCGACCTCGGCAACCTGGCCGTCAACAACGATTTCGACGCCGGTGCCGAGGAGCGGCTGCTGACCGCCTACTTCGGCGAGCCTCCGGGCCGGCGGCAGACCGCCGCGCTTCAGCTGTTCAAGCTCGTCTCCGACGCCCGCGAGGGAGCCTGGGGCGTGGTGCAGCGCGCGATCTCGGAGCTCGACTTCGACTTCGACGACTACGCCGCCAAGCACTTCGCGCGGCTGCTCAAGGCCGCGTCCGACCACCGACTCCAGGAGCATCTCGATGCCGCGACCGCGTGAGCTTCCCGACCGCGCCCGGGTGGTGATCATCGGCGGCGGGGTGGGCGGCGCCTCGATCGCCTATCACCTGGCCCAGCTCGGGGAGCGCGACGTGATCCTGCTGGAGCGCGACGAGCTGACCAGCGGCTCGACGTTTCACTCCGCCGGGCTGGTCGGACAGCTGCGCTCCAGCGTCTCGCTGACGCGGCTGATGATGGACTCGGTGGAGCTCTACCGGCAGCTGGACTGCGGGTGGGTGGAGTGCGGAGGCATCCGCCTGGCCGGCACGCCCGAGCGCGAGCAGGAGGTGCTGCGCCAGGTTGCGTGGGCGCAGACGTTCGGATTGCCGCTGGAGCTCCTCTCGCCCGAGGAGGCCCGCGAGCTGTTTCCGCTGATGGTCACCGACGGGGTGCGCTGCGCCTCCTACCTGGCCACCGACGGCTATCTCGATCCCTCGCTGCTCACCTACGCGCTGATCGAGGGAGCGCGCGCCGGGGGCGTCCAGGTGTTCACGCACACGCGCGTCCAGGACATCGAGGTCGCCGACGGCCGCGTCCGGGGCGTCAAGACCCAGTGGGGCGCGGTCGAAGCGGAGGTGGTCGTCAACGCCGGCGGCATGTTCGCCGCCGAGATCGGCCGCCTGGGGGGCATCCGGGTCCCCGTGGTGCCGTTCGCCCACGAGTACCTGGTCACCCAGCCGTTCCGCGATCGGGCGCCTGACGAGCACCTGCCCACGCTGCGCGATCCCGACCTGCTGATCTACTTTCGCGAGGAGGGCGGCGGGCTGGTGATGGGCGGCTACGAGCGCGACAGCGCTCCGTGGGCGCTGGACGAGCACCTGCTGGACCGGATCCCCGCCGACTTCAACGGGCGGCTGCTGGAGGAGGACTGGCCGCGCTTTGAGGAGATCGCGCGCAACTCATCCAAGCGGGTGCCGGCGATGGAGGACGTCAAGGTCACGCGGCTGATCAACGGGCCCGAGGCGTTCACGCCCGACAACGAATTCTGCCTGGGCGAAAGCGATGTCACGGGCCTGTTCGTGGCGGCCGGCTTCTGCGCCCACGGGCTGGCCGGGGCGGGCGGCATCGGCAAGCTGATGGCCGAGTGGATCGTGGCGGGCGAGCCCGGGCGCGACGTGTGGGAGATGGACATCCGCCGCTTCGGCCCACAGTACCGCTCGCCGCGATACACGCTCGCGCGCGCCCGTGAGGTCTATGAGACCTATTACGACATCCGCTATCCCGGTCACCAGCGCCAGGCGGGCCGGCCGCTGCGGGTGTCCAGCGCGTACGGCTGGCACCGCCAGCACGGAGCGGCGTTCGGCGAGAAGTCCGGGTGGGAGCGCGTCAACTGGTACGAGTCAAACGCCGACGCGGGTGACGAGACACTGCGTCCGCGGGGCTGGGCCGGCATGCACTGGTCCCCGGCGATCGGCGTGGAGGCGATGGCCGCTCGTAAGACGGCGGCCCTGTTCGACGAGTCCTCGTTCGCCAAGCTCGAGGTCGCCGGCCCGGGCGCGGCCGAGCTGCTCCCCCGCCTCTGCGACAACCGGGTGGCGCGCGAGGTCGGGCAGATCACCTACACCCAGATGCTCAACCGCCGCGGCGGCATCGAGTGTGACTTCACCGTCACCCGGGTGGCCCCCGAGACCTTCCAGATCGTCACCGGCACGGCGTTCGGCGCACACGACGCCGCCTGGATCCACCGCCACCTCCCCGGCGACGGCTCGGTGACGCTGACCGACGTGACCTCGCGCTGGTCGTGCTTTGCCCTGTGGGGCCCGCACGCCGCCCGGATCATGCGACCGCTGACCCCTGACCCGCTGGACTTCGGCTACATGCGGATGCGCGAGCTGACCGTCGGCGACGTGCCCGTGCGGGCGCTGCGGGTGACGTTCGTCGGCGAACCTGGCTGGGAGCTCTACTGCCCCGCCGAGTTCGGCGCCCGCCTGTGGCGCACGCTGTGGGAGGCCGGCCGGCCGCATGACCTGGTCGCCGGGGGCTATCGGGCGATCGACGCCCTGCGGCTGGAGAAGGGCTATCGCGTGTGGGGCGCGGACATCACGCCCGACGAGACGCCCGTGGAGGCGGGGCTGGGGTTCTGCGTCCGCGACGGCGGGGGCTTCATCGGCGCCGATGCGCTGAAGGAGCCCCAGCGACGGCTGCGCTGCCTGGTGCTGGAGGATCCGCGCTCGGTGGCGCTGGGCAACGAGCCGGTGCGGATCGGCGACGAGATCCGCGGGCGGGTCACCAGCGGGGGCTACGGCTACGCCGTGCAGCGCTCGATCGCCTATGCCTACCTGCCCGCCGAGGTGAAGGCCGGAACCGAGGTGCAGGTCGACATCTTCGGTCGCTGGGTCGCGGGCGAGGTCTCCGACGAGCCGCTGTTCGATCCTGACGCCGCCCGTACGAGGGGACTCGTATGATCGGTCGTCGCCGGCGGGGGTGGGCCGCTGCCGCTGGACCCGGGTCACGAACAGGCTTTGCATCGACACTCCCGCATAGGACGCGCCTTGAGGCGCTCTGTCTGGCCGCTGGTGCTGGTCGGGCTGCTGGCGCCCAGGATCGGAGTGCAATCGGCCGCGGGGGCTGCGCTGCAACCTCCCCTCCGGTACGCCAACCCGATGCGCAACGGGCTCACCGGCAAGCCGCTCTCCTGCCCTGATCCGAGCGTCATCAAGGTCCACCGCGGCCAGTGGAACTACTTCCTGTTCTGCACCTCGGACAACGCCCGCGACGCGTTTCCGATCTGGATGTCCGAGGACCTGGTCCACTGGTATCCGAACGGCTTCGTGTTCCCGCACAACCACCAGCCCTGGTGGGCCGTGCACTCGACGGGCGGCGGACGCGACGGGCTCTTCTGGGCGCCCTCGATCTACCGGATCCAGAACCGCTGGGTCCTTTACTTCGCCGCCGAAGACAACCACTCCACCAACGCGATCAAGTCCGTGAGCTTCAAGCCGGGCACGATGGTGCTCGGCGTGGCCACCGCCAACTCGCTGGCCGGGCCGTGGCACACCGGGCTGCTGCACTTCCCCGGCCAGCTGAACGCCCAGAACCGCAAGCCCAACCAGGAGATCGTGGGCGGCGACATCGATCCGGGCGTGGTGCAGGATCCCCGCACCGGCAAGCTGTACGTCTTCTGGGCCGAGCAGCGCCAGCAGATCTGGGAGTCAGAAGTGTCTCCCGACGGGCTGACCGTCGGCCCTGACATCCACATCGCCTTCTCGGTCACCCAGCCGTGGGAGTGCGATCCGGCCAACAAGATCTGCACCGTCGAGGGGCCGCAGCCCTTCTACCACGATGGCAAGATCTACGTGCTCTACAGCGCCGCCAGCACCTGGGACTCGACCTACGCGGTCGGGGTGGCCTCCTCCTCCGCCGTGCTCGATCCCGCCCATCCGTTCGAGAAGCTCGCCACGCCGATCCTCAAGGCCGGCAACGGCTTCCTCGGGCCGGGTGGTGAATCGGGTCCGGTGGTCGGCCCCAGCGGGCAGCAGATGATCATGTACCACGCCCTCACCCACCCGATCACCCACCACAACTCCGGCCTGCGCGTCCTGATGCTCGGCCAGCTCAACTGGGTCAACGGTTGGCCGCTGGTCAACGACGGCGAGGCTCGCTGAAGGCCCGCCGTCGCTGGATGAGCGGTCAGGCGCAGGGGTCCAGCACGAGCTTGCCGGTGGTCCGGCGAGCCGCCAGGTCGCTGTGGGCCTGGGCGGCCTCGGTCAATGGATACGTGGCTCCGACCACCGCCCGCAGACGCCCGGCGGCGACCAGCTCGAACAGGCCGGCCAGCGCCTCGTGGGACATCTCCGGATGCTGCAGGCAGTGCACGAGCCAGAAGCCGACCACCGCCGACGAACCGTGCATGAGCTCGCCGGCGCTGACCTCCACGGGCTCGCCGGAGGCCATCCCGTAGGTGGCCAGTCGCCCGAAGGGCGCCAGCGCCCGCAGCGACTGCCTGAACACCTCGCCGCCGGTCATCTCGAACACGGCGTCGACCTTGCGGCCCTCGTTGGCGGCGATCAGCCGCGCGCGCATGTCCTCGGGCGAGCTGTCGATCGCCGCGTCGGCGCCCAGCGCCAGGCACAGCTGCCGCTTGTCCTCGCTGGACGCGGTGGCGATCACCCGGCCGGCCTCGAAGTGGCTGCCCAGCTGGACGGCCAGCGATCCGACCCCGCCGGCTCCCGCGTGCACGACGACCGACTCGCCCGGGCGCAGTCGAGTGGAGGTGGCGTACAGGTGCCAGGCGGTCAGTCCCTGCACGACCAGCGCCAGCGCGGTCTCGTCGTCGACGCCGTCGGGTATCGGGAACGTCTGGTCCCGAGGTGCGACGGCGTACTGGGCGTAGCCGCCCGTGCCGGTCAGCGCGACCACGCGCTGTCCGGTATCGACGCGCACCCCCGCGACCTCGGTGCCGGGGACGAACGGCAGCTGCGAGCGCGACAGGTAGGAGTCGGTGCGCTGGTGCGTGTCGGCGAAGTTCACCCCCGCGCGTCTCACCTCGATCAGCGCCTGGCCCGGTCCGGGCTCGGGGGCGGGCAGGTCCACCGCCTCAAGCACCTCCGGGCCGCCGAACTCGCTGATCTGGATCGCGCGCATGCCTCAAAGCCTACCTGCCGCTCTTGGCGAGGCGGCCGCCAAGCTATAGGATTTGCGACTTCGTGACTTGGGGATTCCTGTGGCTGATGCTGGCGCTCAAGCTGCCACTGGCGGCGCTGATCTACATCGTCTGGTGGGCGATCAAGCAGGAGCCCGAGGACACGTCCTCGTCCGATGACGACGGCGGGGTCAAGTTGCGTCCCCGGCCGCATCCGCCCAAGCCGTTTCCGCGCCGCCCGCGGCGCGGCCCGCACGGCGATCCGGCGCCGCAGGCCCCCGCCCGGGTGCGCACCACACGCGCGCGCGCGCGTACCGTCGGACACTGACCCGCTGTCACACTGCGCGCCATGAACGGTGACGCCGGTACGCCCGCGGCCACGTCGGTCCTCTCCGACGGCACGATCACCCGCCTGGTGGATGCCGGGCGGATCCGCATCGACCCCTGGGCGCCTGAGCTGGTGCAGCCGGCCAGCGTCGACCTTCGCCTCGGCGACTCGTTCCGCGTATTTCACAACTACCGCGCGGAGTCGATCGACCTGCGCGACCCTCCGGAGAACCTGACCGAGGAGGTGGTGGTCGCCAACGACGAATCGTTCGTCATCCATCCAGGGGAGTTCTGCCTGGGACGGACGCTGGAGTGGGTCGAACTGCCCGACGACATCGTTGCGCGGATCGAGGGGAAATCGAGCCTTGGTCGCCTCGGCTTGATCGTCCACGCCACCGCCGGCTTCTGCGATCCCGGCTGGAAGGGGACGCTGACCTTGGAGCTCAATAATTTGACCCGAGTGCCGATCGTGCTCGCGCCCGGCCTGAAGATCGCGCAGCTGTCGTTCATGACGCTCGACCGGCCGGCCCTGCGCCCCTACGGCAGCTCCGGCCTGGGCAGCCATTACCAGGGCCAGCGAGCGGCCACCGCCAGCCGCTACGGATCGACGCCGGAACGGCGGGAGATCGGATAGGCTCGCGCCGATGTCGCCGCTGCTGATCGCCGCCTCCGAGTCCTCCAAGGTGCCGTTCTACATCTGCGGCGGGGCGCTGGCCGTATGGGCGGTGCTGCTCGCGGGGATCGGGCTCAGCCGCCCCGAGTTCCCCAACAACGCGGGCGGCCAGCGGGGCGTGATCGCGATCAGCTTCGTGCTGATCGTCGTGGCGATCGGCGCCGCGATCCTCACCTCCTGATATGGCGCGTCCGGCGCCGCGGGTGTCGGATTGCCCATTCCGCGCGTAATAAAGTGGATGAGACGGTCGCCCGCTCGCCCCCGGGGCGGGGCCGCAGACCCCGGTAATCGCCCGACAGGAGTGCTATGACGACCGAGACCGAGCAGACAGGGACTGGCAGCGGCGTAGCGACGTCGAGCGACACCCTCACGATCACCGACAACCGCACCGGCAAGACCTACGAGGTCCCGATCGAGGACGAGACGATCCGGGCGACCGAGCTGCGCAAGATCAAGGTCAACGAGGACGACTTCGGGCTGATGACCTATGACCCCGCCTATATGGCGACGGCGTCGTGTCGCTCGGCGATCACCTACATCGACGGCGACAAGGGCGTGCTCGAGTACCGCGGCTATCCGATCGACCAGCTGGCCGAGAACTCCAGCTACCTGGAGGTCGCCTACCTGCTGATCCACGGCGAGCTGCCGAGCCTTGCGACCCTTACCAGCTACCAGGCGAAGCTGCAGTCGCTGCGCGGGCTGTCGCGCGCGGTGCGCGCCGTGCTGGAGGCGCTGCCCCCGGCCGCGCATCCGATGGATGTCCTGCGCACCGGCGTGTCGGCCATGGGCTGCGCGCTGCCCGAGCATCCCGATCACGGCGCGCC
>JADGPO010000004.1 GCA_017882405.1 Solirubrobacteraceae bacterium | reverse complement strand
CAGAACACCGCCCGCAAGTACGGCCTCGTCTGCCTGCTGCACGAGAAGCCGTTCGCCGGCATCAACGGATCCGGCAAGCACAACAACTGGTCGATGGGGACCGACGAGGGCGAGAACCTCATGGAGCCCGGCGACACGCCGCACGAGAACCTGCAGTTCCTGTTCTTCTGCGCGGCCGTGATCCAGGCGGTGAACAAGCACCAGGGCCTGCTCCGCGCCTCGGTCGCCGGCGCCGGCCAGGACCACCGGCTGGGGGCCAACGAGGCGCCGCCGGCGATCATCTCGATCTTCCTCGGCTCCGAGCTGGAGAAGGTGTTCGGGGCGATCGAGCGGGGAGAGGTGGGTGAGTCCACGCCGGAGTCGTTCCTGGGCCTGGGCACGCCCGTCCTGCCGGCGCTGCCGATGCACGGCGGAGATCGCAACCGCACCAGCCCGTTCGCGTTCACCGGCAACAAGTTCGAGTTCCGGGCGCTGGGGTCCAGCCAGTCGTTGTCGCTGCCCAACACGGTGCTCAACACGATCGTCGCCGAGGCGATCGACTACCTGAGCGAGGAGCTAGAGGACGCGTTGGAGGCCGGCACCGAGCTGGAGGCGGCCCTGCGGCCGATCCTGCAGCGCAGCTACGCCGCCAACAAGCAGGTCGTGTTCGGAGGCGACAACTACTCCGACGATTGGCACACCGAGGCCGCTTCGCGGGGTCTGTTGAACCTGCGCACGACCGCCGACGCCCTGCCGTACCTCATCAGCGACGACACCGAGACGGTGTTCTCCAACTACGGCGTGCTCTCACAGCGTGAGCTCGAGTCGCGCTCCGAGGTGATGCTGGAGCAGTACGTCACCACGCTCAACATCGAGGCGGAGACCGCCGCGGCGATCGCCAAGACGATGCTGCTGCCGGCGGCCGCCCGTCACCTGACCCTCCTGCTCGGGGCGCAGCTCGGCGAGCTGGCCTCGGAGACCGAGGGCCTGATCGCCTCGCTGGTGGAGTCGATCAAGCGGCTCGAGACGGCGAACCTGGAGGAGAACCGACCCCAGGGCGACGCGCAGGACGCGGCCAACTACACGCGCGACACCACGATCCCGGCGATGGCGGCCGTACGTGAGGCCGCCGACAAGCTGGAGAGCGTCGTCGCCGACGACCTGTGGCCGCTGCCGAAGTACTCGGAGATCCTGTTCGTGAAGTAGCCGCCGCTAGCACGCCCGGCGGACGCACCGCAACTTGCGGGCGGCCGCCGGGTTGTTCGCTACGGTGGATCGCTGTATGCCGGAAGCCCGCGCGGCGCGCGGTGGCAGTACGTCGGGGCATAGCCCGTGGCGCCGCTTTCCATTCCTCACGCTTGCCATCGTCTGCGCCGCGTTTCTCACCGCCGGCGCAGCGACCTCCCTGGGGGCCTCCGGGGGCGCCTTGCTGGGCGCCAAGCCGCGACCCGTCGGTCACACCATTTCGCAGGCTCGGCGCTCCCCCGCGGGAGGGGCGGCGCCGGTCAGCCATGCGACGAGCCGCGGCAATCCGCTCGCGGGTCGCGCGATGTGGATCTGGGAGCTCAGCCGGGCCGGCCAGGGCAACGTGGCCACGATCGTCCGGACGGCTCGGCTGTACGGCATCGGCACGCTGCTCGTCAAGTCGGGCGACAGTACCGACATGTGGTCGCAGTTCAACTCCACGCTGGTGCATGAGCTGCACGCCAGCGGGCTGCGCGTGTGCGCCTGGCAATACGTCTACGGCAACCAGCCGATCGGCGAAGCAGACGTGGGCGCGGCGGCCGTGCACGACGGCGCCGACTGTCTGATCATCGACGCCGAGTCCGAGTACGAGGGCAAGTACATCTCCGCCGAGACCTACATCTCGCACCTGCGCTCCCTCGTCGGCGCCAATTACCCCCTGGCGCTGGCCGGCTTCCCGTACGTCGACTACCACCCCGGCTTTCCGTACTCGGTGTTCCTCGGCCCCGGCGGCGCCCAGTACAACGCCCCGCAGATGTACTGGAAGGACATCGGCACGACGACTGACGCGGTGTTCGCCCATACCTATGCCTACAACCAGATCTACCAGCGGCCGATCTTTCCCCTCGGCCAGGTCTACAGCCGTCCGCCGGCCCGCCAGATCTTCCGCTTCCGCCAGCTCTCGCGAGCGTATGGCGCCTCCGGCGTGAGCTGGTGGGACTGGCAGGAGGCCACCGGCTCGGCCTGGAACGCCGTCTCGCGGCCGGCCGGCGCGCTGAGCGGCTACCAGCCCTACCGGCTGATGGCCCCGATCAAGAAGGGCGCGAAGGGCGATCTCGTCGTGTGGGCCCAGGAGCACTTGATCTCCGCCGGCTACCGGCTGGGCGTCGACGGCGGCTTCGGCCGCAACACGCGCCGGGCGGTGCTCGGGTTCCAACGCGCCCGCGGCCTGACCGCCGACGGGATCGTCGGGCCCGCCACCTGGTCGGCGCTGCTGCGCTACCGACCGGTCTACATCAAGTGGAGCGTGCGGGGAACGATGCGTCCCGCCGCGATCTCGGATGCCGGTGGCGGCGGGGTCCGCTCGGCGCCGGTGCCCGGGTCAGCCTCCCGGCCGGCCAAGCGCGATGAGATCCCGCGCTCCCTGGGCGCCGGACGCCCCTAGAGGGCCCGCACGACGCGATGGTCGTCGGCGAGCACGATCGTGATCGCGCGCTCGGGGACGGCAGCGTCCTCGGCGCTGGTCGCCACTATCTGGCCTCCAGGACCGTCCCGGGCTCCAGCGTGGTGGGTTCGTCGACGTCGAGCTTCACCGCTCCGCGGACCACCACCTCTTCGGCGAACGTCACGTCTCCCTGCACCACCAGGCGCTCGGCCTCCCGCAGCGACGGCGGCCCGGCCGGGAAGCGGCGCTCGAACTCGTCGATCAGCCGGTAGAAGCGCTTGTCGAGCGCGACGTAGGGCAGGTTGTCGGCCCGCTCGGGGATCGGCTCCACATCTGACTCGTCGCTGACCGCGTACACGTCGGAGCGCAGCACCAGCAGGTCGTCGGTCGTCTTGACGGGCGCAAAGCGCGTCCGCGGTACGAGCAGCAGGCTGGCGCCGGTGAAGCTCTCGATCGCCGCCCCCATCGCGCTCTCCAGCTGGATCACCGGCGTCGAGTCCGCGTCGCGCGGATCGACGGTCTTGCGATTGACGATCAGCGGGAGCTCCAGCACGCCGTCGGCTTGCTCCAGGGTCTGCGCGAGCACGTCGAGGTCGACCCACAGGTTGTTGGTGTTGTAGTAGCGCCAGCGCCGGAAGTCGCGGAACGAGTCCTCGTCCTCGGGTGGGGTCTGAGCAGTCTCGCGCAGCAGCAGCTGACCATCGGAGCGCCGGCGAGCGACGTGGCCGCCCTTGCGGTCGGCCTCCGTGCCCTGAACGACCTCCATCAGGAACGGGATCTCGTGGGCGGCCATGTAGGCAGGGATGCGCGGATCGAGCTTGGCCCCGAGGTTGTCGGCGTTGGACAGCATCGCGTAGCGGATCCCCCGCTCGCGCAGCGCGTCCAGCATCCCCGAGCGCCGCAGCGCCCCGTACACGTCGCCGTGCCCGGGCGGCACCCATTCCATCGTCGATGCCTTCGGCCAGCTGACCGGCTCCAGCGTGTCGGCATCGAGCTTGGGGATCACGCTCTGCAGGAAGTCGGGCGACAGGCCGTGGTCGTCGAACTCGGGATGCGCGGCCAGCGCTGCAAGCGTCGGCTCCCGGGTCGATTCGGAGTCCATCAGCACCAGCGGCAGCTCCACACCGTAGCGCCGGCGCAGGGCCAGCGTCTGGCCGATGATGATGTCCAGGAACGAGCGCCCGTCGCGAGCCTCCATCAGCGACTTGGGCTGCTGGAGGCCCATCGTGGTGGCCAGTCCACCGTTGAGCTTGACCAGCGCCACCTGGCCGAGCACGTCGCCGGGATCCACCTCGGGTAGGTCCTTGAGCGCCGGCACGTCGCCGGCCGGCTCCAGCTCGGAGCTCGGCAGCATCGTCGCCTGCCCGGAGGTCAGGCGCGAGTAGGCGCTCTCAAAGGCGCGGATCGCCTCCGCGTGCGCGCCCGCGGCGCGCATCTTCTCGGCTGCGGCCCGCAGGCCGGCGTCTTGGCTCATGCCCGGTATTGTGACTTGCCGCGAACCTGCGACGATGCCTCGCCCATGGAAGCCCGCCACGTCCAGCGACTGAACCGTGATGTGAGCGTGATCGGACTCGGCACATGGCAGCTCGGCGCCGATTGGGGTGACGTCGATGCCGGCGCGGCGGAGGAGGTCCTGGAGACCGCCTACGCGCAGGGCGTGACGTTCTTCGACACCGCCGATGTCTATGGCGACGGACGCAGCGAGCGCTTCTGCGCCGCCCTGCGCGAGCGCCATCCCGACGTGTTCGTGGCCACCAAAATGGGCCGCCGCGCCGACCAGACGACCGAGAACTACAGCCGTGCCAATTTCCTGGCCTGGAATGACCGCTCGCGGGAGAACCTCGGGACTGCCCCGCTCGATCTGGTCCAGCTGCACTGCCCGCCCGACGGGGTATTCGCCAACGACGCGGTCTTCGACGCCCTGGACGAGATGGTCGCCGACGAGCTGATGCGCGCCTATGGGGTATCGGTGGAGACCTGCGACCAGGCGCTGGCGGCGATCGCCCGGCCTGGCGTGGCCACCGTGCAGATCATCCTCAACTGCTTTCGCCACAAGCCGCTCGAGCAGGTGCTCCCGGCGGCCCGCGAGGCGGGGGTGGGGATCATCGTCCGGGTGCCGCTGGCCTCGGGGCTGCTGTCCGGCCGCTACGACGAGACGACGACCTTCGCCGCCTCCGACCACCGGAACTACAACCGGGCCGGAGAGGCGTTCGACGTCGGCGAGACGTTCGCCGGCGTCCCCTTCGAGGTCGGCGTCGCCGCCGCCCGCGAGCTCTCCCAGCTCGTCGACGACGGCACCACCCTCGCGCAGTTCGCGCTGCGCTGGGTGATCGACCAGCCGGGCGTCAGCACCGTGATCCCGGGCGCGCGCAACCCCGAGCAGGTCGCCGGCAACGTCGCGGCCGCCTCGCTGCCGCCGCTGCGCGACGAGCAGCTGGCGGGTGTCTCAGACGTCTACTACCGCCTGATCCGCGAGCACGTCCACAACCGCTGGTAGCGGCCGCGCGGTCAGGCCTGGCCGTAGTACGCGGTGGGCCCGTGCTTGCGGTCGAAGTGCTTGTCGCGCAGCGCCGCATCCAGCGGACCGATGCCGGGCTCCAGCAGTGAGGAGAGCAGCGCCAGCCGAGCCACCTCCTCCACCGTGACCGCGGCCTCCACCGCCCGGGCCGCGTTCAATCCCCAGCAGAACGGCGCGTGGCCGATCACGAGGGCTGCGGGTATCCGATCGCCGCGCCCGGCGAGCGCCTCGATGACGACGGTGGCGGTCTCCGCCTCGTAGCCCGCCTCGATCTCCTCGGCCGTCAGCGCCCGGGTGATCGGGATCGGCTCGGATGAGAAGTCGGCGTGAGTCGTCCCCAGCATGGGGATCTCGCGTCCCGCCTGGGCCCACGCGGTGGCATACGTGGAATGCGTGTGCACGATCCCGCCGATCCCGTCCAGCGCGCGGTAGAGCGCCGCATGTGTCGGGGTGTCCGAGGAGGGGCGCCGCTTCCCCTCCACGACTTCGCCGCTTGAGACGTCGACGAGCACGATGTCCTGCGCGGTCAGGCCGTCGTAGGGCACGCCGCTGGGCTTGATCGCCATCACGCCCGCGTCGCGATCCAGGCCGCTCGCGTTGCCCCACGTCAGCTTGACCAGACCATGCTCGGGCAGAGCCAGATTGGCGGCCAGCACCTCCTCACGCAGCGCTTCGAGCTCCATCTCGTTCTAGATCTCCTCGTAGTCGAGCTCCAGGAGCTCGGCGAAGCGCCGCCAGCGCCCGACATGGTCGCCCAGGTTGGTGACGAAGTGATGCGGACCCCCCAGATCCAGCCACTGGTCCATGAACGACTCCATCCCCTGCTCGGGGGCGAAGTGGAAGTAATGCATCTCCACCTTGGGCAGCTCGGGCGTGTCGAGGACCTCGCCGCGCCCCACCAGCAGCCGGTAGGCCTCGCCCTCCAGCGGGATCAGCGCCGCCGTGGTGGCCGGTCCGGGGACGGCGGAGAACACCGGCGTCGGGGGATTGTCGAGGCCGCCGATGCCCAGCGGGCGGTCGATCAGCGCCACCGGCCGGTCCGGGCGGGCGACCTTCCAGTTGCCCTCCCCCATGTGGCTGATCAGCACCGAGTCGCGCTCCCAGTCCATCGCGTACATCTCCGAGAAGTGGGCATCGCCGATCAGCGTGTGGGCGGCGCACATCAATGACGCCGTGTTGGTGTCACCCTCGGCGCCGTAGCCGTAGCCGTCGGCCATCAGGTCCGAGGCGGCCAGCAGCGGCAGCTGCTCGAAGCGTCCGTCGCCTCCGATCGCGTCGAAGTGAAACGACCAGCCGGCGTAGCCGCCCTGCTCGAGCATCTGGCGGATCGCGATCTCCAGCCTCGCGGCGTAGGCATGACGCTCCCGCGGCAGCTCGGGCGAGACCTCGAAGCGCTCGGCGTGCTCGGCCAGCAGCGCGTCGATCGCCCCCTCCGTGACGTCCTGCAGGCGCGCGTACAGCCCGCCGAGGTCCTCGGACACGATCGTCGGCCCGATCCGCCGCAGCATCGCGGGCGGGTCGTACAGGATGTCGCCCATCCCGTTCATCGGATAGCCGAGCAGCGCCACCCGGGAGCTGCGAAGCCGCGTGATCGCCTGGGCGGCCCGGGCCCAGTCGGCGAACGCGTCACCGAAGCGCTCTGAACGCCAGTCGGCGGTGATGACCGAGCAGGGAACGCCGGCCCGCAGCAGCGCGTTGGCCTGGTCCTGGGCGCCGTGGATCCCCTGGTTGTAGGTCAGGTCGTCCATCGCCCAGGCCTCGGTGATCGTGCGCTCG
Source organism: Solirubrobacteraceae bacterium (assembly GCA_017882405.1). Next base: position 2,248 of record JADGPO010000004.1, on the reverse strand, counting down.
GGCTGGATGTTGGCCAGCAGCAGCGGCACCGGGACGGCCCGCAGGGCGCGCACCGAGCGCATCGCCGGACCGTAGGTGAGCATCACGATCATGATCCCGTCGACGCCCTCGGCCACCAGCTCGGCCGTCCGCTCCTGGATGTCGGCCTGGTTGCGCGCCGGGCGGGTGAAGCTCACGTCGGCGACGCCCGACAGCTGCTTGGCGACCTCAGCTGCGTAGGCGGCCTGATGCTCGGTGATGCCCGGGATCATCGCGTCGTAGAGCTCCTGCATGATCCCCAGCAGGCCGATCCTGGGCAGCTGGCTCACGAGCCCTCCTCCTTTCCGGTTCGGATGCGCTTGAGCGTGTGCAGCAACCCCACCTCGGTGCGCCCGAGGATCTCGTACAGGCTGCGGTAGACCGGGTAGACGCGGTCATAGGTCTCGGTCGCCTCCGGCTGAGGCCGATAGACGCGAGCGTCGGCCGGGCGGGTGGCCGCGATCGCCTCGCCGATGTCGTCGTAGACGCCGGCCGCGACCGCCGCGAACAACGCTGCGCCGCGGGCGGGGATCAGCTCGGAGTCCGGCACGTGGACCGGGCGGCCGCTGACGTCGGCGATCAGCTGCATGGTCAGCGGGCTCTTCTCGGCGATCCCTCCGCAGGCGACGATCCGCTCCAGGGCGATCCCGTGCTCGGTGAAGTTGTCGATGATGCGCCGGTTGCCGAACGCGATCGACTCCAGCAGCGCGCGGTAGATCTCCGCTGGGCGGGTGCGCAGGGTCAGCCCCAGGATCGCGCCGCTGAGGTCGGCATCGGCCAGGATCGAGCGGTTGCCGTTGAACCAGTCCAGCGCCACCAGACCCGTCTCGCCGGGCGCCAGCTCGCCGGCGGCGGACTCCAGCTCGTCAAAGCCGGCTACGTCACCGAGCGTGCGCACGAACCAGCCGAGCATGTCCCCGACCGCCGTCTGGCCCGCTTCGTAGCCGAACTGGCCGGGCAGGATGCCGTCGCGCACCACCCCGGTGATCCCCGGCAGGCGGACCTCCTCGGCGTCCACGACCATGTCGCAGATCGAGGTCCCGATCGCCATCACGAACACCCCCGGACGCTCCACCCCCGCGCCCGGCACCGAGGCGAACGAGTCGACGTTGCCGACCGCGACCGCCACCTCCTCGCTCAGGCCGACCTGCGCCGCCAGCTCCGCCCGCAGGGTGCCCGCCCGCGTGCCCAGCGGTACGAAGGTGGTGCCGAGCTTCTCGCCGGGTCGGCTGAAGCCGGGATAGGCCGCCTCGAAGTAGGCCACCGGCGGCAGCCCCTCGTCGGCTGACCACATCGCCTTGTAGCCGGCGGCGCAGCTCTGACGGCACTCGCGTCCGGTCATGTGCCACACGATCCAGTCGGTCGCCTCGAGGAAGCCCGTGGCGGCGTCGTAGACCTCGCGGTCCTCCAGCCAGATCTCGATCAGCTTGGGGAAGTACCACTCCGAGGAGATCCTCCCGCCGTAGCGCTCCAAGAACGGCTCTCCCCGCTCGGCGGCCACCTCGTTGAGGCGGTCGGCCACCGGCTGGGCGGCGTGGTGCTTCCACAGCTTGGGCCAGGCGTGCGGGCGTCCGCGCCAGCGCGGCGAGCGACACAGCGGCTCGCCGTCGGCGCTGACCGGCAGCACCGTGCACGAGGTGAAGTCGACGCCGAGGCCGACCACCTGGGCGACGGGCACCCCGGCGCGGGCGAGCACGTCGGGCAGGCCGACCTCCAGCACGTGCACCCAGTCGTCGGGGTCCTGCAGCGCCCAATCGGGTCCCAGCGGCTCGCCGGTGCCCGGGAGCTCTGCTTCGATCACGGCGCTCGGGTAGGGAACGACGCTGACCGCCAGCTCGGCGCCCGTGCGCGCGTCCAGCAGCAGTGCGCGCCCCGATTCGGTGCCGAAGTCGACACCGATGCAGTAGGCCGGCTCGCTCACGGCGGGGCGCCCGCTAGGAAGGACCGGGCGCGGGCTGCGCCGGCGCCGTCCCCGCGCCGTTGCCGGCGGCGGCGCGCGCCTCGGCCTGCGCCTCGAGGCGTGCTCGCCGATACTCCTCGACCACGATCTCGGTCAGCTCCTCCACCGACGTCTCGGCCGTCGGCTTGTCAAGCGCGATGACGCCGTCCTGGATCAGGTTGACGCGATCGCAGGCGGCCAGCACGTGGACGTAGTTGTGCAGGATCATGATGATCGAGACGTTGCCCTCGTCCTTGAGGCGCTGGATGAGGTCGAGGATCATCGCCCCCT
>JADGPO010000161.1 GCA_017882405.1 Solirubrobacteraceae bacterium | reverse complement strand
CGGGTTCGATAGCTTCGAGCACGCCCGCTTCAAGTCCCCGGCCTACGCCGTGGTCGCCACCGCTCCGTAACGATGTCGATGCAGATCTTCACACTGGCCACCTCGGCCACGCTGCCGCAGGCGCGGGTCCTCGCCCGCTCGGTGGAGCGCCATCAGCCCGATTGGCCGCTCGACATCGTGCTCGTGGGGGCCGTCGAGGAGTCCGACCGGGCCGCTGAGGCCGAGGAGCCGCTGCGCATACGCTCCGCGGCCGAGCAGCTCGACCTCGACGTCGAGCTGCTCATCGCCCGCCACGAGGAGGAGGACCTGGCCGCGCTGTTGCTGCCGCGACTGCTGCGGGTCTACGCCGAGCGCGACTCCGGTCCGGTACTGCACCTGCCGCCGACCGCCTGGGTCCTGGGTGACCTGGCGCCGATCGAGCAAGCGCTATCAGCGCACAGCGTGCTGCTCGCGCCACGGATCACCACGGACCTTCCCGACGACGATCTGCAGCCGACGCGGCTCCAGCTGGAGCGGGTGGGACGGATCGCCGAGACCGTCATGGCCATCGACCCGAGCTCCGGTAGCGAGGCGTTCCTTGCGTGGTGGGTCGAGCGGCTGGAGTGGGTTCTAGGATCACTCGACGGCCGGGACAGGCCCGTGCGACCGGAGCACAGGTCCTTGCTGGCGCGATACCTGGAGCTCGCGCCCGCGCGCTTCTGGACAGCCGTCCTGGATGACCCCGGCTGCAACCTGAGCATGTGGAACCTGCACGAGCGGAGGCTCGAGTCCGGCCCGGCTGGACTGCTCGTCGACGGGCGCTGGCCACTGCGCTTTCTCGATCTCGCCGGCTTTGATCCCGACCGGCCCTACCGTCTCAGCGCGCTGGCCAGCCGCATCCGGGTGAGTCGCTCCCCTGTCCTGCGCGAGCTGTGCATCCGCTATGCCGAGGAGCTCAGGCAGGCGGGCTGGCGGGATATCGATCACCGTCGCGACGTGGGTCGTCCCCTCGCCGACGGGCTCGTCTACGACGAGTCCCTGCGGGCGCTGCACGCGCGCGCGCTGGCGCTCGGAGTGGGCTTCGAGGACCTGTTCGGCGAGGAGGGCACGCGCTCGTTCACCGACTGGCTCGCGGGACCCGCGCCATGGGGTGCGGCGCACGGCATCAACCGCTACATCTTCTATCGCGTGGCGCGCGAGCGTCCCGACGTGCTGCGCGCCTACCCGGATCTGGACGGCGCCGACGGCGCCGGGTACATCGATTGGTGCTGGGCATTCGGGCGCGAGGAGCTGGGCCTGCTCGATCGCTTCATGCCCCCGCGACCGGGCCAGGAGGCGCTCGCCGTCGCTGAGGCCGGTTCCGAACCGCCGGCGCTGGCTGGCCGTGACGACGTGGGGCCTGCCGGGGCGGAGTCCGGGTTGGCGGTGCGCGTCAGCGGCTACCTGGGCAACACGCTCGGGCTGGGTGCCGCCGCCCGTGGCTACGTCCAGGCTCTTTCGGCGGCCGGCGTCCGGGTGAGCACGGCGAGCGTGCCACTGCACCATCTGGCGCTGCCGGCGTCGCTCGCCGCCGAGTACGGCCTGCACGGCTTCGAGGACCTCGTTCACGAGGCAGGCCACGCCTTCGAGCTGGTGGCTGTCAACGCCGACGAGCTGCCGGACTTCGTGGCGCGGCTGGGCGAGGACTACTTCGCGGGCCCCCGGATCGGGATCTGGGGTTGGGAGACGAACAGCATCCCGCCCCGCTGGCAGCGCGCGTTTGCGCTCGTCGATGAGATCTGGGTCTACTCGCGGTTCATGGCCGAGAACATCGGTGCGGTCGCGCCGGTGCCGGTCATCACCCTCCCGCCGCCCGTCCAACGGCCGGCCGAGCCGGCTGCCCCGGTGCGCCTCGGGGTTCCCGAGGGCTTTCTCTTCCTGTTCATGTTCGACTACCTGAGCACGATCCAGCGCAAGAACCCGGTGGGGCTGATCGAGGCTTTCAAGCGCGCCTTCGCGCCCGGCGAGGGGCCGCGGCTGCTGATCAAGACGATCAACGCCCCGCTGCGTCCACTGGCCGACGAGGAGGTGCTGTGGGCTTGCCACGGGCGCCCCGACATCCATGTGGTCGATCGCTCGCTCACGAGCGAGGAGTTGAACGGGCTGATGGCGGCGTGCGACTGCTACGTCTCCCTGCACCGGGCCGAGGGCCTCGGGCTGACGATGGCCGAGGCGATGGCCATCGGCAAGCCCGTGATCGGAACCGGCTATTCGGGCAACATCGACTTCATGAACAGCGAGAACAGCTATCTGGTCGACTACACGATCTCTCGGGTGGGCCCGGATTGCGAGATCTACCCGCCCGACGGCGAGTGGGCGGAGCCCAGCGTCGAGCACGCGGCGGAGCTGATGCGCCGGGTGTGCAGTCATCCCGAGGAGGCCGCGGAGCGTGGCGCGCGCGCGGCGCAGGACATCGCGCGGATGCTCTCACCAGAGGCGACGGGGGCGGCGATGCGACGTCGGCTGGATCAGCTGGCCGGCGCACCGACGTCGCGCCGGAGCGCGCTCGCGCCGGCCTAGCCCCCAGCCTCAGGGCTTGGCCGTGAGCGCGTCCGGCGGTGCCGCGCCCGGCTTCAGCACCTCGATCCACTGATAGCCCACCGGCGCGCTGCAGACTCGTGCCGCCGCGCCGGCAGGAGCCACCTGCACGCGCTCAGACTGGGGTTCCCGGCTCGACAGGACGATCACGCCGAGCCCGCGGGCGTCGGGTTCCTGGTCATCGCCGCTGCCCGGGTGCAGGCTTCCGTTGCCACGCTCGATCACCAACGTGTGCCCTCCGGCGGCCAGGGTGCGCACGCCGATATGAAGGAACTGGTCGGGATAGCGCTCTTCGTAGGCGATCGTGCCCACCGGGCGGCCGTCGAGGATGAATTTGATCGGCCGCCCTATCGTCCCCGCGATCCACAGGCTGTAGGTGGCGGCTTGCGAAAGCGTGAAGGTCATCCTGTCGCTGCCGGCGCCATAGGCGCGCAGCTCGGTGCCCGCCGCCCTCCAATAGTCGGGGTGGCTCCCCGTCGTCGGCGTGACCTCCGCCGCGGCCGGAGAGGTCACATAGGCGACGGTCGCCCCGGCGCCCGCCCGCCGCACCTTGGTCACCAGCTTGCTGCAGAATTCCGTTGTTCGCTCGTGGGGCAACCCCGACAGCGGGTAGTGGATGTAGACATCCGCGGCCGGGCGCTCGCGGCGCCACACGTTGAAGTAGCTGGTCTGCTGCACGAGATCCCAGTTGCTCGGTGCGCGGACGCCTGTGGGATTGCGCGGTTCGACGACGAGCTTGAACTTCTGCAGATAGGACAGGCGGAACTGGTTCAGGTTGAACGCGTAGCCGATGCCTCCCGGCTCGTTTACGCCGGGAGCCAGCTCGAAATCCCCGTGTGCCGGGTTGACACTCGAGGTCGCCTGCTCTTCGCGCAGGAAGTACTCGGCATACTCGTCGAAGCCGGGGAACAGGGCGGGTCCCTGGCCGGCGTAGCGCTTCCCGACCGCGGCGAGATCGTGATAGCGGGCGGCGGGCGCGAGGCTGATGTCGTGATAGACGGCGGCGTTGCCATACAGCACCCCGCCGGCGATCACAGCGGCGGCGAGCCAGCCCAGCAGCGAGATGCCGCGGCGCCTGCTCTCCCGTAGCGCGCCGGCGCCGGCGAAGGCGAGCGTGAGCGCGAACACGCCCGTGATCGTGAAGGACTTGAACTGGATCCAGGCTGTGGTGTGCGCTATGTAGTAGGCGAGCGCGACGGGCGCTGCCAGCCCCATGATGGCCAGGACCCAGCGGCGGCGTCCGAGCGCCAAGAGGATGCCGATGACCGCGAACACGATCACGAACACGTCCAGCCGGTGGGTCATCGTCACATGGACGAGGGGGAAGCGATAGTCGGCCGTGAGCCAGACACCGGCCGCTGACCAGTCGGGCACCGGCGCCGAGAGGTTGCCGAGGCCCAGATCGACGGTGCCCCCGATCGCGTGGCTGGCGATCCCGCCCAGCTGCGTGACGGCGCTGATGTCACCGGGCAGCGAGATGACGATCGCGAGCGCTGCCAGCAGCGCCCAGCTCGTGAGCGTCCGCAGGCGATGGCCAGACATGAGCGTGACCAAGCACGTTCCGGCGAGCAGGATGCCGAGCCACGGCGCGACGCCGAAGCTGAAGGTGGCGGTCGCTGCGGCGATGGCCACCGCTGCCGGCAGCACCGACATACGCGGTCCCTTGCCGGGTAGCCGCTCAGCGAGCACCGCGGCCACGACCACAAGCAGACTAGCGGTGGTGAGCTCCTTGATTCCGCCCTCCAGGGCGTAGGCGTACAGCACGGTGGGCTGGATCGCCACGGCCGCAGCCATGGCGCGCAGCGGACGGCTCTCGGTAACCCGCCCGAGCAGAGAGTAGATCGCGAGGGCTCCGATCGCAGCCGCGAACGCGTGGTACATCTGGTAGCACCAGGCCAGATCGGTTCGGATCAGGCGCGCGGTCGCTCCGAGCGTGGCCTGGGCGCCTCCGGGATAGCCGATGCCGACCAGCTTCTGCACGTCGACGTGGTAGGAGGAGTCGTTGCCGACCGCTGCGCGTCCGGCGTCGGCCAGGTGCTGGGCGAAGTCCATCTGAAAGCCGATGTCGACGATGCGCGTGTAGCCGGTCCAGGTCGGCGTTCCGGTCAGCAACGTCGGTGCCGCGATCGTCGCAAAGGCGCCAAGGCCGGCGAGCGCCGCCCACGGGATGCCATCCAGGCGGGGTCTTCGCAGCGTGCCGGCCCGCGCCTCCAGCGCGAGCCCGCTGAGGGCCAGCGCGAGGGCGATATAGCCGGTGGCCGGTGCCAGCCAGTTGATGTAGGTCACGAACGAGCAGGTGGCGACCAGCAGCGCGAAGCCGACGGGGACGATCAGGCCGCCAGGAAGCCAGCCGGCCCCGAGGCGGCGCACCAGCAGGCCTCCTCCCGCGCTCAGCGCCAGCAGCACAAGCGGAAACAGGATGCAGCCGCAGATGAATGATCCGGTCATGTGCTCATCCGTCGTTCGGGGGCAGAACCTATAGTCCGGGCCGGCAGGTGGATCGGCTCGCGGCGGGGCTCAGTGCGTGGAAGCGCACCACCCGCCACGCCAGCGGGAGCGACGCGGAGCTGGCGCGGGTCGGGGCAAGCGGGCGACTATAGCGGCTACCGTGACGCTCCGGTGCCACTTCCCGACCCACCGCGCGACCCCGCCGGGGACCAGCCGCCCGACCCTCCACGCGGCTCGCGCCCCGACCCCGGAGCCGCCCCCCTGGAGACCGCTGCGACGGGTCACGAGCCCGCTGCGGAGCGGGCCTGGCAGGCGGTCGTGCTCAGCTGGAACGGGCGCGAGGACACGTTGCGCTGCCTGGAGTCGCTGACGCGCGTGGAGCACCCCGATCTGGGCATCGTGTGCGTGGACAACGGCTCCAGTGACGGATCGCAGCAGGCCATCCGCGAGCGCTTCCCGCAGGTGACGCTGATCGAGGCGGGCGCAAACCTGGGATACGCGGGGGGCAACAATCTGGGCCTGCGCCGCGCGCTTGCGACGGGAGCGAGATGGATGGTGCTCGTCAACAACGACGCCACCGTTGCCGCTGACGTGATCGAGGGCTTCGAGCGCGCGCTGCGCGAGCGTCCGCACGCGGGGATCCTGGCGGGCAAGGTCTACTTCGCCGAGAGGCCGAACACGATCTGGTTCGCCGGTCAGCGCGTGAGCGAGCTGCTCGGCTACTCCGGGCGCCCGCGCGGCTACGGACGCCCCGACGGTCCGCGCTACAGCAGCGTACGTGCCACCGGGCGCGCGGTCGGCGCGTTGATGGCCGTCTCACGCGAGGCGATCGAGGCCGTCGGCCTCCTCGACGAGGATCTGTTCGCCTACGTCGAGGACGTCGACTGGGCGCTGCGCGCGCGAGGAGCGGGCCTGGAAGTGGTATTCGCCCCCGACGCCCGCGCCTGGCACCGCGTGTCCGCCTCCACAGGGGGAGAGGCGGCAT
>JADGPO010000160.1 GCA_017882405.1 Solirubrobacteraceae bacterium | reverse complement strand
CATGGCCACCGTGACTGGCTAATCCTGGAAGCCGCGGACCATCCCGGAGGCTTGGCGAGCTCGGTCGTCGATCCGCTCGGCTTCACCTGGGACCTCGGGGGCCACGTGGTGTTCAGCCACTACGGGGAGTTCGACGCGCTGCTGGCGGAGGCGATGGGGTCGGACCTGATCAGCCACGACCGCTCGTCGTTCATCCGGGTTCACGATCGCTGGGTCCCGTATCCCTTTCAGAACAATCTTCGTCACCTTCCCGACGATGTCGCCGCCGAGTGCCTCGCGGGCCTGAAGCGCGCCCCCGGCGCCGACGGGCTCGATATGCCGTTCGCCGACTGGATGCGGGCGCTGTTCGGAGACGGCATCACCCGGCACTTCATGGAGCCCTACAACTTCAAGGTGTGGGCGACCCCAGCCCGGGACATGGCCGCCCACTGGATTGCCGAGCGCGTGGCGGTCGTCGATTACGAGCGCGCCCTGCGCAATCTCCGCGAGGGCCGCGATGATCTCGCCTGGGGGCCGAACAACCGCTTCGTGTTTCCCAGTCGCGGGGCGACGGGCGAGATCTACCGCCGGCTGGCCGCGCCCTTGGGGCCCCGCGTCCGCTACGAGCACAGCGTGGTCGAGGTCGAGGCCGACCGACGCCGCGTCCAGACGGCCGGCGGCGAGCGCCACGACTATGACGCGCTCGTCTCGACGATGCCGCTGGATCACCTCATCGGGACGCTGAGCGCGGCGCCGGATTCGCTGGCCGCCGCCGCGGCCACGCTCCGCCACAACAGCGTCTATATGGTCGGCGTCGGCTATGAGCAACCGCTGTCCGACGAGCGATCCTGGATGTACTTCCCCGAGCCCAAGGTCCCGTTCTACCGTGCGACCAACTTCGCCAAGTACGCCCCGGCCAACGTTCCCGGCGGCGACGTCGCACGCTTCTGCTCGTACATGACCGAGACGGCCTACTCACTCGAGAAGCCCGAGCCGCGCCTCGGTCTTGAGGAGCGCGTCGAGCGTGGGCTGAGGGCCGCGGGGGTGGTCGAGGGCACGCCGCCGGTGGCCTCGATCCACGTCGAGGACATCACCTATGCCTACCCGGTCCCGACACGGGGCCGGGACGCGGCGCTCGGGATCATCCAGCCCTGGCTGATGGACCGCGCGATCTTCTCCCGCGGCCGGTTCGGGGCATGGCGCTACGAGATCGGCAACATGGATCACGCGAGCAAGATGGGCATCGACGTGGCCCGGCGGCTGCTCGGGACCGGCCGCGAGGAAATCTGGTCTGCGTGAACGACGGGGCATGCTCGGTGGCGGTTGCGATCCCGGCGTTCAACGAGGCTGACGGCATCGCCGAGTTCCTGCGCGAGATCGACCGGGCGCTGGCCCCGCGCGTATCCCGGCTGTCGCTGGTCGTCGTCGACGACTGCTCCCGGGACGACACCGCGGCCGTGGTGCAGGCGCTGGCGCCCGAGCTCGAGGGCGAACTCGTGTTGCTGCGCAACGCGGCCAACGAGGGTCACGGCCCGAGCCTCGTGCGCGCCTACCGGCGAGCCGTGCAGGACCGCCCCGACTACGTGCTGCAGGTCGACGGCGACGGGCAGTTCCTGGGTGGGGACCTGCGGCGCCTGCTGGTGCTCCTGCTCGACGGCGCCCATGCCGTGTGCGGGGTGCGGCGCTTTCGCCAGGACCCGTGGTTCAGGATGGGCATGACCCGCGTCCTGCGCGGCTATCTCGCCGGCGCGTTCGGGGTTCGCGCCCGCGACGCCAACTGCCCCCTGCGCGGCTACGACACCGCCCTGCTGGCGCGGTTGCTCGAGGCCCTGCCGGAGGACTGCTTGGTGCCCAACCTGTACCTCACGGTGCTCGCGGCCCGGGGTGGCACGCCCCTGGTGGAGGTGGACGTCAGCCACCGGGTGCGTCGCGGCGACGACGCTGTCGGCACCACGTGGCAGGGGCGCGGCTTCTCGCCGATCCCCTGGCGGCTGGTCAGCTTCTCGCTGCGCGCGCTGGGCGAATCGCTGCGTCTGGCGGTGCGGCTGCGGCGGGAGGACGCGGCCGCGCCAACACGGCCATCCGATCCCGGAAGTCCGGCGCCCACAGACGATCGGCAACGCCCAACATCTTCCCCGCCGCCGTGAGAAGCCGGCCCAGGGTGCGCGAGTACCCGTCGATCCGGCTCAGGTAATACCCGACCGTGAACGCCTTCGGCGCCGTCGTGATCGCCAGCGGCTCGAAGTCGTGGCGCTCGAGCAGCAGCGTCATCGAATCGCGGGTGAAGTACTGCACATGGGTGGGGATCACCGACCACCAGCGCCGGCCGAGCAGGCGAGCGACGGCGCTGCCGGCGTCCGGCAGGGCAAGCCACACGACGCCGCCCGGGCGCAGCAGCCCTCTGATCCGCTCAAGCGCGGCCGCGGGATTGGGCAGGTGCTCGATGACGTCCCCCATCACGATGGCATCGAAGCTATGCGCCGGCAGCGACGCGGAGAACAGCTCGCCCGTGCGCACGTCCAGGCCGAGCTGCTCGCGGGCAAAACCGGAGGCGAAGGCGCTCGGCTCCACGCCCACTCCGTCCCAACCGCGGTCGCGGGCCTCGGCGAGCAGGAAGCCGACCCAGCAGCCAAGGTCGAGCAGCCGCCCGCGGCCGACACGACGCTCGATGTCGGCGAGCGCGCGGCGCGCGGTCTCGCGCTGACCGGCGCTCTCCTGTACGTAGTCCGTGGAGGCCGCCTCCGCGTAGCCGCTCTCGAGCACCGGCCCCGCCGGCATCTCGCCGAGCTGCATGTGCCCGCAGCTCGGGCAGCGGTAGATGTCGCCGAGCGCGGTCCCGAAGCGGCTCGTGGTCGGGATCAGTCCCTGCGCTCCGAGCTCGCCCGCCACTCGCAGGTGCAGGCGCTGCGAGCGGCCGGCGCAGACCGAACAGGGCGCGAGCTCGGTCATGACTCAGTCATTCGCGCGACCGGGCCGCGCCGTCGCGGCCAGTCGCGCGAGAGCAGGACATCGAGGCCGATCGCCCCAGCAGCCGCCAGCGGTCCGTAGGCGGGTGTGGCGTAGCGAGCCGAGTAGAACAGCGCCGCCACCGGAGCCAGCGCGAGCACGACCGCGCAGGCCCCCAGCAGGACGCTCGCGGAGCGCGCGGCCCCGCGCCCGAGAACCCAGGCAACGAGCATCAGCACCAGCAGCACGGCAGTGAGCGGACCCTCCACGCGGGCGCTCTCGGCGTAGGCGTCCGTCGCGCTCAGATCGTGATGCACGTAGCCGGCCGGGGTGTGGTAGGCGCTGACCACGTAGCGGTCGGTGTCAGCCTCGATTGCCGGATTGTGCAGCTGGTGGATGAGGGTCGATGTGTCCCATTCGAGCAGGCTCGCGGGTCCTGCGTGGGGCGCAACGTACTTGACCATCCCCTCCAGTGTCGTCCAGGCAAATGTCCAGGGCTGGTGCAGGAGCGCCGCGCGGTCAAAGGCACTCAGGAGGCGCTCCGGGGGATAGCGGTAGTGCGCGAGGTCGGTGTCGAACGGGTTGGACGGTCCCGGTGTCCCGAAGGTGCGAACGAGCGGCGAAGCGGGATCGAACAGGTACCAGTTGGCGTTGGGCCGCCGGGAGGCGGGAGCCCGCGAGCACAGCTGCGACGTGCCGGCGGGGGGCCGGAAATCGCGACAGTTGGCAAACGTCGCCACCCGGCCGTAGAGCTGCTCGCCTGAGGCCCGGGTCAGGCCCCATTGGCCCGTGGCCGCGTGCGCCGTGATCACGTACGGCACGAGCACGGCGGCACAGCCAGCCGCGCACGCCGCCCCGGCGCGCAGACGTCGGCGCCACGACGGCCACCTGCGTCCCAGCGCCCAGGCGAGCAGCGCCGCGATCAACGCCGCCGCGACCGGGCGCAGCACCGTCGCGGCGGCCGTCAGCGCACCGGCGCCGGCCAGAGCGAGGTTGACCCCACGGGAGGCGTTGCCGCCCACCGGAGCGTGGTCGCTCCGAGGACCGTTCTCCCGCGCCGCCGTCTTGTCGCCGGCCCCGTGCCCCGGGGCGATAGTGGTGGCGGCGCACCAGAGGGCCGCGGCGATCGCGAACGCGAAAGGCCCGTCGCTGAGCACCGCATGCTCGAGATAGAGCTGGGTCCCTGAGAAGGCGACCACCGCCGCCGGCAGCAGGGCGAGCCAGCGGCGGCGGACGAAGCGGACGGTGATCAGGTAGAAGAGCAGCGCGGTCGCCAGCCCGAGCAGATGCTGCACAAAGATCGTCGCGCTGAGGTGCGGGTCGAGCGTCCGCAGGACCCGCAGCATGATCGGATAACCGGAGGGCTTGTAGGGGTTCCAGAACAACGGCCCGTTGACCGCCGCCAGGTAGGCGCGCGAGTCCGGGAAGCCCAGAAACGCCGGACGATCGACCGCCATCAGCCACAGCCGGAGGGCGGCACCCGCCATGAGGATGGCCACCAGCCCGTAATGCTCCGCCGATGCCAACCTGAGCCGTCGCCAGTTCGTCGCCAGCCGCACTCGACCGGCTCCGGCCGATTGACCGATCCAAGCGGTGGCGGCAGCCGTCCGGGCGGCGGGAGCCAGCAGCCCGGCGAGCGCCACCAGCAAGCCCACGGTGATCAGCCACATAAGCGGGACGTAGCCGTAGCGGACGAGCGTCTCGGGCAGTCGCAGGGTGTCCCAGGGCTCGGCCAGGAAGATGTAGGTCAGCGCCAGCGGCGCGAGCATGACGAGCTGGTAGATCGCCGCGGCGCGATACCGGCGGCCCAGGATCAGGAAGGGCACGATCCACAGCCAGTACTGCGGCAGCACGGCGGGGGCGAACACGTAGACCCCCAGCAACAGTGCGGTGACCGTGTCCGCCGCCGACAGTCGGCGCCGGCGCGCCAGGACCCACACGGCGAGCAGCACCGGAGCCAGCACGAGGGAGGCGTGCCCGAGCAGGAACCGGGTGGTGGCGTCGAAGCTCTCGGCATGGCCCGCCATCAGCTGCGTGGCCAGGCTCGGCTGCAGAAGCAGGGCGACGCCGGCACGCCCGGGAAACCCGCGATAGTCGACGATCGGGGCCAGGGCATGGGGGGCGACGATGGCGAAGGGGGCGAGCGTGGCGGCAACGACGAGCGCCGCCGAGCCCAGCAGCAGCGCGAGCTCGCGACGGCTGCGGGCCGTCAGAGCCAGCCCCAGCAGGGCCACGCCGGGCACGGTCTTGATCGCGATGCCAAGACCGACGAGCGCCCCGGCGGCCAGCACGTGGGCCCGACCCTGCCGGCGCTCCCATACGAGCACGCCGGCGATCGCCGGCAGCCACGCCACCGCATCGATCTGCCCGTGCATCCCGGAGACCATGAAGAACGCCGGGCCCAGCGCCACCAGCGCGGCGGCCGCCAATCGCTCTCGATCCGGGCGCCCGAGCCGGCCCAACCCGGCCTGCATGACCCAGGCCAGCGCGAGGTCGGCCACACTGACCAGGCTCCGGTCCAGGCGACTGACGCTCGCCCCGGCGTGGACGCTGAGCCAGTGCAGCAGGGCGGCGACGGGAAGAAAGCCCGGAGGGTACGGCCAGGCGTAGAGCGTCAGGCCCTCGAACATCGGCCGCGGTTCGAGGGCGTAGAGGTGCAGTGGCGCTCGCGCGAACAGGCCGCCGACAACGGCGAGCGCCTGCATGTCGAAGTACTCGCCCGGATGCAGTGCGATGAGCAGCGCTCTGATCGCCGCACCGGCGACGAGCACGGCCAACAGCTGCCCCCGGAAACTGGACCGAACCGCGGGCCCCGAGCGCGAGCGGAGCACGGTCACCCGACAAATCTAACGAGACGGGGCCGACGCGGCGGAGCGGTACCAGCCGCCCGAGGTCCGCCGAGACGACGCAACCCCGACCGACAGCCCCTCAGCCCGAGGACCTACCGAACACGCCGGACGTATCACCGCCGACGCTCCGGGACGATGACAGTGAGCGGAAGCGTTTCGTCGGGTTCCACGCGGTGCTGTCAGGCGGGGTTGGCGATCCAGTGGCTGTGGTCGGATTTCCGCGGTTACTGGGATTGCGGGTGCTGTCCGCATGAGGAGCCGTGCGGCCGCGCCGGCGGCGCCCTGATTTCGGATAGCGTCCGCCTCTGCCCGGCAGGCGAACAAAGGAGCACCACCATGATGAAAATCACCGTTCTCTACGGACACCCCACTCATCCAGGTGCGTTCGAGGATTACTACGCGAACACCCATCTCCCCCTCGCTGCGAAGATCCCGGACGTGGCCCGCT
>JADGPO010000159.1 GCA_017882405.1 Solirubrobacteraceae bacterium | reverse complement strand
CGATCAAACTACGCCAAGTAGTTGGACCAAAGTGAGCCAGATACTGCGACAAGTGACAGACGTGACCGTCCAAGAGGTGCTGCAGCACTACCTGCGACTTGACCGCCCAGGATATGCAGGTGCAATGACCATGTGTCTCACCTCTTGTTCTCGCCCGCGATGACCTGCGATTTCAGTCCAGTCCGCGGCGTGTTTCCCAGGTCAGGGGTCGTTGGTCCCGATCTGCGGGCCTACCGGCGCAGCCTCCACGCCACCGCAACCGAACGGGTTGGCCGGAACCCCTGAGCGGGACCGCGCCCCCCCTGCCCGTTCGCTTGGTTCGGATGCCTTGAACCGGAGGGCACCGGACCTGGAAGCTGCGTGGGTGGGCCAGCGGGCGCGTGGGGTGGTGCCGCCGGAACCCGGATCGTCGGCGGTGACCCGCTCCGCGAACGGCCAGCCGCTCCGGCGGTCGGGTCCTCCCACGGCGTTCGCAGGCCTGGGCAACGCCGCGCTTGCTCGGTCGCGCCTCGACACCGCCGATGCCGGCGTCGTGCCCGGACTGGGGAACGCGGCCCTGGCGCGGGCGTATCGCGCCCGGATCCAGCCCCGGCTGGCGGTCACTCACGTCGACGACCCGCTGGAGCAGGAGGCCGAGGCGTTCGCCGCGCGCATCGTCCTGGCTGGCCCCGCCCGGCAGGTGGCGCCGACCACCGGCGAGCCCGCCCCCCTGGGCGGATCCCACTGCGGTTGAGCGGTCCGCCGTCGCTCGCGACGAGATCGACGTCGCGGAACCCGATGCTCTGCAACAGGTCTCAAGCGAGCCCGACGTCACGCCGATGCTGGAGCGGTTCATCGCCGGGATCAGTGGTGGCGACCCGCTGGCCGAGGGAGTGCGGGAACGCATCGAGCCGGTCCTGCGGGCTATCTGACGAGGTGCGGGTGCACGCCGACGGCCGGTCCGCCCTGGCCGCGGCCCAGCTGCAGGCCCGGGCGTTCACCTTCGGCAAGGACATCTTCCTGGGCGCGCGGGAGTCCGCTGCCGATCTCGCGCTGATGGCGCACGAGTCAACCCACGTGGTGCAGCAGGGTGCGGTGGAGGTCTTCCGGCTGACGGAGGCGTCGGTGCCGCGCTCGGCCTGGAGGCCCAGCGTCTCGCCCGGCTACTGGATGCACCCGGCGGTGTCGCCGTAGCTGGCGCGGCGCCGACGCCTCCGGCAGCACCGACGCTTCCGGAGGTCGCGGACAGCGTGATCAACCAGGCCGCGGACCGGCTCACCGTGGCGTTGGCGATGCCGAGTCCCGCTGCCCACCGCGAGGAGATCTTCGACGCACTGCTCGCCGCCCGTGGTCGGGACGAGCAACTGAGCGAGGCATTCTCGCGCGCGGCGGGCCGGCCGCTGGAATCCACTCTGCGATCCTCGTTGGGCGACGACGACTGGATCCGGGCTCGCGCCTACCTGCGGCATGGCACGCTGCGGACCGCCGACAAGGTCATCCTGGCCGCGGACGGATTCGGCACCGACGAGGACACCCTGTTCCGCCTGATGCGGGAGGCTCGCCGCTCGTTCGAGCAGACCGAGGCGGACGTGCGGCAGGACTACGGCGACGTCTACTCCGGCGGCGTCACGCTGTTCGACATCTCCTCGTCGAGCCGGCTGGCCTACATCCTCGACGAGGAGCTCAGCGACTGGGAACTGGACCGGGCGCGGGCGATCCTGGCGTTCGGGGATCTTCGCCCGGTGGATCAGATCCAGGTGGCGACGAACCGTACCGGCACCGAGGAGGAGATGCTGTTCTCTACCCTGCAGCGCTCCGACCGCGGCACGATCCGCCAGCAATGGTACGAGACGTACGGTCGCGCCCGTGAGATGCACCTCAACGAGCTGCTCGAATCGGAGCTGTCCGGCGACGACCTCCGGCGCGCCCAGATGACGCTGGAAGGAGTCTGGGACACCCGAGCGCAGATCCGCATTGCCGTCAACGGGATCGGCACCGACGAGGAGGCCATCTGGCAGACCCTGCGCGCGATGACACCCGACGAGCGACAGCGGCTGACGGCGGAGTGGCAGGCCCACGGAGAGATCTGGCAGCTGCTCGACGACGACCTCGACAGTGACGACATGGTCCGCGCCGCAGCGTATTTCGCCCAGCAGACCGGCGCGATCGCGCAGCTGGCGAGGACAGGTGCGATGGACGGCACCGACATCGTAGACGCGGTCAAGATGTCCGCCGGGGCGGAGTTGACGACCTACCGGTCGGAGTTCACCGAGAACTCGCCGTTCCTGCAGCACATCTGGCCGATGACCAGCCCCGGCGCAGCGCGAGTCGCTCCGGATCATCCTGCAGGGCACCCCCGAGCAGCAGCTGCACTGGGCGGTGGACGGTGTCGGCACCGACGAGGACTACATCTTCCACGTCCTCGGCCGGCTGACTGACGAGGAGAAGACCAGGCTCGGGGCCAGCGCGGCAGTGCTGTCCGACCTGGAGGGTGACCTCAGCACGAGTGACTACAACCGCGCCCTCGACCAGCTGCGCCCGTCCAATCTGACCGTCCTGCAACAGGTCTCCGAGACGGGCGCGCAGATCGACCGGGAGCGCAGCCTGCTCACCGACCTGATGTCGCACACGTCGGATGCGATGGACGACGAGCACCGGGAGCTGCGTGCGGTCGCGGCGCGGGCGCAGGGCGGCGTCCTGGCGCCCGCCCACCAGGCTCGCGCCCAGGAGTTGCTGGAGTCGACCCAGGAGAGCCTCGCGACGTACATCTCGGCACGCGACGAGCTGGAGAACTGGGCGGTCAACATCGTCACCACCGCCGCCGCGGTCGTCGTCCCGATCCTCACTGCGGGCGCGGGATCCGGCGTGGGGCCCGGCGATGATCGCGTCGCAGCTCGCCGCCCAGGCGGCGCGCGCGGCGCTGGTCAGTGCCATGGTCCGGGTGCTGGCGACCAAGGCCGTGCGCGGGGACAGGTTCGACGTCTTCGGCGCCGACGGGGCGATCGCTTTCGGGTCGGGCGCGGTTGACGGGGTGATGAACGTGTTCGCGCCGGGTGCCACCCAATCCCTGCTCGGCGGTTTCCGGGCGGCAGCGGCCGCCGAGGCGCGCGCGGTGGCGACCACCGCGTTCGAACAGGGGTTGGCGCAGCGGCTGCTCCACTCCGCCGTCGAGAACGGCATGAGCGGG
>JADGPO010000158.1 GCA_017882405.1 Solirubrobacteraceae bacterium | reverse complement strand
GCGCCAGCACGTCGGTCCGGATCGAACGCTGAGCCCAGGAGCGCGTGGAGGGGGCTCAAAACGCCCCCTCCACGTGCTCGAGTGAGACCAGCCGGCCGGCGGCGTCGAAGCTCACCCCGATCGCGTCGAAGCGCAGCACGTCGGCGTACGGCCGCTCGCGGCGCTCCACCAGCCACCGGCCGGCCATCTTGCGCACCTGCGCACGCTTGCCGGGATCGACCGCCTCCAGCGGCGCTCCCGCCCGGCCCCCGATCCGGCGGGTCTTGACCTCGCAGAAGGCCAGCGTGCGGCCGTCTAAGGCGACGATGTCCAGCTCCCCCCAGCGCGTCCGGAAGTTGCGCTCCACGATGCGGTAGCCGAGGCGTTCCAGGTGCTCGGCGGCCAGCTGCTCGCCGGTCGCACCGAGCTGGTGACGGGGGTCGTTTCCCACGCTGGCAACGCTACGCCCGATCGTGTGACGCGTGGGTGTCGTAGTGTGCCGCTTGAGTAAATAGAATCCCTGCAATGGGCGCACTTATTTGACGTTCGGACACCCCCGCGTCACACGATCGCGCGTACGTTTCAGGAGATGCTCGCGCGCGTCACCACGTTCGCCATCGACGGTGTCCAGCCACGCCAGGTGTGGGTCGAGGCCGACATCCGCAGCGGGCTGCCGACGTTTACGATCGTCGGGCTCGGCGATACCGCGGTGCGCGAGTCGCGCGACCGGATCCGCTCGGCGATCCTCAACTCCGGCTTCAAGTTCCCGGGCGGCAGGATCACCGCCAACCTTGCACCGGCGTCGCTGCGTAAGGCCGGGCCGGGCTTCGACGCGGCGCTGGCGCTGGCGCTGCTGGCCGCCAGCGGCGAGGTCCCGCGTGACGGACTGGAGCGCTATGCCGTGTTCGGAGAGCTGTCGCTGGGGGGCGAGCTGCGGGACTCGCCCGGGGCGCTGGCCGTTGCCGAGGGGGCGCGTCGCGCCGGGTGCGCCCGCCTGATCGTTCCCAGCCAGCGCGCTCGGGAGGCGGCGCTGGTGGAAGATCTGCAGATCGTCGCCGTGGGCAGCCTGCGGGCAGCCGCGGCCGTCCTCGCGGGCGGCCAGCCGCCCCCGCTGCCGGCAGCGCGCGAACCCGCCCCCGCCCGCCCGCGGCGCGGGTCCTTGGACCTGGCCGACGTTCGGGGGCAGGAGGCGCCCTTGCGAGCGCTACAGATCGCCGCCGCCGGCGGTCACAACCTGCTGATGGAGGGGGCGCCGGGAACCGGCAAGACGATGCTGGCACGCCGGCTGCCGTCGATCCTGCCGGCTCTGTCCCGGGCCGAGGCGATCGAGGTAACGCGGATCCACAGCGTCGCCGGGCTGGTGGCCGGCGGGTTGATCGAGGCCCGGCCGTTTCGCGCGCCTCACCACACCATTTCACCATCGGGCCTGGCGGGCGGCGGCTCGCCACCGCGTCCCGGGGAGGCGACGCTGGCGAACCACGGGGTGCTGTTCCTGGACGAGCTGTCGGAATTCCAGCGCCCGGCGCTGGACGCGCTCCGCCAGCCGCTGGAGGACGGGAGCGTGACGATCGTGCGCGGGCAGCGGGCGCTGCAGTTCCCCACGCGGTTCATGCTCGTCGCCGCCACCAATCCGTGCCCGTGTGGCTTTGCCGGGATCGACGAGCGCTGCACCTGCGGCGAGGCGGACCTGCGACGCCATCAGCGACGGCTGAGTGGACCGCTGCTGGATCGCATGGACCTGCTGGTCGATGTGCGGCGGCCGGCCGAGGCCGACCTGCGCTCGCCGCCGCACTGCAGCTCGGCCGCGGCGCTGACCGGGGTGGTGGCGGCCCGCGAGTGCCAGCACCGGCGGCTGGACGGCACAGGCGCGCGCTGCAACGGCGAGATGGACGTCGGCACCGTGCGCGCGCTCGTGCGGATGGACTCGGCCGCCGAGACCGAGCTGGGGCGGGCCTACGCGGCCGGACTGCTCAGCGCCCGCGGTCGCCACCGCGTGATCCGCGTGGCGCAGACGATCGCCGACCTGGAGTCCCATGACCGCGTGCGCCAGAGCGACGTGCTGCTGGCGCTCAGCCTCCGTCAGCGATCGGCCGGCGAGGCGATGGTGCTCTTATGACCGGGCCCCTCACCGGCGCCGTCACCCCGGGCAGGCGCGACTCCCGAGCCTGTCCCGACTGCCTGCGGCGCACCTGGCTGCTCGGCCGCCTGTCGGGACATCTGGACCTGACGCGCGACCGGGTGGACGCGTTGCTGGAGCTCGACGACGGCGAGCTGATCGAGGCCGTGGCCGGCGCACGGGCCGACGAGGTGACCGGCGGATACCGGGCGTTCGACGCGGGCGCGGCCCGCACCCGCATCGCCGAGGCGGGCCTCGAGGCGGTGTGCCGCTGCTCGCCCGCCTATCCGGACCGGCTGCGCGAGCTGGCCGCGCCGCCCGCGGTGCTGCACGTCGCCGGTGGGGTCGACCGCCTGGGCGAGCTGTCCGCCGGTCAGCCGGTGGCCGTCGTCGGCGCGCGGCAGGCATCGCCCTACGGCCTGGAGATCGCCGGCGCGCTGGGCCGCGGGCTGGGATCGGCCGGCGTGACCGTAGTCAGCGGGATGGCGCGCGGGATCGACTCCGCCGCTCACCGGGGCGTCCTCGGTGTCGAAGCGGCGACGGTCGCCGTGTTGGCCGGCGGCGCCGAGCGGGCGTATCCGGCCTCGTCGCGGCCGTTGCACCGCCGGATCCCGCAACGCGGAGCGCTGGTCTCCGAGCTGGGGCCCGGGAGCGAGATCCGCCGCTGGATGTTCCCGGCGCGCAACCGGATCATCGCCGCGCTGAGCGTGATGACGGTCGTCGTCCAGGCGCGGTCGGGATCGGGGGCGCTAGTGACCGCGCGGCGCGCGGCGGAGCTCGGCAGGACGGTGGGTGCCGTGCCCGGGCAGGTGACTTCGCGGTTGTCGGCCGGTCCCCACGAGCTGCTGCGATCCGGGGCCGAGCTGGTGAAGGGCGCTCAGGACGTGCTCGACGCGCTGTTCGGCGCCGGGGCTCGCTCGGTGCCGGCTCGCCGTCGTGCCGAGCTGGCGCCCGAGCTGGCGGCGCTGCTGGACGCGGTCGCCGACGGACACGACGCCTCGGTGGCGTTCCGGCGCGCTGGCCTGGACGTCGACGCCGGCTTGGCCGGGATGGCCTCGCTGGAGTTGGGCGGCTGGGTGCGTCGCGGACCGGGAGGTCGCTTCTCGGTCGCTCTCTGACTCACACTCAGTACTTGCGAAACGGCCCACTAACCTCGCCGGCGTGCCCGGCTCGTCCCCTCAGCGGCGAATCCCCTGTGTGCTCTCGATCGCCGGCTCGGACTCCGGCGGCGGGGCCGGGATCCAGGCCGACCTGAAGGCGTTCGCCGCCTGCGGAGTGCACGGGATGACGGCGATCACGGCGATCACGGCTCAGAACACCGTGGGCGTGACCGCCGTGCTGGCGATCGAGCCCGAGATGATCCTCGCGCAGGTGCGGGCCGTCGCGCAGGACATCGGGGTCGACGCCGTCAAGATCGGGATGCTCGGCACGGTGGCCACGATCGAGGCGGTCGCCCAGGCGCTCGACGAGCTGGTGGCGCGAGACGAGCACGGGGGCGGGCCGGTTCCGGTGGTGCTCGACCCGGTGATGATCGCCGAATCCGGCGCCGAGCTGCTGGCCGGCGACGCCCGCGGCGCCCTGGTGGAGCGGCTGTTGCCGCGCGCGACGGTGGTCACGCCCAACGTGCCCGAGGCGCTGGCCCTGGTGGGCGCCGACGCCGCCGCCAGGCCCGAAACTGCGCAGCCCGGCCCCGCTCCCGACCCCGACGCGGTCGCGCTGGCCCGGGCCGTGCGCGCCCTCGGTCCGCAGGTCGTGGTCGTCACCGGCGGGCACCGCGCGCAGGCCATCGACGTGTTCTTCGATGGCCGCCGGACGGTCGAGATCCCGGGGGAGCGGCACCCGGACGGGGCCGCCCACGGCTCGGGCTGCACGCACTCGTCGGTGCTGGCGGCGCGGCTGGCGTGGGGCGACTCCCCGCTGCAGGCCGCCCGGACCGCCAAGCGACGGGCCTCGGAGGCGGTCAGGGACGGGCTGGTGCAGGTGGGGGCCGGGACCGGTCCGGTCGACATCCTCGGCGTGACATAATCCCCCGGGTGCGCTTCCTGAGGATGAAGCCCGGGCACGGTGAGGTGCTGATCGCCGAGGGCGATGTCGAGCTCGCCGAGGACGAGCGGCGACTGGTGGACGAGTTCCGCCGTCAGCTGGACGCGGGCCTGTGGGCCGCGGTACCGCTCATGGACGCCGAGGGACGACGTCAGGCGCAGATGGTCAAGTCGTTTGACGACGTTCCCCGAGATGCTGAGCGCGTGATCTTCTTCCCGCGCGCAGCCGGGGGGCGGTAGGTCCGAGGCGGACGCGTGCTGTTGGCGCTCGTCGCGACTGCGCTGGTGGCCGTAGCGCTGCTCTCCGAAGAGCTGCTGCCGCGTCTGGACGACGCCTGGTCGCGTCACCGGGCGCGCCGGCGCATGGCGCCCGTGATCGCCTATGACCCAGGGCGCGACCGCCGCGCCGAGCAGCGCGCCCGCACGCTCCTGCGCTCGTGCGTCAACGACGAAGAGTGGGGGATGTACCGGGACCTGGGGTTCATCCGCGTGTGGGGCACCCAGGCCGACGGGCCAGAAAAGACGGGGCCCGCCCAAACCGGTGGTGCGGCCTATGCCTACCTCATTTACCCGCACAAGGCGATCGTCGCCTACTTCGCGCAGACGCACCGCCTGCTCAACGAGTACTGCGTCGCCTTCCCCGACGAGACCCGCCCCTACGGCAGCGCGCGTCTGCCGGACTCCGATGACGTGCTGGCCAAGTGGATGGCGCTCACCGGCGACGAGCAGCGGCTGATCTCGACCGCCAACATGCACCTTCCTGGCCGCCAGCTCGACCCGGTGCGGGTCAAGCGCGACCTGTGGCGGCTCTCGCAGTGGGAGCGAGCGCGGATGCGCGACGCCGCCCGCAGCGCCTCCAGCGAGCCGCTGGACACCGCCGGCTGATCTCACGGCGGCGACGGCTGGGGGCGAGCTACAGTTTCGCTCGCCCATGACCACCTCAGCATTCGATCTCAAGCACCGCAGCCGCGCGCTCACCGAAGGTCCCGAGCGCGCCGCTGCCCGCTCGTACCTGAAGGCGATCGGCTACGACGACGAGGCGCTGGCCAAGCCGCTCGTGGCGGTCGCCAACACCTGGATCGAGACGATGCCGTGCAACTTCCATCTGCGTGCGCTGGCCGCCAAGGTCAAGGACGGCATCCGGGGCGCCGACGGCACCCCGATGGAGCTCAACACGATCGCGATCTCCGACGGGATCACGATGGGCACCGAGGGGATGAAGGCCTCGCTGGTCAGCCGCGAGCTGATCGCCGACTCGATCGAGCTCGTGTGCCAGGCGCACATGTTCGACGCCGTGATCGCGCTGAGCGGTTGCGACAAGACGATCCCCGGGACCGTGATGGCCCTCGCGCGGCTGGATCTCCCCAGCCTGATGCTGTACGGCGGCTCGATCCTCCCCGGACACCTGCACGGGGAGCGCGTCACCATCGGCGAGGTCTTCGAGGCCGTTGGTGCGCATGCCGCCGGGCGGATCGACGACGCCGAGCTCAAAGCGATCGAGGAGGCCGCCTCGCCCGGCGCCGGCGCCTGCGGCGGCCAGTTCACCGCCAACACGATGGCGATGGCGTTCGAGGTGCTGGGCATCTCGCCCTCGGGCCTGAACCTGGTGCCGGCCGTCGACGACCGCAAGCCGGTCGTCGCGCAGGAGGCCGGCAAGCTCGTCATGGACGTCCTCGCCCGCGGCCTGCGGCCCAGCGACTACATCTCCCGCCAGAGCTTCGAGAACGCGATCGCCGCGATCGCCTGCAGCGGCGGCTCCACCAACGGCGTGCTGCACCTGCTGGCGCTCGCCTCGGAGATGGGGATCGAGCTCTCGATCGACGACTTCCACGAGATCTCCGAGCGCACGCCGCTGCTCTGCGACCTCAAGCCGGGCGGCGAGTACGTGGCGCCCGACCTGTACGCGGCCGGCGGCGTCCCGCTGGTGCTCAAGCGCCTGCAGGAGGCCGGCCTGCTGCACGAGGACGCCTTGACGGTCACCGGCCAGACCGTCGGTGAGATCGCGGCGGCGGCGACCGAGGCCGAGGGCCAGCAGGTCGTCCGTCCGCTCGCCAGACCGCTCAGCGAGACCGGGGGGCTGGCGATCCTGCACGGCAACCTGGCCCCCGACGGCTGCGTGGTCAAGCTCGCGGGCTACACGCGACGCAAGCAGAGCGGTCCCGCACGCGTGTTCGAGCGCGAGGAGGACGCGATGGAAGCCGTCCGCACGAACTCGATCAAGCCCGGCGACATCGTGGTTATCCGCAACGAGGGCCCCGCCGGCGGTCCCGGAATGCGCGAGATGCTGGCCGTCACGGCGGCGCTTGTGGGCGAGGGCCTGGGGGAGGACGTCGCGCTGATCACCGACGGGCGCTTCTCGGGCGCCACTCGTGGCCTGATGGCCGGGCACGTGGCCCCCGAGTCGATTCGCGGGGGGCCGATCGGCCTGGTGCGCGACGGCGACGAGATCACCCTGGACGTGACCGCCCGCCGTCTGGACGTGGCCCTCTCCGACGAGGAGCTGGCCGCCCGCGCGCAGGCCTACAAGCCGCCTGTGCGACCGTTCCCCGGCGTCGCCCTGCAGAAGTACGCGCGGCTGGTCTCCAGCGCCGCCGAGGGTGCCATCACCCGCTGAGCCGGATCGGGCCCACGCCCGGCCCGCCGCCCGCCCCTGCATTTGCGAACTTCTGCAACGTCGGTCGCAGAAAGATGCTCGAAATCTCCTGCCGCTTGCCCCGACCCCGCTGGTCAGTACCATCTTGGCCGTGGCGAACGTTTCGTATTTGCGTGCGCCCACCGGGGCGCGTCGGTCGAGTGCGTCCAGCGGTGGCACGACAAGCACTCCCAAGCGCATGGGGCGAGGACGCTGGGTTCTCGCGGGCGTGCTGCTGGTCGCGCTCGCCGTGGTCGCCGTCGGCGCGATCATCTTCGCCTCGGCCA
Organism: Solirubrobacteraceae bacterium; assembly: GCA_017882405.1. The sequence goes on along the minus strand of JADGPO010000158.1, from coordinate 29,779 downwards.
AGGCAAGCCTGACGAGCGACTCGCAGGCGATCGCCAAGATCGGGATGCCGCTTGGCGGAGGGAAGATCGAGAGCGTGAGCGTCGTCACCGGCCCGCACGCCACACCGGTTCCGGTGAAGGTCACCGGCGGCCTCATCTATCCGCGCCAGCCAATCTCCGCCAACGAGCAGCTGTCGCTGCAGGTGGTCGTCAAGCGCCCCGGCTGGATGTCGTGGTTCGCCGGGTCAAAGCAGCGCCTCAGCCTCGTGCTGACCACGCCGGCCGCCAGCCTGCGCTCGCACTACATCACCGTGGCCCACAACGCCCCGCTGCGCCTGCACTTCAAGTCGCCGATCGAGTCCTTCGCCTACGGGCCGTCCGGGCAGCTCAAGCGCCAGATGTTCGGCAAGGCGCGCCGCGTGGTCACGCTGCCGCGCAATTCCGACGCGGGCTCCATCTACGTCTCGGCCGCTCCGCGCCGCTGGGAGAACGCCAGCCAGGCGATGATCAGCTGGTTCCCGGCCGGAAGCTCGGCCAGCGCCGTGGCCAGCCCGGCTCCGGGCAGCCCGATCAAGCCCAGCACGCGGATCACCCTCAACTTCTCAAAGCCCGTCTCCAAGGCCCTGGGGTCGCATCGCCCCGTTCTGTCGCCGGCCACGCCCGGCCACTGGCGCAACCTGACCAGCCACGCGATCGAGTTCGTGCCCGACGGTTACGGCTACGGGCTCGGGGCCAAGGTCAGCATCGCGATGCCCAACGGCGCGCGTCTCGTCGGCGGCCAGCAGGGCTCGGGATCGGATAGCAAAGGGTGGACGGTCCCCGGCGGGTCCCCCGTTCGCCTGCAGCAGCTGCTCTCGCTCCTGAACTACCTGCCGCTGAAGTTCAACTACGCCGGCGGCCAGGGCGTGGGCTTGAGTCCGGCCGCGCAGGAGAACGCCGCCGTCAACCCGCCGAAGGGCACCTTCTCGTGGCGCTATCCGAACACGCCCGACGCCCTGAAGAGCTTCTGGAAGGTCGGCGCCTCCGGCGTGATGATGCAGGGTGCGCTGATGGCGTTCGAGACCGACCACGGCCTGACCGCCGACGGTCAGCCCGGTCCGATCGTCTGGAAGGCGCTGATCAACGCCGTCCTGACCGGCAAGCACTCGTCGTTCGGCTACACGTTCGTCAGCGTCAGCGTCGCCTCGCAGAGCCTCTCGGTCTGGCACAGCGGCAAGACGGTCATCTCCGGCACCGCGGTGAACACGGGCATCTCCTCGGCGCCGACGGCCACGGGCACCTATCCGGTCTACGAGCACCTGCCCTCGACGACGATGAGCGGCACCAACCCGGACGGCAGCCACTACAGCGATCCCGGCATCCCGTACGTGAGCTACTTCAACGGCGGCGACGCGCTGCACGGCTTCACGCGCGCCTCGTACGGATCGCCGCAGAGTCTCGGCTGTGTCGAGATGCCGTTCAGCGTCGCCGGCCAGGTGTACCCGTACACCCCGATCGGCACGCTGGTCCACGTCGCCTGAGACTGTCGCAGTCGCCGGCGCAGGCAGGGCTGATCGCGCGCGCGCCGAATAGCGACCACCGTGTCCGCCGCACTCCCCGTCCACCACCATCGGGACCCCCAGGGGTCCGCCGAGGCCCCCCGTCCGGTCTCAGTGGCCTGGCAGGCGGCCCTGGACGCCTTCGACGACGATCTGCGCCGCCGCGCCGTGGCCGCCAAGACCAGCAAGGCGTATGCGATCGACAGCCTGCAGTTCGCGCGCTGGGCCAGCGCCCGGCAGCTGGCGCCCCCGGCCGTCGACGTACGCGCGCTGCGCCGATACGTGGCGGCCCTGTCGTCTGACGGCCAGGCGCCCAGCACGGTGGCGCGCAAGCTGGCCTCGCTGCGCGGGCTGTTCGCCGTGCAGATGGCTCTCCGAGCGCGCGCCGAGAACCCCGCGGAGCTGCTGAGCTCGCCCAAGCGCCCGCAGCGTCTGCCGAGGGTGCTCAAGGCCAACGAGGTGGCGGTCCTGTTGGACCGGATCCCCGCCAACACGCCGCTGGAGCTGCGCGACCGGGCACTGTTCGAGCTCGCCTACGCCTCCGGCCTGCGGGCCGAGGAGCTCGTCTCGCTGGACACCGATGCCGTCGACTTCGACGCCGAGACCGTGCGCGTGGAGGGTAAGGGGGAGCGCACCCGGCTGGTGCCGACCGGAGAGCATGCGCTGCAGGCGCTGGAGCGCTACCTGGCCCGCGGGCGGGCGGCGCTCGCCAGCGGCGACTCGGATCCCGCCCGCCCGCTTTTCCTCTCAAAGTCGGGGCGTCGGCTGAGCACATCGGACGTGCGTCGCCGCCTGCGCACGTGGTCGCGCCTGGCCCTGCGCCACGCTCCGGCGCTCGCCGAGGCCCATCCTCACGCGCTGCGCCACTCCTTCGCCACGCACCTGCTGGAGGGCGGCGCCGACCTCCGCGCGATCCAGGAGCTGCTCGGTCACGCAAGTATCTCGACGACTCAGGTTTACACTCGGGTAGAGTCGGCGCGGCTTCGGAGCGCCTATGCGAGCTCCCACCCCCGGGCTTGACACCGTTAAGTGGGGTAAGAACTGGAAACCAACGTCAAAGCGATCGAGCTGCAGGACCTGTGGAGGCGATATAAGGCCTCCGGCGATGAACGGGCCCGCGAGCGGCTTGTAGTCGCCTACTCACCACTGGTCAAGTACGTGGCCGGCCGGATGGGCTCGGGTCTGCCCGCGCACGTCGAGGAAGCCGACCTCATCTCCTACGGTCTGGGCGGTCTGATCTCCGCGATCGAGCGCTTCGATCTCTTGCGGGAGATCAAGTTCGAGACCTATGCGATCACCCGCATCCGCGGCGCGATCATCGATGAGCTGCGCACCCTGGACTGGGTGCCGCGGTCGGTGCGCGCACGGGCGCGGCAGTTCGAGCGCGCCAACATGAAGCTCGAGGCGCGCCTGCAGCGGGCCCCCTCCGACGACGAGATGGCCACCGAGTTGGAGATCTCCGTCGACGAGTTCCAGGACCAGCTGCTGCAGATCTCCAACTCCACGATCGTGGCCCTGGATGAGCTGTGGAACGTGTCGGACTCCAGCGGGGACTCGGTCTCGCTGCTGGACACGCTGCCCGACCGAGGCGCACCCGATCCCCAGGGGCTGGTCGACGAGTCCGAGCTGCGCGACCGGATCGCCGACGCGATCGCCGCCCTGCCCGAGCGCGAGAAGCTCGTCGTGGCCCTGTACTACTACGAGAACCTCACCCTGCGGGAGATCGGAGAGGTCCTCGGCGTGACCGAGTCGCGGGTCTCCCAGCTGCACACCAAGGCGGTGTTGCGGTTGCGCTCCAAGCTCGCGGGCGAGCTCGACTAAGAGACCGGTGGACCCGCCGCCGAGGCGGGTGTAAGGTCGGCTTTCGGTCGTACGAGCGAGAGGAGATCAGCCATGCACAAGGCCGCGGATCGCATCCGTAATGTGGCCGTCGTCGGTCATCGCGGCGCCGGCAAGACGTCGTTGCACGAGGCGCTGCTGTTTCAGGCGGGCGCCGTCAACCGGCTCGGCAACGTGACCGACGGGTCCACCACATCGGACTCCGATCCCGACGAGAAGGCCCGCCAGATGTCGATCTCGCTGGCGCTGAGCTCGTTCGAGTGGCAGCAGCGCAAGGTGAACCTGATCGACACCCCCGGCGACTCCAGCTTCGTCGCCGACGCCCTGGGAGCGCTGCGGGTCTGCGAATCGGCCGTGTTCGTGATCAACGCGGTGATGGGCGTCGAGGTGCACGCCAGCCGCCTGTGGGAGCGGGCCGCCGAGCTTGACCTGGCGCGGCTGCTGTTCGTCAACATGCTGGACCGCGAGCGCGCCGACTTCTTCCGCACGCTGGAGTCGCTCAAGGCCGCGTTCGGCCCCCACGTGGTGGCCACCGAGATACCGATCGGCGCCGAGCACGAGGTTCGCGGCCTGATCGACCTCGTCGACATGAAGGCCTATGAGTACGACGGCCCCACGCGCGAGAACTGCCGCGAGATCCCGATCCCTGACGAGCTGCAGGCCCAGGCGCAGGCGTACCGCGAGAAGCTGATGGACGAGGTCTCCGAGACCTCCGATGCCCTGATGGAGCGTTACCTGGAGGGCGATGAGATCTCCCACGACGAGATCGTCGCCGCGCTCAAGGAGGGCACCAACCACGGGTCGCTTCACCCTGTCACCTGCGGCGTGGCCACGCGCAACCTGGGCACCAACCGGCTGCTGGACGCGATCGTCGAGGACCTGCCGTCCCCGGTCAAGCACGGCGGCCTGGAGGTCGGCGAGGTCACGCTGCAGCCGGTGGAGGACACCGAGCTGTTCGCCTACGTGTTCAAGACGCGCGCCGACCCGTTCGCCGGGCGGATCAACATCTTCCGCGTCTACCAGGGCACGATAAGCCAGGACTCGCAGGTGCTCAACACGCGCACCCACAACAAGGAGCGGATCGGCCAGCTGGTCACGCTCCAGGGCGGCCAGACCAACCATGCCGACGAGTTCGGCCCCGGCGACATCGGCGCCGTCTCCAAGCTCAAGGAGACCCGGGCTGGTGACTGGCTGGCCGCGCGCGACGAACCGATCTCGATGCCCAGCATCAAGCTGCCGGCCCCCGTGATGGCGTTCTCGATCGAGCCGCAGACCAAGGGCGACGAGGACAAGGTGTTCACCGCGCTGCGGCGGCTGCAGGAGGAGGACCCGACGATCGACCTGCACCGTGACCCCCAGACCGGCGAGCAGATCGTGGCCGGGCTCTCGCAGGTCCACGTCGAGGTGATCGTCGAGCGCCTGCGCGCGCGTTTCGGCGCCGAGGTGGCGCTCAAGCCGCCGCGCGTCCCCTATCAGGAGACGATCCGCGGCTCGGCCAAGGCTCACGGCCGCCACAAGAAGCAGAGCGGCGGGCGGGGGCAGTTCGGTGACTGCCATATCGAGATCGAGCCGCTCGCCCCCGGGGAGGGCTTTCAGTTCGTCAACGCAATCAAGGGCGGTGTGATCCCCACCTCGTTCATCCCCGCCGTGGAGAAGGGCGTGCAAGAAGCCATGCAGGAGGGCGTGGTCGCCGGCTATCCGGTAAAGGACGTGCGTGTGCGTGTCTACGACGGGTCGTACCACACCGTGGACTCCTCGGAGATGGCGTTCAAGGTGGCCGGCTCGCAGGCCATGAAGCAGGCGCTGGAGGAGGCCCGGCCGGTGCTGCTGGAGCCGATCATGCTGGTCTGCGTCAACGCCCCCGAGGACACCGTGGGAGACGTGATCGGCGACCTGAACTCGCGTCGCGGACGTCCCCTGGGCATGGAGCCAGTGGGGGCGGGCATGACCGAGATCAAGGCCGAGGTGCCGATGTCCGAGATGCTCTCCTACGCGCCCGACCTGCGGTCGATCACCGGCGGGCAGGGCGAGTTCACTATGGAGTTCGAGCGCTACGAGGAGATGCCCGGTCACCTCGCCGGCAAGGTGGTCGATGAGGCCCGCGCGGAGCGGGAGGCGGTCAAGGCGTAGTAGGCTCACAAATCTCGTGAGTACCAGGGCAATTCGAACCTCCGCCGCCGCCGACGCCTGTGACGTCTGCGGCCGGACGCTCCTGCGCGGCGAGCACGCGGAGATCTACGTCAGCGGCGGCACCCGCCGCTCGGTGTGCGAGCTGTGCACGTCCCGGGCGCTGCACGGCGGCTGGGTCCGCGAGGGCACCGTGCCCGAGTACGACGGCTCCGGCGACCGGGTGGACCGCCGCCGCTCGCTGCTGAGCCGGTTGCGCAGGGGTCGCGAGGCGGATCCGGTGGCCGAGGACGAGGACGAGGAAGCGATCGAGGAGTCGCGTCCGCAGCCGTCGGCGTCGGTGGGTGGGTCCGGGGTCGGTGGGTCCGAGTCCCCGCCGCGGACCACCGAGCGCCGCGCGCCGACGCCACGGCGGCGCGAGCGTGACCGCCCGGCCGGCCGCGAGCGTGAGAGAGATCGGACCGCGCCGCCCGCGACCGGCCGCGAGCCCCGCCACGTCCGCGCGGTGCCGACCAGCATCGAGCATCGGATCTCCTCGGCGGTCTCGCTGTTCAACGACTCCGAGCATCCCCGTACGGTTGCCGGGATCGCCCGCTCACTGGGGCTGCCCGACGTGTCGGTGCACCCCTCCGACCCGGTGGCCAGCGTGGTCAACGTGGTCGTCTCCTGGGAGCTGTGCTGGTACCGCTACGAGGTCGATTTGTCAGATGAGGTCCCCAGCGTGCGCTCCGCCGGCCAGGGCTACGAGCTCGACGAGCTGAGCGCACTCGAGCGCCAGAACAACGCCGCGGCCGACGACCGCGGCCGCCTGCAGCTCGGCGCTTGATGCCAACGGCCGGGGGTCGCCCGGGCGAGCTGCGGGTGGCCACCCGGCGAGTACTAGACGGACGTTCGATAGCGGTCCGTCAGCGTCGTTGATTAGCATGCACTCGGTGATCTATTGCGTAGTGCCTGAGGTTCTGGCCGAGGATCTCCTGGGCAAGCTCACCGATTACTACTCCGACGACCCCAATGTCACGGTGATCGTCGACCGCCGCAGGTCCGCGCGCCGCGAAGGCGGCTCGTCGGGCGGGGGCAAGCGCGAGCTGCGCGATCGTCGCCGTGCGCGCGTGCCCGGCGAGCTCCCCGAGCTCGCAAGCGATTGACCGGCGCGGGCTCGGTGGGGGCCGGTTGGGCGGGGGCCGGTTCACTGATCGTCCACGTGGACGGCGGGGCGCGCGGCAACCCGGGTCCGGCGGCGATCGGCGTGGTCGTCGCGACCCCCGACGGAGAGGTCCTCGACGAGCTCGCCGAGCGGATCGGCGTGGCCACCAACAACGTCGCCGAATACCAGGCGCTGCTGCGAGGGATCGAGCGCGCGGCGCAGCTCGGCGCGTCCGACCTCGAGCTCATAAACGACTCCGAGCTGGTCGCCCGTCAACTGACCGGCGCCTATAAGGTCAAGCACCGGGCGATGAAGCCGCTCCACGCGCAGGCGCTGGCCGCGCTCGCCGGATTTGACAGCTGGAAGATCCGCAACGTCCCCCGGGCCCAGAACGCCCGTGCCGACGAGCTCGTCAACGCCGCGCTGGACGGCGCCTAGGCCGGCGCCGGCGACGGGCGTCGCGACGTACGCTCACCGCGCAGGCGGCCAGGACCGCGAGCGCGACGACGGCCACGATGGCCAGCCCGGGTGCAACGAGGAGCGCCACCAGGGCAACGACCGCGGCGGGGACGAGGTCGGCGGCGAGCGGGCGGTCTCTCACAGGGGAAGCCTGCGGAAGATAGGCCGCGGGAGGTGGCGCAGGAAGATGAACACGTAGCGCAGGATGCCGGGGACCCAGGCGGTATGGGCAGTCCCCTGCAGCGCCTTGGCGGTCGCCTCGGCGACCGCCTCGGGCGTGGTTGCAAACGGAGGGCGGCGCAACCCGGCCGTCATCCGGTCGACGACGAATCCGGGCCTGATCACGAGCACCCGGATCTCGCTGCCTGACTCCGCGTCGGCCAGACCCTGCGCGAGGGCGTCCAGCCCCGCCTTGCTGGCCCCGTAGACGGCGTTGGCCGCCCGCGGGCGCTCCGCGGCGACGCTCGAGAGCACGACCAGCGTCCCATGCCCCTGTTTGCGCAGCTGGCGCAACGTGTGGATCAGCAGCGAGCCCGCGCCCTCGAAGTTCACGCGCATCACCCGCAGCGACTCGTCGTCGTGGGCGTCGAGGCCGGATTGGCCCCCGAGCACACCCACCGCGATGATCGCGATCCGCACCGATCCGGCGCGCTGGAACGCCCGCGCAAGCGCCGGGCCGTGGTCCTCAGGACGCTCCGCGTCCACGACGTCGACTGACCCGTCGCGGCAACCGCTCGCCCGCAGGTCCGACAGCGCCGCTTCCAGCGCCGGGAGATTGCGTCCCAGCAGGAGCGGGGTGATGGCGGCCGTGCGCTCCTCTGCCGCCAGGCGCCGGACGATCGCCAGCCCGATCTCAGACGTGCCACCGACCAGCAGCACGCCTGCACCGTCGCCGCTGCTCACGGCGCGCTCACCAGCCCGGTGCGCAGCTTGAGCACGGCGAGAAAGCAAGGGACCGAGCTGGGGCCCCGCGCCCGCGGACCGCCGCCCCAGCCGCCGAGACTCGCCGGGCGGCTTGCGGACAGGCCTGCCCGGACGGGCGCCGCGAGCTCAGGCGGAGGCATACGAGCACAGCGAGAACAGCACCAGCCACGTGACGGCGGCCAGCTGCAGCACGACATCGTTGGCCAGCACTTCCTCCGGCGCCTCACCCTCGCCGGTTCGAGCCAGGCGCTGGTAACGCAACAGGCATACCGCGAACGGGGGGATCGTCAGCAGCCGCCAGGGCACGCCGTCGAGCAGCGGCATCGCGAATGCCCAGATGCAGTAGGCGAACAGCGCGCCCCCGGCGCTGCCGGCCAGGAGCAGCCTCAGACGCCGCTGCGTGTAGCGCTCCAGCACCCGCCGGCGCGCCCCGCGAGTCGCCAGGCTGCGCTGCAGCTCGGCCAACCGCTTTCCGGCGGCGACGAAGATCGCCGCGCACGTGATGACGAGCACGAACCAGCGCGAGAGCGCCACGGGCGCGGCAACGCCGCCGGCGACCGCTCGCAGCACGAAGCCACCGGCGATCGCGAGCACGTCCAACAACACCACATGCCTCCAGACCAGGGTGTAGCTGAGCGTCAGGACGACGTAGGCGGAGCCCGTGAGCGCCAGCAGGCCATTGACCATCGCGCACAGCGCGAGCCCTCCGGTCAGCAACACAGCGGCCAGGACCAGGGCCAGGCGGGGACTCAGCTCGCCGGCGGCGACCGGGCGGTAGCGCTTGCGGGGATGGCGACGGTCCTCGGCCACGTCGCGGACGTCGTTTATCGCGTAGACGCCGGAGGCGAGCATGCAGAACGCCACTACCGCCAGCAGCGTGCGGCCGAGCACGTCGTCGGCGCCGAGCACGCCCGCGGCGCTCGGGGCTGCGAATACCAGCAGGTTCTTGATCCATTGGTGCGGGCGCATCGTCATCACGATCGCGTGCACCGGGCCGCGGCGAGCCGGGGCTGCGACGGCGTCGCAGCCTGTGTCTGACCTCGACATCGGCGGGACAGTAGGCACGCTGCCTAAATTCTGGCTTCGGGCTGCATGACAAAACGTTCGTGATGTCTTTATCAATCCCTACAACGACGCTGCCAGGATCGTTGCGTGCTGCCCACGACCGCAGCGCCCTCGCGGCGCCGTGCTTCCGGGCCAACTCGACTACAACCGCGGATATCCCGCCGCCCCCAGCGCCGGGGACGCAGAATCGCGGCGCTCGCCGCGCTGCTGGCGCTCCTGCCGGCCGCCGTCTCCTACCTGGGGGTGGTGCTCCAGACGTCGAACACCAGCCTCGGGATCCGCACCGTCGAGTGGCTGCGCGACCACGGAGCCCGCTCGATCGTCAATCAGGTGGAGTCGATCTACTACTCGGTTAACGGACCCTCCACCGGAGGCCCGGCGCTTCACCGGCTTCCGAGCCTGGCCGGCGGGGCGACCGCCGGCGCCGGGCGGCTCGGAACCGCGCACGCCGCCCGGTCGGCGTTGGCCGCGCACTATCGGCCGCCCCCGATCTCGCCCCTGATCCGTCCCGCCCTGCCCAACGAGGGCGTGTGGCGCGCGACCTACAGCGGTGGCACGTCAGCGCCGCCGGTGCTCGTCTCGAGCTTTCGCAGCGACCCCGCGTATCCCCAGATGGTGGCCGGAGTGGCATGGATCGACCACACCCTCACCAACACCTGGCTCTACCCCGGCCGGTCCGAGCCCGCCGTGACGATGGGATCGCGCGGACCGATGGAGATACCGACGCACCTGCGTCGCCGCGTGGTCGCGGCATTCAACAGCGGCTTCAAGCTCGCCGACTCCGGCGGCGGCTTCGCCTCCGGCGGCCGGACGTACGCGCGGATGAAGCCTGGCCTGGCGACGATCCTGCGCTACCGCGACGGCAGCCTTGACGTACGAGCCTGGAACGGCGGCTCGAGCGTCGGATCCAACGTGATCTATGCCCGCCAGAACCTGCCGCTGATCGTCAGCGGCGGGCGGCCTAACCCGCACCTGTCAGACGGTCCTGAATGGGGGACGACGCTCGGCAACGCGATCCGCGTCTGGCGCTCAGCGGTCGGGGTCGACTCCCACGGCAACCTGATCTACGGGGCCGCCGACAACCAGACGGTCGGCTCGCTGGCTCAGATCATGATCCGCGCCCGCGCGGTCCGCGCGATGGAGCTGGACATCAACTCCTATTGGCCGAGCTTCATCACCTATCGCCAGCCGGGCGCGGTCGGCGCCGCGAACCTGCTGCCCGGGATGACGCGCTCCACCGAGCGTTACCTGACGCCCGACGACCGCGACTTCTTCGGCGTGTACCTGCGCTGATGGGCTGGCTGCCGGGCACGGCGCTGCTGGCGCTCCTCACGCTGGCGGGGGCTGTCCACCCGGCCGTATCCAGGGACCCGCCGCGTCCCGTGGCCGCGGCACTGCGGGTCGCGGGAGCGCCCTATCCGGTGCGCGAGCGGGTGCTGGACCTCGTCGACCACAGCCGCACCGTCACGTATCCCGGGCAACGACCGATCCCCCGACCGCTGACCACCGTAGTCCGGTACCCGATCGGGGATCCGCCGGTCGCCGACGCGCCGCGCGGGCGCTTTCCGTTGGTCATCTTCGGGCACGGCTTCGCTGTCACGCCGCGCGTCTACTCCCGCCTTCTGCACGCGTGGGCGGCCGCCGGCTACGTGGTGGCGGCCCCCGTGTTCCCGCTGCAGAACGCCAACGCCCCGGGGGGGCCGAACGAGTCCGATCTGGTCAACCAGCCACGGGACGTGCGCTTCGTCATCACCCAGCTGCTGGATGCCGGCGCCCGCCACCGCGGCCCACTGGCCGGGCTCATCTCCTCGCGGGAGATCGCCGTCAGCGGCCAGTCCGACGGCGGCGTGACGGCGCTCGCCGTCGCCTATGACCCCGCGTTCCGGGATTCCCGGGTGCGTGCGGCGGTGATCCTCTCGGGCGCGCGGGTGCTGGGAGGTGATGGACCGCGCGGCGCCTCCCCGAGCCCGGCTCTGCTGGCCGCCCAGGGCACCGCCGACACCACGAACCGCCCGGCCAACACCTACGCCTTCTTCGACGCCGTCCGCCGGCCGAAGTTCCTGCTGCGGCTGATCGGCGCCGGTCACCTGCCGCCCTATACCGGTCAGCAGCCCGACGAGCGGATCGTGGAGGAGGTGTCGATCGCGTTCCTGGACCGCTACCTGAAGGGACAGCCCGGCGGCGTGCAGCGGATGCGGCGGGCCGCCGACGTTCCGGGCACGGCCGCGCTGACCGCCCGGCCATAGAGACCGGTAAGACCTCGTTGGGAGGTGGGCGGGGACTCTCGATTCCATGGCGGCCAATGTGGGTCGATAGTCTTACGCAGGTGACCGAGTCCCTCATCGAGCTGAGCGCTCGCCTGCGGCACACGGCGGATCTGCTGCGTAACGGCGAGCTCGAGCCCGACGCCACCCTGGCGGCGGTCGAGGAGTGCGCGCGGCTGGCCTCGGAAGCCAGCGCCCACGTCGACCAACGGGCTCGCGCAGCGCTCGAGCCGCTGCCCGACCTGCCGGGGCAGCTCCCGCTGCCCGCCGCCTAGTGCCCGGGCCGCCATCTTGACCGCCGTCCCCACGCTGCGACCGGCGTATCCCGACCACCTGCGCGTCGACGTCGAGACGTTCTTGGAGGGGATTCGCTTCTCCGCCGAGCACGCCACCTCCGGCCTGGAGGAGGCGATGCGCTACTCGCTGCTGGCCGGCGGCAAGCGGATCCGGCCCGTCCTGGCCCTCGCGACCGCCGAGGCGATCGGGCGCCGGCGCGGCTTCGTACTGCCGCTGGCGGCGGCGATCGAGCTGATCCACACCTACTCGCTGATCCACGACGACCTGCCGGCGATGGATGACGACGATCTGCGCCGGGGACGTCTGACCTGCCACAAGGCGTTCGGCGAGGACGTCGCGATCCTGGCCGGCGACGCGCTGTACGCCGAGGCGTTCAAGCTGCTGCTCTCCGAGCAGGAGGGCGATCCCAGCCGGGTGCTGACGGCCGCGGCGCAGCTCGCCGGCGCCACCGGGGTGCAGGGCATGGTCGGCGGCCAGTACCTCGACGTCGCCGAGACCGCACCGGCGGGGGCCGCGGGCCTGCGCCGCCTGCACGAGCTCAAGACCGGCCGGCTGATCGCCTCCAGCATCGAGTGCGTGCTGCTGCTCGACGGCGGCTGCGCGCCGCCCGCCAGCGAAGCGCTGCGCGCCTTCGCCGGCGAGCTGGGCGTGCTCTTTCAGATCGTCGACGACATCCTCGACGTGACCGGGTCCGAGGATGCGCTGGGCAAGCAGCAGGGCGCCGACGTGCGGCTGGGCAAGCGCACCTACGTGACCGAGTTCGGCCTCGACGGCGCGCGCCGCCTGGCCGACGAGTCCCACGATCGCGCCCGGGCGGCGCTGCACGGCGCCGTGGGCAAGGACGGCGACGAGCTCGAGCGGATCACGGACTTCATCGCGACTCGGAGCTATTGACCAATGGCACACCGCCTTTCGCAGATCAGCCAACCCCAGGACCTGCACGGCCTGACCGACGAGCAGCTGCAGCAGGTCGCCCAGGACGTGCGCGAGCACATCATCGACACGGTGGGCGAGATCGGCGGGCACTTCGGTGCCAACCTGGGCACGTGCGAGATCGCGGTCGCGCTGCACTCGCTGCTGGACTCCCCGCGCGACAAGATCCTCTGGGACGTCGGCCACCAGGCCTATCCGCACAAGGTCCTCACAGGTCGCGCCGACCGGCTGGACACGATCCGCCAGTACGGGGGCCTGGCGCCGTTCTGCTCGATCGACGAATCCGAGCACGACATCATGGGCGCCGGCCACGCCTCGACGGCGATCGGCTACGCGGTCGGCCTCAAGGAGGCGATGCGCCGCGGCGTGGGGCAGGACGGCCACGTGGTGGCGGTGGCCGGCGACGGCGCGCTGACTGGTGGCGTGGCCTTCGAGGCGGTTCACCAGGCCGGGGGGGAGGGGACCCCGATCGTGGTGGTGCTCAACGACAACGGCATGTCGATCGCGCCCAACGTCGGTGCCATGTCGCGCTACTTCAACCGCGTGCGGCTCAATCCGCGGCTGTGGCACGCCCGCGAGGGGGTCGAGGGCGGGCTGACCAAGCTGCCGGTGGGCATCGGCAACGCGTTCGAGCGCCTCGGCCCGCACTTCAAGGAGTCGATCAAGGCGTTCTGGGCCCCCGGCCTGTGGTGGGAGGAGCTCGACTGGGCCTACATGGGCGTGGTCGACGGCCATGACGTCCGCGCCCTGCGCCGCGCGCTGCGCGAGGCGCTGGCGGCGCAGCGCCCGGTGGTCGTGCACTGCGCGACGGTCAAGGGCAAGGGCTTCGCGCCTGCCGAGGAGGGCGGCCTGGAGGGCATGGAGAAATGGCACGCCGCCAAGCCCAAGTCGATCGCCAACGGCGTCCCTGCGCCCGCCACGCTCGCGCCGCAGCGCACCGGCAAGCGGCCGTCCAAGCCCGCGCCGCTCGCCTACACGCAGGTCTTCGGAGAGGCGCTGGTCGCCGAGGCCCGGCGCGACGAGCGCGTGATCGGGATCACCGCGGCGATGAACTCCGGAACGGGCCTGAACATCCTCCAGCAGGAGCTTCCCGACCGCTACTACGACGTGGGGATCGCCGAGCAGCAGGCGATCCTGTTCGCCGCCGGGCTGGCCCTGCAGGGAGCAAAGCCCGTGGCGGCGATCTACTCGACGTTCCTGCAGCGCGCCTTCGATCAGATCGTCCACGACGTCTGCCTGCAGCGCCTGAACGTGGTCTTCGCCATGGATCGGGCCGGCCTGGTCGGCGACGACGGCCCCACCCATCACGGGGTGTTCGACATCGCCTATCTGCGCTGCCTGCCCAACATCGTGCTGATGGCTCCGCGCGACGAGGCGATGCTGGTGCACATGCTGCACACCGCGGTGCGCTACGACGACGGGCCGATCGCGCTGCGCTATCCGCGCGGGGCGGGCGTCGGCGTGGCCCTGCCAGCGCGCGCCAAGCAGCTGGAGATCGGCACCGGCGAGATCCTGCGCGAGGCCAGCGCCGCCGGCGACGAGGCGCCGCGTGTGGCCCTCCTGGGCTACGGCACGGGTGTCGCCAAGGCGCTGGAGGCGGCCGACGTCCTCGCCGCCCACGGCGTCCCGGTCACGGTCGCCGACGCGCGCTTCGCCAAACCGATCGACGCCGGTCTGGCCGCCCAGCTGGCCGCCGAGCACGAGCTGCTGGTCACGATCGAGGAGGGTGTCCTGGCAGGGGGCTTCGGGTCCGCCGTCTGGGAGACGCTCTCGGATGCCGGCATCGCCCCACGGATCCTGCGCGTCGGCCTCCCCGACCGCTACGTCACCCACGGCTCGCCCGAGCGACTGCACCAGGAGGTCGGCTACACCGGCGAGCGGATCGCCGAGCGGGTGCTGGCCGCCGTGGCAGAGCCCAGCCGGGTCACCAGCGGCTGACCGCCCGTCCGTCGCACAGAATCAGATCCCGCCCAGCCGATCGCGTAGCGTTCCGCCTGAAATGCGGCGCGTCAGGCTCGATCATCTGCTCTCCGAGCGCGGGGTGTTCCCCTCGCGCACGCGCGCCGCGGCCTCCGTGCTGGCCGGCGAGGTGATGCTGCTGCCCGAGCGCCGGCGGGCGGAGAAGCCCGGTCAGCTGGTGCCCGAGGACGTGCAGCTGGAGCTGGCGCAGACGCGGCAGTTCGTCTCCCGCGGAGGGGTCAAGCTGGCCAACGCCCTTGACGCGCTCCAGATCGACGTGACCGGTCGCCGAGCGCTGGACGTGGGCGCCTCGACGGGCGGCTTCACCGACTGCCTGCTGCAGCGCGGCGCCGAGCACGTGGTGGCTCTCGACGTCGCCTACGGGCAGCTGGACTGGAAGCTGCGCTCCGACCCGCGGGTGACGGTCATCGAGCGCCACAACGCGCGCCAGCTTAAGGCTGACGCCCTGCCCTACGTTCCCGACCTGATCGTGATCGACGTCTCGTTCATCGCGGTGACCAAGGTGCTCGGAGCGGCACTGGACTGCGCCGCGGCGCGGTTCGACTGCCTGGCGCTGGTCAAGCCGCAGTTCGAGGTCGGGCGCGCGGGGGTGGGCAAGGGCGGGGTGGTGCGCGATCCCGCCCTGCGGCGCGGGGCGCTGGTGCAAGTGGGCGCGGGCGCCCAGCGGCTCGGCGCCGCGGTGCTGGGCTACGCCAGCTCCGGCCTGCCCGGTCCCAAGGGCAACCTCGAGAGCTTCGCCTGGCTGGGCGAGGGCAGCCGGGCGGGCGTGGACGATCTGGAGGCGGCTGCCCGCCGAGTGGAGCCGTGAGGAAGGTCCGCTCGGCCACGGTGGTCACCCACCGCCGCCCCACGGATACCGCCCCCGCGGTGGAGGCCCTGGTGGAGCTGGCCCGCGAGTCCGGGATCCAGCTGCGCTTCGACCCCGAGGAGACGGCCAAGCACGATCTGCCGTCGGACCCCGTGGTGCAGCGGGACGCGCCGCTGGACCGCAACGTCGACCTGTGCTTCGCGCTGGGGGGCGACGGCACGATCCTCGGCGCGCTGCGAGCCTATGCGGGCAGCGGGGTGCCGGTGTTCGCGATCAACTTCGGCGAGATGGGCTTTCTGGCGACCGTCGACCGCGAGGACGCGTGGGCCGGCTCGGTGCGGGCGCTGGCCGGCGACTTCGAGGTGATGTCGCTGCCGGCGATCGAGCTCTCCACGGGCGACCAGCGCTGGAAGGGCATCAACGACGTCTCGATCCAGCGCCAGCAGGGCAAGCGGGTCGCCGATCTGGACTACTTGGTCGGCGGCGACGAGGTGGGGCGCGTGCGCTGCGACGGCCTGGTGGTGTCCACCCCGGCCGGCTCGACCGGCTACAACCTCGCCAACGGGGGGCCGGTGATGGCCTGGGGGGTGCAGGGCATGGTGGTGTCGTTCATCGCCCCGCACTCGTTCAGCTCGCGTCCGCTGGTGGTCGCCCCCGGCGACCGGGTATCGGTCGGCAACCGCTCACAGGAGGAGCCGGTCGACGTGATCGTCGACGGCCGCCCGGTCGCCGTGCTGGAGGCCTCCGAGCGGCTGCACGCCTGGCTCTCGATCGACCAGGCGCTCCTCGCCCAGGTGCCCGGCACGACGTTCTACCAGCGGCTGCGCAAGAAGTTCGGCCGGCTGGCGACGCCGCTGTAGGCGGGAGACGCCTGCCCGCCCGCCCTCCGGCGCGGCCACGATCCGTCGGGACCGGGTGGTACACCGCAGGATGTGCTGCACGAGCTGCGCGTCGAGAACCTGCTGCTGATGGACCGTGCCGAGCTGCGCCTGTCCGAGGGGCTGAACGTCCTGACCGGCGAGACGGGCGCCGGCAAGACGCTGCTCGCGCACGCGCTGGACCTGCTGTTGGGGGGGCGCGCCCGGCGGGGGATCGTGCGCCCCGACGCCCCCGAGGCCTACGTGGAGGGCATATTCGCGCTCCCGCCGGCGCTGGCGGGCGACGAGCGCTTGCCGACCGGCGCCGAGGAGATCGTGCTCGCCCGGCGGGTGTGGCCCGACGGACGCACCCGTGCCTACGTGTGCGGCCGGGCCGCCACGCAAGCCGACCTCCAGGAGCTGGGCAGCCGCCTGCTGTCCTTCTACGGCCAGCACGAGCACCGCAAGCTGATGCTGTCCGCCGCCCAGCTGGAGCTGCTGGACACCTACTGCGGAGCCGATCAGCTGACGCTGCGTGCGGGGGTCCGCGACGCCCACGAGCGCGTTCGCGACCTCGACCGGCGCGCCGACGAGCTGCGCGAGCTGGCGGGCGCACGCGATCGCGAGCTGGACCTGCTGACGTTCGAGCTCGACGAGATCGAGGCGGCCGCGCCGCTTGAGGGTGAGCCCGCCCAACTGGCCGCCGAGCGCGATCGCCTGCGCCACCAGGACGAGCTGGTGCGAGCGTTGGGGGAGGCGGCCGAGACGATCGTTGGGGAGGGCGGGGCCAATTCCGGGGCGGGTGCCGCCGAGCTGCTGGCGCGCGCCGCCCAGCAGCTGGAGGCGGCAGCCGGTCTCGATCCCGGGCTGAGCGAGCTGTCCGGGCGCCTGGCGGCGCTGCAGTACGAATCCCAGGACGTCGGCGCCGAACTGCGCGCCTACGCGATGGGGATCGACGGTGACGCCGCTGCCGCGGGCGCTCGGCTGGAGGAGGTGGAGGAGCGCCTGGCGCTGCTGGCGCGCCTGGAGCGAAAGCACGGCGGCTCGATCGCAGCGGTGCTGGCCCACGCCGAGCGCTGCCGGGCCCGCCGCGACGAGCTGGACGGCGCCGACGACGCGCTGCAGCGCCTGCAGGAGGAGCTGTCGGGGGCGCGCGCCGAGCTGGATCGTCTGGCGGGACGGCTCACCAAGGCTCGGCGCAAGGCCGCGCCCCGGCTGGCCGCGGCGGTGCGCGAGCGACTGGCCGAGCTGGCGATGGTGCAGGCGCGGTATGAGATCTCGCTGTCAGAGCGCGCGGAGGGCTGCGGTCCGCGGGGCGCCGACACGATCGAGATGCTGATCGCCCCCAACGGCGCCGGCACCCTGGCGCCGCTGCGCGAGGTCGCGTCCGGGGGTGAGCTCTCGCGGGTAATGCTGGCGCTGCTGAGCGTGGCCCACGGCGCGCCCACGGCGGCCGGGGAGGGCGGAGGGATGCTGGTGTTCGACGAGATCGATGCCGGGATCGGCGGCCACACCGCCCGGGCGGTGGGAGAGCACCTACGCTCGCTGGCCGCCGGTCGCGGGGGGCGGGAGGGCGGGCGCCAGATCTTGTGCATCACCCATCTGCCGCAGGTGGCGGCCCTGGCCGACCGTCACTTCACGATCGCCAAGGACGCCACGGTCACGCCGGCGACGACCACCGTGACCGCGTTGGCGGGCGACGCCGTGGTCGGCGAGCTGGTGCGCATGCTCGGCGCCTCGGAGCAGGACGCAGCCGCCGCCGAGCACGCCCGCGAGCTGCTGCGAGCCGCCCTATGACCGCAGTTTGCGCAGTGACGGGCGGGCCTCCCGGAAACCGCCGAGCGGCCGTCTAGACTCCAAGGCGACCGATGGCATTGGGCGAAACGCGGTTCATCTTCATCACCGGCGGGGTCGTGTCCTCGTTGGGTAAGGGCATCGCCGCCGCGTCGATCGGCCGGCTGCTGGTGGCGCGCGGGCTCGACGTCCAGCTGCAGAAGTTCGATCCGTACATCAATGTCGATCCCGGCACGATGTCGCCGTACCAGCACGGTGAGGTGTTCGTCACCGAGGACGGCGCCGAGACCGATCTCGACCTCGGCCACTACGAGCGCTTCACCGACGCCAACACCAACCGGGCGTCCAACGTGACCGCCGGCGGCATCTACAACACCGTGATCCGGCGCGAGCGCCGCGGCGACTACCTGGGCGCCACCGTGCAGGTGGTGCCCCACATCACCAACGAGATCAAGCAGCGGATCAGGCTGATGGCCGACTCCTCGGACGTCGACTTCGTCGTCACCGAGATCGGCGGGACGGTGGGCGACATCGAGTCGCTGCCGTTCCTGGAGTCGATCCGGCAGTTCCCGGTGGAGGTCGGGCGCCGGCGCTGCATGTTCATCCATTTGACGCTGGTGCCCTACATCGGCCACGCCGGGGAGCTCAAGACCAAGCCGACCCAGCACTCCGTCAACGAGCTGAGGCGGATCGGCATCGCGCCCGACATGGTCATGTGCCGCTCCGAGGGCGAGCTGTCGGCCGAGATCCGCGGCAAGATCGCCCTGTTCGCCTCGCTGCCCGTGGAGGCGGTGGTCTCCGCCTACGACGTGGACGACATATACAGAGTGCCGCTGGCGTTCAACGACCAGGGAGTCGACGACTTCATTCTGCGCGAGCACTTCGGCCTGGAGGTCGGCGAGCCCGACCTGAGCGGCTGGGAGGCGATCACCCGCCGGGCCAGCGCGGCCGACCGCCGCGTGCGGATCGCGCTCGTCGGCAAGTACGTGCAGCTCGCGGACGCCTACCTGTCGGTCGTGGAGGCGCTGCGCCACGCCGGCGTGCACCACGACGCCAAGGTCGACGTGGACTGGATCGACTCCGAGTCGGTCGGCGATCCCGAGGTGCTGCGGCGGCTGCACAACGCCGACGGGATCCTGATCCCCGGCGGCTTCGGCGGCCGCGGCTGGGAGGGCAAGATCCGGGCCGCCCAGATCGCCCGTGAGGAGCAGATCCCCTACCTGGGCATCTGCCTCGGCATGCATGTGGCGGTCAGCGAGTTCGCCCGTCACGTCGCCGGCATGGACGGGGCCAACTCCACCGAGATGGACCTCGAGACTCCCTTCCCGGTGATCGACCTGCTCCCCGAGCAGAAGGAGATCGCCGACATGGGCGGCACGATGCGACTGGGGGCCGATCCGGTCAAGCTGCACGACGGCACCCGGGTCCGCTCGCTGTACGGGGAGGCGGTCGTCTACGAGCGCCACCGCCACCGCTACGAGGTCAACAACCACCTGCGCCGCCGGCTGGAGAGCGCCGGTCTGATCTGCTCGGGCACCTCCCCTGACGAGCGGCTGGTCGAGGCGATCGAGCTGTCGGCGGACGAGCACCCGTTCTACGTGGCCTCGCAGTACCACCCGGAGTTCAAGTCCCGCCCCGAGCGCCCGGCGCCGCTGTTCTTCGAGTTCGTGGGCGCTGCCCTGGAACGCTCCGAGCTGTCGCCGGACGGCGACGACGACGACCGCGCCGGCAGGGAGCGAGACATCACCATCTCGCGTTCCGTCGGAACGTGAGGCGCGCCAGCGCCGCGGAGCGCGAACGTCTGCACGAGACGTTCGTCGAGCTGTGCCGGATCGAGAGTCCCTCGGGACGCGAGCGCGCCTGCGCCGACTGGGTGGGCGCTCAGCTGTCGGGGATGGGTCTGGAGGTGCTGGAGGACTCCAGCGGCCCGGCCGTCGGCTCGGACGCCGGCAACCTGCTGGCGAGAATCCCGGGCAGCTCCCCGGAGAGCGTGCTGCTGTGTGCGCACATGGACACCGTGCCGCTGGCCGCGCCGGTTGAGCCGGTGCTCGTCGAGGGAGCCTGGGAGAACGCCCACGAGGGCATCCTCGGCGCCGACAACAAGTCCGCGGTGGCCGTGATCCTGGAGCTGGCGCGTCGCTTCACCAACGGCGGCCAGCCCCCGCCCGTGGGGATCGAGCTTCTGTTCACCGTCTGCGAGGAGACCTCGTTGAGCGGCTCGGCCGAGTTCGACGTCACCCAGCTGCACAGCGCCTTCGGGTACGTGTTCGACCACGCCACGCCGATCGGCGAGGTGGTCATGGCCTCACCCACCCACTACCGGATCATCGCGGAGCTGCGCGGCCGTGCCGCACACGCGGGAGTGCGCCCCGAGGAGGGCCGCAGTGCCGTGGCCGCCGCCGCCAAGGCGATCGCGGCGATGCGACTCGGTCGCCTCGACGACGCGACCACCGCCAACGTCGGCATGATCGAGGGCGGCTCGGCCATCAACGTGATCCCCGAGCGCTGCCGGATCCTCGCCGAGGTCCGCAGCCTGGACGAGGAGCGCGCCGCCGCCGTGACCACCGAGACCGTCGACCACCTGCAGGACGCCGCCGACGCGGGCGAATGCGACCTTGATCTGCGGGTCGAGCGGATGTTCCGCGGCTATCGCACCAAGCCGCGAGCGCCGCAGCTGGCGGCTGCCGAGCGCGCCCTGCGCGCGTGCGGCTATGAGCCCCGCCAGATTCTCTCCGGCGGCGCCTCGGACGCCAACTCGTTCGAGGCCGCCGGTCTGCCCTGCACGTGCCTCGCCGACGGCACCGAGCGAAACCACGAGCCGGGCGAACGGATCACCGCGGAGTCGCTCGAGGAATTGCTGGAGATCGCGATCGCAGTCGTCGACGAGGCCGCCGTCGAGCTCAACGGCGCGGGCGCAAGCTCCCCATGAGCGGCTACGGGAGGCTCGACCACGAGGTCGTCTGGACCGGGAAGATCATCACCGTCGGCGTCGAGCGCTTCCGCTACGAGGATGGGAAGGAGGTCACGCGCGAGAAGGTGTGGCACCCCGGTGCGGTCGCGATCCTGCCAATCGACGACGACCACGTATGGCTGACGCGCCAGCCGCGCGAGGTGGTGGGCCTCACCGATTCGTTGGAGATCCCGGCCGGCAAGCTCGACGTCGAGGGGGAGGAGCCGCTGGACGCCGCCAAGCGCGAGCTGGCCGAGGAGATCGGGCAGGCGGCCGCCGACTGGCAGGAGCTCAACGCGTTCTACACGAGCGCCGGCTTCAGCGACGAGCGGATCGTCCTCTACCTGGCCCGGGGCCTGTCGGATTCGGAGCCCGCCCGCCCGGCCGAGGCCGACGAGGACGAGCGCATCGAGATCGTCCGCTGGCCGCTGACCGAGCTGGATGCCGCGATCGACAAGTGCACGGACGCCAAGTCGCTGATCGCGCTGCTCTGGCTGGCCCGTGCCCGCGAGCGGGGCGAGCTCTAGCCCCGTCATCTGCAGGCTTGCTGGCAGGCGCAGGAAGGGGCGCGCGGCCGGACGAATACGGTCGGCATGGCGATCGCCGAAGTCCCCGCCGCGCAGCGCCGGCTCACCGACCTGACCCTCGAGTTCCTCGCGGCGCTGGAGCTCGAGCGCGGTCTGTCGCGCAACACGCTGGAGGCCTACCGCTCCGACCTGCAGCAGTACGGCGCGTTTCTCGGGCGCCGCGACCGGGATCCCCTCGCCGTCACCCCGGCGGACCTGGCGGCGTTCGTCTCCGAGCTGGCCGCCGGACTGGACGGCCGTCCTCCCGTGGCGCCGGCTACGCTGCAGCGAAAGATCGCGTGCCTGCGCTCCTTCTACCGCCAGCTGCGCCGTGAGCAGGTGCTCGACCACGATCCGACCTCCGAGCTGCGCCCGCCCCGGTCCCGGGCCCGCCTGCCCAAGGTCCTCAGCCGCGACGAGGTCAACCGCCTGCTCGAGCAGCCGCGGGGCCCCTCGCCGGCCGCCCTGCGAGACCGGGCGCTGCTGGAGACGATGTATGCCTGCGGACTGCGCGCCTCGGAGGCGATCACCCTGGAGCTGACCGAGCTTGACCTGGAGGCGGGCATGCTGCGCGCTCGCGGCAAGGGCTCCAAGGAACGCCTGGTGCCGGTCGGCTCCAAGGCGATCACGACCCTGCACGCCTACCTCGGCCAGGGCCGGCCGCGCCTGGTCGGCCTACGCGACGAGCCGCACGTGTTCGTCAACCTGCGCGGGCGGGGGCTCTCCCGCCAGGGGCTATACAAGATCGTGCAGGGCCATGCCGCGACCGCCGGGCTCGAGCACCGGATGAGCCCGCACACGCTGCGCCACACGTTCGCCACCCACCTGCTGGCCGGCGGCTGCGACCTGCGCTCGCTGCAGGAGATGCTCGGCCACGCCGACATCGGCACCACTCAGATCTACACACACCTGTCAGCTGACCGGTTGCGCGACGTCTACTTCGACGCGCATCCCCGCGCCCACCTGGCGCGCCAGGCCGACGAGGCGGCCTAGGCCGGCCTAGGCCAGTCGGGATCCGCGGGGGTGTCCTGACGACCGTCCGCTGGTGGGCCCACCGACTAGGGTCAGGATCGTGCCCGAGCTACCCGAAGTCGAGACCATCCGCCGCCAGCTGGCACCGCACCTGGAGGGCCGCACGCTGGAGAGCGTGGAGATCCTCGACGCCCGCTGGACCCGGCCGCAGGATCCGCGCGCCGTCGCCGACGAGCTGACCGGCCGCCGCGTGGAGCGCGTCGGGCGAAACGGCAAGTACCTGGTGTGGGAGCTGTCGGGCGAGCTGTTCGGGCTCGTGCACCTGCGGATGACCGGTGCGCTGCTGTTCGACCCTGCGGTCGAGCCGCTGCACACCCGGGTGCGGATGCGCCTCGACGGCGGACATCGGCTGCTCTACGTCGATCCTCGCCGCTTCGGCACCGGTCATGTGGTGCACGGGGTGCCGGCGCGCGATGCCTATCTGAACGAGCGGCTGGGGATCGAGCCGCTGACGCCCGAGTTCACCGCCGAGCACCTGCGGGCCATCGCCCGCGGCCGCAAGGCGCCGGTGAAGGCGTTCGTGCTGGACCAGCGCCGGATCGCGGGGGTGGGCAACATCTACGCCGACGAAGCCCTGTTCCGGGCCGGAATCCACCCTCTGCGCCCCGCGGGGGCGCTCAAGCGCTCTCAGCTGGAGGCGCTGCGCGAGGGAATCGAGCGGTCGCTGGAGGCGGGGATCGAGGCCAAGGGTGCGACGATCGACGACTTCCGCCACGTCGACGGCGCCCGGGGCTCCTTCCAGGACCTCTTCCTCGTCCATCGCCGCGAGGGCGAGCCGTGCGTCAACTGCGGAACGACGATCAAGAAGCTTGTCGTCGGCGGGCGCGGGACGTACGTGTGCGAGCACTGCCAGCCGCGGCCGCGGCCGCGGCCACCGCGGAGACCCGCACGGGCCTGACGCCGCTCAGGCGGCGAGCAGCTCGGGCAGGTTGCCGGCGCGGTCGGCGGCCAGCAGCTCCTGAAAGCCGCCCAGCGTCTCGCCGTCGATCACGATCTGCGGGAAGGAGATCATCCCGGTGCGCTCCGCCAACTTGGTGCGACCGTCCGGATCCCTTGCCAGATTGATCTCGTCGTACTCGATCTTGCGTTTGGCCAAAAGCGCCTTGGCGCTGGTGCAAAAGGGACAGGCGTTGGTGGTGTAAACGGTGACTGGCTTGATAACTTCAGAAAATATAGCGCAGGCTGAGCGATGCCCGGTCCGCTGAAGACCGAGGCGATCGTGCTGCGCTCGATCCGCTACGGAGAGGCCGATCGGATCCTGCACCTGTACACACCGGGATACGGTCGGCTGAGCGCGATCGCCAAGGGCGCCCGCCGGTCGCGCAGTCGCTTCGGGGCCCGGCTGGAGCCGTTCTTCCACGTGCGCGCCATGCTGCACGAGGGCCGCAGCGATCTGCTCACGGTCACCGGCGTCGACACGATCACGGTCCACGCCGCCGTGCGTGACCATGCCGTCACGCTCGACGCCGCCTCCAGGGCGTGCGACGCCGTCTCGCGGCTGTTCGAGACCTCCGATCCGCACCCTGACGTATTCCGCCTGCTCGCCAACGAACTGGCCCTGCTGCAGGCGGACGTCGCGCACGCACGGCCGGGGACCGGGCTGGCCTTCCGGCTGAAGCTGCTGCTGGCGGCGGGGATCGTGCCCCAGCTGGCGGCGTGCGCGGTGTGCGGCGAGACCGATCACCTGCAGGGCTTCTCCGGGGCCGCCGGCGGCGTGGTGTGCAGCGCCTGTGAAGCGGCGGCCTTCCCCCTGCACGAGGATGCCTACCGCTTCCTGGTCGACGCGCTGGGCTCGCCTCTGGCCCGAGCGCCCGACGGCTCCGAGCGGGTGCTGCGCCAGGTGGAGCGCGCGATCGGCGAGACCGCCGAGCACCACGCACAGGTGCGGTTGCGCCCACTGCTGGCGGGTGCGCGGGCGTGAGAACCACCTAGTAGAAGCTGCGGAAGAAGCGCCGGCCGGTTGGCCCTGAGGGCGATCACGACCGTTGCTCGGGTGTGCGCCCGTTGCTTTGACGGGGTCCAATCGTGGCCCGTTCGTGACAAATCCGGGCTCGCTGTCCGGCGCGGTGTCAGAATCGAACAGATGACGGTCTCGACCGGATACGAGCATCCCGCCGGCCCTGTGGCCGACGGCTTCGCCGCGCGCATGCAGGCCCGCGAGGAGCTCGCCCTGTCAAAGCAGGCGACCCGCTCCTATCCGGCGCTGCGCGCCATCGCCGAGTCCGACTGCGGTCTGCGCACGCCGTTTCAGCGAGACCGCGACCGGATCGTGCACTGCAAGGCGTTTCGCCGCCTCAAGTACAAGACGCAGGTGTTCGTCGCCCCCAGCGGCGATCACTACCGCACGCGTCTGACCCACACGCTGGAGGTCACCCAGGTGTCGCGCACGGTGGCCCGGGCGCTGGCGCTCAACGAGGACCTGACCGAGGCGATCGGACTCGGCCATGACCTCGGCCATCCGCCGTTCGGTCACGTGGGCGAGGCCGCGCTCGACCGGTGCCTAAGCGAGCGGTTCGGCGGGCGCTTTCGCCACTACGAGCACTCGCTGCGCGTGGTCGACGAGCTCGAGCGCGACGGGCGCGGCCTCAATCTGACCGAGCCGGTCCGCGACGGGATCGTCAGCCACTCCGGGCGTTCCAAGGAGCCGGCCACGCTGGAGGGCAAGATCGTGCGCCTGGTCGATCGCGTCGCCTACATCAACCACGACATCGACGACGCCGTGCGCGCGGGCGTGCTGGCCAGTCACGACCTGCCGGCCGGGCCGCTGGCGGTGCTCGGGCAGACCGGCGAGCGGCGGATCGACGCGCTGGTCCACGACCTGGTCGAGCAGTCAGCGGCCGCGGGCGACATCGTCCAGGGCGAAGCGGTCGGCGACGCCATGTCACAGCTGCGCGACTTCATGTTCGAGCACGTGTACCTCGGACCGGTGGCCACCCGCGAGCACGCGAAGATCGGCGTCGTGATCGGCTCCCTGTTCGATCACTACTGCGCTCACCCCGAGGAGATCCCGGACTCCATCCCCGCGGGCGAGCTGCCCGCTCGGGTCACCGACTACCTGGCGGGGATGACCGACCGCTTCTGCATTCGCGCCTTCGAGCAGCTCAGCGTGCCGGTGGCGTTCGCGCCGTGAGCCGGTACACCGCCGATTCCCGCGATCGCGTGCTCGACGCGGTCGACATGATCACTCTGGTCTCGGCGCGAACCGACCTGCGCCGCGCCGGCGTCAACAGCTACTTTGGGCTGTGTCCGTTCCACGACGAGCGCACCGGCTCCTTCCACGTCCGACCCGACGAGAAGCACTACCACTGCTTCGGCTGCCAGTCCTCGGGCGACCCCTTCACCTTCGTGATGGAGACCGAGGGGCTGGACTTCAAGGCGGCGATGGAGTCGCTGGCCGACCGCTTCGGCGTGCAGCTGGAGACTGAGGCCGAGGACCCGGCGGCGGCCGTTGTGCGCCAGCGGCGCGAGCGGCTGCACTCGCTGATGAGCCGCACGGCGGCCTACTACTCGCGGTATCTGTGGGAGGCCCGCGAAGCCGCCGACGCCCGCGCCTACCTGCTGGGTCGGGGCCTGACCGAGGAGACGCTGCGCGAGTTTCGCGTCGGCTATGCCCCCAGCGCCTGGGACCGGATCCTGTTGGGGTCGCGCCGCGCCGGCTTCACCGAAGAGGAGCTGCTCGCCGCCGGACTGGTGCAGCGCTCCAAGTCGCGCCCGGGCCGCGTCTACGACCGCTTTCGCGCGCGGGTCATGTTCCCGGCGGCCGACGCCCGCGGCCGCGTGCGCGGGTTCGGGGCCCGCCGCATGACCGAGGAATCGACCCCCACCAACCTCGGCCACCCCGCGAAATACGTCAACACCGCCGACGGCGAGCTGTACCACAAGCGCGAGGTGCTGTTCGGGATCGACCTGGCGCGCGCGTATGCCGCCAAGGCGGGGCGGATGCTGCTCGTGGAGGGCTACACCGACGTGCTGGCCCTGCACCAGGCGGGAATTCGCAACTCCGTGGGGATCATGGGCACCTCGCTGACCGAGGAGCAGATCGGCGAGCTGCAGCGGGTGGTGAACGTGCTGGAGCTGTGCCTGGACGCCGACCGCGCCGGGCAGGATGCGATGCTGCGCGCCGCCCGTCTGGCCGCCGGGAGAAACCTGGAGCTGCGGGTGGTGGGCCTGCCCGAGGGCTCGGACCCCGCCGACCTGGTCGCCTCCGAAGGGGCCGAGGCGCTGCGCGCCCGCGTGGGTGCCTCGGTGCCGTTCGTCTCCTTCAACGTCGACCGGATCCTCGAGCGGGCGGACACCCGCAGCGCCGAGGGACGCGATGCGGCTCTGGCCGAGCTGCGCCCGGTACTCGGCGAACTGGGCGCCAGCGTGCTCCGCGACGAGTTGACGCGCCGCATCGCCGGGCGCCTGGAGCTGTCCGACAGCCGGTTGGGGTCGCTGCTGATTGAGCCCCACCCACCCGGCTCGGTGGGTCCACCGGCGCCTTCCGGCGGCGTCTCGCAGAGTGGTCCCGCGCAGAACGGCTCGCCTCCGCCGATCAGCCAGACAGTCCGCCAGGAGCGGCTCTTCCTGGCGCAGTGCGTGGCGCTCCCCGGGCCGGGTACGGCGGCGCTGGCGGCCATCGACATCAACGAGCTGCTGACCAGCAAGGCGATGCGCTCCGCCGCTCGCCAGCTGCAGGGGCGCCTGGGCACCCCGCTGGCCGACCTGCCGCCGTGGGACGAGGCGCTGGCGCGAAGCATCGCCGACATCGTCACCCAGGCAGGACGCGTCCCCGATCCGAGCGCCGAGCGCCTGGAGCACACGCGCCTCGTCTTGGAGCTGGGTCGCCTGGAACGCGCGATCAGCCGGGCGCGCACCGACGGCACGGGCATCAGCGGTCTGGCCGCCGAGCGCGAGCGGCTGCGCGAGGAGATGCAGGCGGTGGTCGCCCGGCTCGAGAAGACGCTCTGAGAGCCTGTGTCTGAGCCGATGGCTGATCTGCCCGAGCCCGTCGCCGCCCTCCTCCGGGCGGCCAACGACCACGACACCGCCGCTTCCTGGCGGGCTTCACCGACGACGGGGTGGTCGATGACTGGGGTCGCGAGGGGCGGGGCTTGAACGGCGCAACGACCCAGCCCAGCAGGAAAAGATCGTCAAGTTCAGCACGCTGCTCGCGAACTGCGTGATCTTCCACATCGCGCTGGACATGAGCACCGCCGTTCGTGGGCTGATCGCCCAAGGTCATGAGGTCGATCTCGACGACCTCGCGAGCATGGCTCCGTCTCCATCCCACGCGCCCACCCCGGGATCTCCTCGGCGGGGATGGGATTCACGACCCGAGTCGACGACTGGGACATCAGCGGCTGCCGCCCGCATAGCGGAGGATCGAGAGGTCGGTGAGCCATTCGACGGGCGCTCGGTCGTCCGTGTAGACGCTGCCGCCGTGAACCGCCGGTTCCAGTCGGCTGGCCACCGCGGCGCCCAGCCCCTCCAGGATCGGGGGCATGGCGCCCGCCGCGGCGAGGATGTGCGACCTAGACAGCCGCGATGCGCTGGCCGCGACGAGCGAGTTGGTGTCGCTGACTCGGTCGCGGATCACATTGGGGAACACCGAGCGCATTGTCGCGGTCACGACCTGCTCGAGAGTGCCCGAGTTCGGCAGATGACCCACGTTGACGATGACCTCACCACCGGATTGCAAGTGAACGCGCACCGACGCGAAGAACTCCCTGGTGACCAGGTAGAAGGGGATGTAGGGCTGGCGGTAGGCGTCGACGAAGATCGCGCCGTAGCGCGCGGCGCGGGAGGCCAGCCACGGCCTGGCGTCCGCCGTGTACAGACGCAGGTTGCGCCCGCGCAGTCCGAAGTAGCGGCGCCCGATGGTTGTCAGCTCCCCGTCGAGCTCGACCGCGTCCACGCGCGTGGCGGGAAAGAAGTGACCGTACGCCCGCGCCACCGATCCGGCGGCATCGCCGAGGATCGCGATGCGTCGCGGGACGGGCCTCCCGTTTGCCAAGGGGAGCGTCAGAAAGTCATCCCAGTAGCCGCCAGTGAGGTAGCTACCGGGCCTGTAGAGAGAGTGGATCGCGACTCCTTCGTTCAGCTGGAGCCAACGAACCCCGCTGTGGAACTGCACGACCCGCGCGTACTGATACTGCGTCTCGGCCTCGAAGATCACGTTCCCGCCGGCGACATCGGCTCCGATCGCCGGCGCCGGCAGCGCCATCATCGCAGCGATCCCGAGCGGCACCAGCCACCCCCAGCGCGAACCCAGCCCGGCGGTGGCGATCACCGCCAACCCCAGCGCGAAAACAAGGAAGGTGCGGTGGGTGCCGATCAGCGGAATCAGCAACAGCGCCGACAGGAACGTTCCCACCAACGACCCCGTGGTCGAGATCGCATACAGCCGGCCGGTGACGGTCCCCGTCTGCCCGACGCTCTGCACCGTCAACCGGTTGGCATACGGCGCCACCGCGCCCAGCAGCAGCACTGGCACGGCGACCAGCACCAGCACCGCCACCAAGGAGCCCAGGAACCCCCCGACCGAAAGCGCCCCCAGCGCCGAGACCGACAGGCGCAGAAAGGGGTCAGCGAGCAGGGGCACGAGCGCGAGCAAGACCGAGGCGATCAGCACGATCACGCACAGACCTGCCACGTCGCCACGCCGATCCGCCAGACGGCCCCCCAGCGCGTACCCCGCCGACAAAGCCAGCAGCACCGTCGCGATCGTGTTCGCCCAGATGATCGTTGAAGCGCCGAAGTACGGGGCCAACAGGCGCGCCGACGCTATCTCGGCCCCCAGACTCGCTGCCCCGACCAAGAATACGAGCGGATAGATCAGGCGCGACCCCCTGACGGGGCTGGCGCTGGCATCTACAGCCCGTGTTCCCTGCGTGGCGGCCACTGAGCTAGACCGTACCGGCAACCGCGAGCTCCAGCCGACCGAAGTCACGAGCCCAAAATCCGGGGCGCCTCGTGGTCGACGGCGTTTGTCGTCCTCCTGACACGGCGGTAGTCTCGGTCGACGGATTGGGCCCAAAGGAGAGCCATTTGACCATCACGCGCCCAAGCAGCTCCCATCTCTCGTCGTTCGAGCGCATCCTGCATCCTCAGGGGCTGTGATGGCCGAGCCTACGCCTGAGGAGCAGGTGATCGCGGGCCGTCTGATTGAGCGGTTGTTGGTGGATCCGGGTTTTCGGGCGGAGTTTCGGCGTGATCCGGTGGGGGTGTGTTTGCGGGAGAAT